>DDLT01000134.1 GCA_002340265.1 Lentisphaeria bacterium UBA2565 | reverse complement strand
CGGGAGTAAATCCAAACATGATGGGACACACGCGCTCAAAAGGTTTCATTAAGAAAATACTAATCGGTTCAGCCGCTGCCATTGTCGCAATGATAATTTTCGATACTTTAGGCGGCAAAAAGCCCGAAGACGAGAAGCCGAAAGAAAATACAGTGGTCAACTCATCTGTAAAACCGGCAATTGAAATTGATGATTTACTGAAATATTCAGAAAAAGTAGAACTTGAAACATTAACTTTAGAAGTACCAAAAACAGATATTAAATAGGAGACAAAAAATGAAAAGAAAAATGAAAAGAAAATCATTCACACTGATGGAGCTATTGGTTGTAATCCTAATCATTGGACTTTTGGGTGGCCTAGTTGGACCAAGAGTATTTAGTCAGATTGGAAAAAGTAAGTGGAACGTTGCGGCTCAACAGACACGCCTGCTAAGAGATTCTGTAAACAACTACTATATGGATAAAAGTAAATATCCAGACAGCCTTGAAGACCTTCTAGGTAAAGACTCTTTTGGCGAAACCTACTTCAGCGAGGAGTACATTCCAAAAGACCCTTGGGGAAATGAGTATATCTACCAGAAACCAGGAACTGGTGACCGTAAGTTTGATATCATCTGCTACGGCGAAGATGGCACATCCGGTGGAGAAGGAGCAAATAAAGACGTTAGCTGCTTCGATGATCTAAGTAAAAAAGAAGACTAATACCAAGGGTGCATTCCGCACCCTTTTTTGAATTATGAGAAACTGTTCCAAAAGATTTACGCTGATTGAGCTTCTGATTGTTCTCGCAATCACGGGAGCTGTTCTCGGCGTAGCGTTGCCAAATCTTATTACAAAGCCGGCTGGAATCCTGAAGAAAGACGCAATCGTTAAGATTGAAAGTGCATTTACTCAGGCCAAGCTGATGGCAATGGCTTCCGGAGAAAAGGCGATGCTGGTAGTTGATATCGACAAAAACCTTATTGTGGTGGAACCAGCCAAGCGAAAGGAAAACTATGGACAACTTCTCAATCGCCTGAAAAATCCTGAATTGGAGGATTTTGAAGGGACGACCCAACCAAAGGAAAATGTCATTTTCAAAAAGATTCGCCAGGAAATGGATAAAGGTGTGTCATTTGAAGCCGAAGATGAGGCTTTAGAATCAAATATCTCAACCGACACATCAATTGCCCGATACTATTTCTACTCAGACGGTGAAGCATTCGGTCCGGAAATCACAGTGGTTATTGGAACACAAAAGTTCGCCCTAAACGTCGACAAACTAACTGGTAAGCCGAACCTACTCGAAATCGAAGATTAAATTTGCATTGACTCTGATGACTGTTAGTTTAACTACTGAATAGGAACTTTAGTCAAAGAGAAAAAGATGAATTTAATTCACCTCATTTACTGCAGTGCCGCAAGTCACAGAATGTCGCATCAGGAGTTAACAGAGCTGGTAAGTGTGGCACGGAAGAAAAACTCCAAAACCGGCATCACCGGAATGCTCCTTTATTCCGATAAAAGCTTCTTTCAAGTACTTGAAGGAGAAGAGGAGCAAATCAATCAACTTTTCGACTTAATCAGTTCAGACTCCCGTCACCACAAAGTGACTACAATTATCCGTGAAAAAATCCCTGCACGAGAATTTGGCGACTGGACAATGGGCTTTTATCAGACCAATCCCGAAGCACTCCAGAATATTGACGGATTGAACGATTTTTTCGGCGAAAAGACCTGTCTAGCTGATCTTGATCGAGGACGCGCCCAAAAACTTCTAAAAGCATTCGCCCAGGGGCGCTGGCGCCAATCTCTGGAGTAAAACCATGAAACTTTCCTGCGCTTTTCAACCAATTGTCAATGTAGCCGATCAGACGATTTTTTCGTATGAAGCACTAGTTCGTGGAGAAAATGGGGAGTCAGCCTATGAAGTAATTTCAGCTGTCAGCGACAAAGATTTGATAGAGTTTGATCAAAAAGCCAGAGAAACCGCTATAAAAATAGCACATCAGCTCGGCATCAAAACTGCAATAAATATCAACTTCCTGCCAAGAAGTATCTACAATACCGATGAATACGTCTGAAAAACGCTTAAATTCGCTGAAGCACACGGTTTCAAACCGTCACAACTCTATTTAGAAGTGACAGAGCAGGAAGCTATTCAGGAACAGGAAAAGTTTGTAAAGCTCGCCAATGAATATCATGGTTTGGGGCTCAATGTCGCAATTGATGACTTCGGCGCCGGATACTCCGGACTAAACCTTTTGGCTGAGTTCCCACCCGATCTGGTCAAACTTGATATCGCATTAATCAAAGCAATTCATCAAAATGGACCGAAGCAGACCATCGTCAAAGCGATTATTCAGGTCTGCTTTGATTTAGGAATTGACCTCCTTGCGGAAGGCGTCGAAACTGTTGAAGAGTACAGGTGGCTGAAAAATCACGGAATAGAAATTTTTCAGGGCTTCCTCTTCGCCAAACCCGGACTTGGCAAGCTTCCAAAAGTTAACTTTCCAAAGCTTTAGTAGCTTTTCCGGTTCTAGTAGAAATCCAATAAAATGCCAAACCAATTAGTACCGCTCCACCGATAAAGTTACCAATTGTAACAGGTATCAGGTTCGAACTGACAAAATTTGAAACTGTCAATTCCGAAAACATATCAGCATTTAAAGCAGTTTCACCCCAGAACTCCGCAGATGCAAAATTGCGAATCACAATTCCCATAGGTACCATGAACATATTAGCCACACAATGTTCGAAACCACTGGCGACAAACATCGTCACAGGAAATATGACAGCCAGAATTTTATCAGTTACAGATTTCGATGCAAAAGTCATCCAAACAGCTGAACAAACCAAAAAATTACAGAGAATTCCAAGGGCAACTGCTTCAGAAAATGTGTGATGGAGTTTATGTGAAGCCACTTTTAAAACGGTTTCACCCCAACCACCATGTGCCGAATTGTACATTCCACTAAGATAAATCAATAGAACAAAAAGAAGTGCTCCAAGAAAGTTTCCGGAATAGACAACCACGAGGTTTTTCAGCGCATTGAAAAACTTCACCTTACCATGTTTTAATGGAATAATTGACAGAACTGAACTAGTAAAAAGGTCTACAGAACAGATCACAACTAGAATAAGTCCAAGACTGAAAGCAAGACCGCCGAGAAGTTTACTAATACCCCATGGGACAGACTGAGCACCTGTTTCCACAGTAACATAAAACATAAAAGCCACTGCAATGAACCCACCTGCAAGCATTGCGCTCACAAACGATTCACCAAAACTTTTATTAACCTTTTTCACCCCGATCTTTTCAGCAACTGCTGCCGGATCATTTATCATAAAATGATACTCCTAAATTGACAATCTTATATTTTAATCGGGTGCGACACAAAATAAACAACTTCACTCACCTTACAACCGACTTATTGACACAAACATAACAAAATATCAATTTATAATCGATTTCTATGAGTATGTATTGAACAACTGAAAGCTGACAATAAATTTCCCCGAGCAAAATTCATTCAACAAAATTAAGGGATAAAATGAAACAAATTATCAAAAAAGTTATCATCATTGTTTTAATTCTGGCAGTTGCTACTTTTTTAGAATTCAATGATAAAACCACACCAGTTATTCGTAAAGATATCACAAATCCAATCTACACGATTGGTGATTCAAACTACTCACAGGCACTTTCTGAGAACCGTGGCGTTGTAAAGTTCGGACCACTTTTCGGCGGAATTTATCCAGGCGGAAAAGCATTTGGAAAAATTGAAGATGCTGAACTATTTCTAAAAACGGAAGGACTATCGAATGATTTCGGCGTGTACAAACTATCTGGAGATTACAGTTTTGATGTGACCGACGGATTCACCAACAAATCACTAGTCGTCATCGAGAAGGTCAACTAAATGAAAACCACCCTAAATAACATAAAGGTTGTTGAAAACCAATGGCTTAATAAACTTTATCAGTTTTCAGAAAAAAGCTTTTCAAACGTTAAGATCCCTTCACATGATCACAGTCATCACCTTCGTGTCTGGAATCTTGCAAAGGAACTGATAGAAGATTTGTCGGAAATCGATCATGAATTCGAAAAGTCGGAAATTGAAGAAATTATTGTAGCCACCCTACTCCACGATATCGGCATGATCATAACTGTAGACTCTAAACACGGACACGAAAGTCGATTGATTGCAGAGCAGTTTTTAAAAGAAAATCCTTTACAGTTCGGAGCAGACAAACTTGCGATTCTGCAAGCCATCGAGCTCCATGATGACAAAGAGTACAAAAACATGGTTTACGGCGGTGAGATGCAAAAGCACATTCTTTCCATACTTTGCGTCTGTGACGACCTCGACGCGTTCGGAGCCGTAGGCATATTCCGTTACTTAGAAATTTATCTTCTAAGAGGTAAAACAGTTGAACAAATTACAGAAATCGTACTAAAAAACATAAAGTCACGATTCAACAATTTTGAAAAGCTTTACGGACATCTTCAACACGTTCATCAACACCAATTGGAACGATTTGGAATTATCAATAACTTTTTCAATGACCTTAAAAACGGTCACGCAGGAGCAAAAGAAGTCACCGACATTTTGATAAATGAAATCGTCAACGGCTCACAAACAGCCGAAACTATCGGTAACTTTACAAACCAAATTCCTACGTTAACAAATTACACCAAAACGTTCTTCATTCAGTTCTCCAGCGAATTGAGTTAGTCTCTAATAGAGTTACACAAAGCAAACCTTTTTTACTGGATATTCTTCATTTAAGGTGCTTTAATACCTACCACCACGAGTAGTTGTGTCAGGTTTTAAAAGTTAAATAAAGGTATATCCGATGAATAAAGAAGACAGTAAAAAAGCAAATGAGTCATGGATTAAAAGGTCACGGCAGAAGTGGAAAAATCAAAGCAGATTAAAAAGATATTCAATCATTACAGCAATCCTACTGACCTCATATACCATCACCGGCTTTTTTATCATTCCTGCAATTGGTAAAAAAGTTGCTCAGACCGAACTTTCCGAACGCCTTGGTCGAAAAGTTACAATCGAACGAGTTCAATTCAATCCCTACACATTCATTCTACGGGTTCATAACTTTAAAATTGAAGGACTGGAAAACCGCAACGACTTCTTCAGCCTCAAACAAGTTACAATAAATCTTCAATCTTCCTCAATCTTTAAACTGGCACTAGTTGTCAATGAAGTGACAGTGGATACGCCGATTGTAAGCATTACCCGTAAATCTTTTAAAGAGTTCAACTTTGACGACATTGTACAACGATTACTAGAAAATGTGAAAGAGGAAATTGTTGAGGAAATCACAGAAATGGAAGAAGAAAAGAAACCTGTTGATTTTAAGTTTTCCATCAACAATATCGTACTCAAAAATGCCCAGGTTTACGTAAAAGATCAGTTTACTAACAAAAGTCACTCGCTTACAAATGTAAACATGGCAATCCCATTCATTTCAAACTTTGATTACCGCATTGAAGAATATGTAACGCCTCTCCTTTCAGGAAACTTAAACGGTGCAGAATTTAAATTTAAAGGTCAATCCAAACCATTTAAATACAGCCGTGAAACCGCTCTCAATATTTTCGTTAAAGACATGAACATTGCCCACTTTAATGAATACAAGCCTGAATTCGTCAAAGCTAAACTTAAAAGCTGCCGCTTTGACAGTGATCTGACCATATCATTTCAACTTCCAGAAAATAGTGTGCCTGAACTTAACCTTGATGGTGGATTCTCAGTTTCTGACATTGACATCACTCTAAATGATGAAACACAGTTTTCCTTGCAAAAGTTTGGTATTTCATTTACGCCATCCAACCTATTTGAGAAGAAACTTCACATCAAAGAAGTTCTGATTTCCGAGCCTTATGTCAAAGTAGACCGCTTGAAAGACGGTTCGATTAATTGGCAAAGTGCTGCTGATTTAGAAAAAATGCCTAAAAAAGAAGCTGCTGAGAGTTCAGAAGAAAGCAGTTCCGAATTAGAAGAAACTGTTGAACTTCGCCTTGCCGATTTCATAGATTTGAGCATTGATCAGGTTAAAATGGAAAATGGGTCAGTCGTATTCTCAGATTTAACAAATGATCTATCATTCGGAACAACAATCAATCCGGCAAACCTTCTGATCAAGAACATATCGACAACCTCTGAAAAGTCGTCGAGTTTACAATTTGATTTACAGGCTTCAAATGGAGAACAGGTTCAAATCAACTCAGAATTCTCCCTACCAAAACTCAGTGCAACCACCGTTATTAAAATTTCAGGAATCAATCCTCCGGCATACTCTCCTTATTATCAAAAATATCTCAATGCGAAGTTTGCGACTGGAAAAGTAAACATTGCTGCTAACGCCACAGCCTCAATGGAAAATGTCGTTTTAAACAGTTCGAAAGTGACACTTAACGACTTCCTCCTTCAGACAAAAGGTCAGAAAGACATTATCAGCCTTCCGTTGATTGAAATAGTGACCGACTCGTTCGATCTCAATCAATCAAAAATGGTAGTTGATTCTATCAAACTAAAAAATGGTGGGCAAACAGTAGTTCGCAATCAAGACAACAGCATCAATCTACAGAATATTATCAACCTGAACGCGTTGCCAAAATCTACAGCTTCTAAAGCAGAAGACAAAGTGGTCGAAAACGCAGAAAAGGCTAACCCATTCACCCTCGTGTTAAATAAGTTTGAAATCGAAAACTATGGAATCTCATTTGAAGATCACGCACTCTCACAAGGTAGCGAAACCCTATTTTATCCAATAAACCTTAAAGTCACCGACTTAAGCTCTGCGAAAAACTCCGGAATAAAGTTCGATTTTTATACTCAGGTAAACCAAGCGGGATCTATTAAATCAACGGGAACGTTGGATCTAGCGAAACAGGTTGTAAACAGTACGGTCAAAGTAGATAAGCTGGAACTTTCAAAATTTCAGCCATATATCAATGAGTTTACAAACGTGACACTGGATTCAGGGACATTCTCAACAGACAGTAAAATCAACCTTGATGCATCAAACCTAAACTCACCAGTCGTAACTTTAACTTCTAACAGTTCGGTGGACAACTTTAAAATTTCTGGGCAAAAAGATAAGAAACATTTCATCGGTTGGGAATCTGTGAAAGTTGAAAATCTCAATGCAACAAATTCACCGCTTTCAGCCTCTATTGACAAGTTTCACCTACAGGGTCAATACGGCGCAATTATCAAAGGGGAAGACGGCACGCTGAACATCTCTCATATTATGAAAGAAAAGCCAGTCGAAGAGACCGCGACAACAGATAAAGAAGCAGTAGTTGCAAAAGAGTTCAAACTGCCACAATTGACCATAAATGAGATTCTAGTCGAAGATTCATCGTTTAAATATATTGATCAATCGATCTCTCCAATTTACGAAGCGAATCTCAAAGAGATAAAACTCGAAATTGGGAAAATTTCTACGGTCACTAATGAGAGTGCCGACATAAAATTGAATGTTGGAATAGATCATCACACCGAACTGAAACTAGAAGGAAAGATAAATCCGCTAACCGCAAAACCATTTGCCGATTTGGCAATTAAAATAAGCGATATCGAACTCAGCAGTTTAACGCCCTACTCTGGGAAATATATCGGTTATGAAATCGCCAAAGGAAAGCTTCAACTTGACTTAAACTACCAAGTTAAGGATAACAAAATCAATGCGACAAATGACGTACTTTTGGATAAGCTTACATTTGGCGAATCGGTCGACAGCGACGACGCCACATCACTTCCCGTAAAATTTGCCCTTTCCATTATCACCGACAAAAACAATCAGGTGAAACTGAGTGTGCCAATTTCTGGCGATTTAAATGATCCAAACTTCAGTATTGGCGGTGCAATCGTTACCGTATTGAAAAACATCTTCACCAAAGTTGTAACCTCTCCGTTCTCATTTATTGCCTCAATATATGGTGCCACAGAAGAGCTCAAAACAGTCGAGTTTACTGCAGGTTCCGCCACACTTTCCGATGTCAGCTTGTCGATAGCTTCATCGTAAAGTTCTGAAAACAAGTTGCTAAAATCTTCCATAATCTCTTTCCATTTTTCGAGTCATAC
>DDLT01000151.1 GCA_002340265.1 Lentisphaeria bacterium UBA2565 | reverse complement strand
AAGCGCTATGGACGCGGCAAAATGTATTGCGGCAGGTGTGCTTTACAAAGAAGAGCTGGCGAAAATGGTTGCATCAGCTCACGATGGATCTGAAGATGTGGTTTTCCCTTCTGAAGCACTACCAATGATGATGATTCCTACTCTTCCTGCAACTGGTTCTGAAATGAACTGCTGCGGTGTGGTAACAAACGACTATATTGGTAAAAAATCTTACGTTTGGGATAACTGCCTATATCCACAAGTTTCTGTTGTTGACCCTGAACTAACCTGCACACTTCCAGCATACCAGACTGCCTGCGGTGCGGCTGACACAATGTCTCACGTTCTTGAGTTCTACATCAACGGTCTGGAAGGCACTCCGCTGAACTACTACATTCAGGAAGGTGTCTGCAAAACTGTAATGCAGGAACTTCCAAAAGTTCTTGAAAATCCAAACGACGTGGCGGCTCGCTCAAATCTGCAGTGGAGCTCAATCATGGCGCTTAACGGAATCTCTCAGCCGGGTGATGCATGGACTCCAATGCACCAGCTTGGTCACGTAATTTCTGCTCAGTACAACACTGCTCACGGTGCAACTCTTGCAATCGTAATGCCTGCTTGGATGCGTCACATGTACAAAACTCGCCTAGATCGTTACGTACGTTTTGCGACTGAACTTTTCAACGTAGACACAACAGGTAAAACTGATGAAGAAGTGGCACTTGAAGGTATCGACGCATTTGAAGCATTCATGAGAGGAATCGGCATTCCAACCCGCCTTTCAGACATCGACGTAACAGCCGACAAAACTCAGGCACTTGCAGACGCTGTAGTTGCTGTAAGCTTTGGAGCGGACGGCAAAATGCACAGTCATACACCGGTAACTCCAGAAGACGTAAAAGCTGTATTCGACCTAGCTCTATAAGAAAGGACACAACTAATATGTTATCAAAATACGAAATTGCTCAAATGATCGACCTAAGTGCGGTTCAACCGAACGCGACAGTCGAAGAGCTTCACAACGTGGCAAAAACCGCAATTGAATACAACTGTATCTGCGTGTTTGCGTTGCCTTCATTGACTCCGGTTCTTGTTGATCTTCTAAAAGATTATCCAAAAATTCTTATCGGTGGTGTTGTAGGTTTCCCAGATGGTGGTGCAACTACTGCCGGTAAAGTTGCCGAAGCGAAAGAGCTGAAAGAGATGGGCTGTAACGAACTTGATATGGTAATCAATATCGGTAAAGTGCGATCCGGTCTTTGGGATGAGGTAAAAGCAGACATTCAGGCCGTAAAAGATGAAGCCGGCGACACGCCACTGAAAGTGATCTTCGAATGTCATTACCTGACAGATGAAGAGATTGTCAAAGCCTGTGAAGTCTGTTGCGAAGTGGGCGTTGCCTGGGTTAAAACCGGAACAGGTTGGGCTGAAACTGGTGCCACTCTTGAGAACACAAAAATCATGAAAGGTACAGTCGGCGACCGCTGCCCAGTAAAAGCGGCCGGCGGTGTACGTTCTCTTGAAACGCTTCTTGCAATGTATGACATCGGCGTCCGCCGTTTCGGTATCGGTGTAAGAACTGCAAAAGCGATTCTTGACGACCAGGAACTAGGCGACGACGTAAAATACTAAATTAGGGTAGCCACAAGGGCTACCCCTACACGTTACGTGTAAAAGTTTGAATGGGACTTTCAATTTATAAATCCCGTAGGGGTGCCCCTTGTGGGTACCCAATTCAATATAACTCACAGAAGGGAACAGAACATGAGCAGTTATATTTTAGCGTACGACTTTGGAACAGGCGGAACAAAAGCCTCTCTTTACAACGAAAACGGCGAATGCCTTGCAGGTAGCTTTGTATCCTGCGACACATTTTACCCGAAACAGGGCTGGCACGAACAGAAGCCGACCGACTGGTGGAACTCCGTTGTAGAAAGCACCAACACACTTTTAAATTCACAGAACATCGACCGCGAGAAAATCATCGGAATCGGTATTTCCGGTCACAGTCTCGGTGTTGTTCCTGTGGCGGAAAACGGAGAACTTCTTCGTGACCAAGTACCGATTTGGTCCGATTCACGCCCGGATTCACAGCAGATCGATAAATTCTTCGAAACCGTTGACGAAGAAGAGTGGTACATGACCACAGGTAACGGTTTCCCTCCGGCACTTTACTCTGTCTTCAAACTGATGTGGTTCCGCGATAACGAACCAGAAATGTTTGACAAAGTGCACTGCATTCTCGGCACAAAAGACTACATCAACTACATTCTAACCGGGAAAATGGCAACCGACTTCTCTTACGCCTCCGGTTCCGGTGTTTACGATTTGAAAGAGTGGAAATATTCTGAAAAAATGATCAAAGCCAGCGGACTCGATGCCTCCATTTTCCCTGAAATCGTCAAATCATCCGACGTAGTCGGCACATTGACTGCCGAAGCAGCTGAAGCGCTTGGACTTCCTCAAACCGTAAAAGTGGTCGCCGGCGGAGTGGACAACTCCTGCATGGCACTTGGTGCGCGTTGTTTTCAGGACGGACGCGTTTACAATTCACAAGGATCTTCAAGCTGGATTGCAGTCTCTTCTGCAGAACCTGTCCTTGACGCGAAAAGCCGTCCATACGTGTTCACGCACGTAGTGCCAGGACTTTTTGCATCCGCCTTGGCGATCTTCTCAGCCGGTACCACATTTCGCTGGGTTCGTGACAACATGTGCAAAGACCTTTGCGAACAGGCTGACAAAGAGAATGTCGATGTCTGGAACCTGCTGACAGCAGAAGCCGAAACTGCGCCTGTCGGAGCAAATGGACTGATTCTAAACCCAACGCTTGCCGGCGGAACCTGTCTTGATCCGACTCCTGCAATGCGCGGCGGATTGGTCGGCATCGACCTTTCGCATACTAGGGCAGACGTACTTCGCGCCTGTATGGAAGGTATTCCAATGGGTCTGAAAGTGGCTTTGGACAACCTGAAGAATCACACCAAGTTTGAAGACGAAATGACCATTGTCGGCGGCGGAAGTAAATCTCCGTTTTGGCGCGAAATCTATGCCAACGTCTACAACATGAAACTGGTTAAAACCAACGTCGATCAACAGGCGGCGGCACTGGGAGCGGCAGCTCTCGTGGCAGTAGGTTGCGGACTTTGGGAAGACTACAGCCGAATCGACGAGATTCATCAGGTTGAAGTCACCTGCGAGCCGAACACAGAAATCGCGGCTGAATACGCCCAAAAAGTGGAAAAATACAAAGAGGTGACAAACGCATTAGCCTCTCTTGTTTAAAATCGTAAATCCGCCGCTACGAGGCAATGGCACTA
>DDLT01000086.1 GCA_002340265.1 Lentisphaeria bacterium UBA2565 | reverse complement strand
TTCACAGTTTGCTCTGGTTTTAGTTGTTGTCTAAAAAGAACTTGTCTAATAACTGTCAGGCAATAACCAAAAATTCACTGAGGTCCTTATTCTATGCACCCCTACAACTGTGTGATGGATTAAAAGTATAATTAAAGTTAGGTATTGATTGTTCTTCAAACCTTGACTTCATCCCACATCATGACTCCAAATCCTAATGGTCTTGGATGTCCCTCTGCTTCTCGTGTACTTTGCAACTGCTCATAGGTCTGCTGCTGACCTTGAAGGTAATCCTCATCTATGCCTGATTTCTCAGAGCCACCTTTGATAACCTTTTTTAGGGTCTTCGAATGTGGAAGTTGCAAAATTTTTAAATTATGCAGTGCTTCATATGCTGAAGGACTTCGATTATAAACAGCCAGTGCTACCAGTAAATATAAGAGGTTAAGTATGCAATTAGTGCTTTTATCCAAAAATTAGTAATACTGCATTTTAATCACAAATATATTTGTAAATTTACTGAGATTGACATTTTAAAGGCCTATGAAAGATGCTAGTACTCTCACAGAGTCTTAACTTCTCAGGCTGAAAAAAAAAATGTCACCATGTAGTCATGACAGCACAAACAATACTTATCACAATTTATTGTTTGAATCAGAATATTAAGAGCATAGACTGGATGTATTCATAGACACCTCTGATACTTACCAATTCTTATGGTTGCCAAAGACCAACGATTACCATTTTGTCCAGTAACTGCAATTAAACAGCGTGATGTATAACACGGAATCAGCTCAATAGATACTGACATATAATATTATGGATATTAATCACAGAGCAAGTTTATAATTGTTGTCCACCCAAGAACCAAGGTGCGATCAAATTTCTGGGATAGTTTATGGTAGGGTTAGTTGAAAATCACTCTATATAATAATCACGCAGCTCAATAATAGAGCATTACTAAGTGTGTTCAGCAAGTTTACTAGTCAAGAGTTATTTCACTTATTCAGATAAGTTCCTGGACATTCTTAATAACTACAGTGATGTATTTCCTCTTTAAGGTAACTTGATGATAACCACCTCCTAGGGAAAAAGTCTGAAAAAGTCTAAAAGAATGTGCTCATTTTCTGTGCCTTCAGAGGGTAGAAATATAATTTCCAACTATTGATTTTGCACATTGTAGTCAACTTTCCTTCAACTAAAAACATGAAACAGCTGTTAAGGTACTTCAAGATTTTAATAACACCACAAAATTCTTAAACATACCATTACTCCGCTGATCTTTAAAGAAGCTTTCCCTGTCCTTTCTCCAAACTTCTTTAAGACAGTCTCCTGCTTTTTGCCCTTTGTCACTTATGTACTGGTTACCTTCATTGTAGATTTTCGCTAGTTCCTTCTTCCCCAAATCTGAAGTCTCGATGCTTTCTATCAGCTGACAAAGTTCTGTCGACTGCTCCTGAGGGAGCTCAACCTTGGTACGTTTGTACAGTTTTTTGGACGTGTTTTTCCAAGCAGTGTCGCTGTAGTCTGGAATTGGCGTAGCGTGCCGTTTTGCTCTTAGGTGAAAGATACTTCATGGGATAATTGCTTGAAGGCTGCTGTCTTTCGTGCCTTTTGGACGATTCCATTTCGCGTTTCTTTTGGATTGCCTTACTCACATATCGGTTGGAAATAAGACATTCACCACACACTCTCTGATGTCTGGGGTCCGACTCATCGGCTTTGGATTTAAAATTTCTTGCAGGAATGTGCCAGATTTTGCATCTTTTAGAATGAACCGTAGTTATTGGCCCATTGATTAGCCTCACAGTTTGGGGAATATAACCCAGCTCATTCTGTAGATCTCCTACCCCTAACAAACCCGGGCAAAGTACATGTTTCTCAGATAAATGATTCTTCACTAGCTCCATTACCTCTTTCGGAACGACTTTTAATTCTGGCAATCTGAATGTTCCGCTTGTGATTACACGGTGTTCGTAAATCGGACTATCCAGTCGCCACTCGCCGTCCGGAAAAATTATGAGGCGAACAGCCTGAAAAGGACCAGTACTAGAATCGAACATTAGGTGCTTCGAGTGGTAAATGAAAAGGGCCAACCTTGGTTCATGTGTCGCGGGTTCTTGTTCCACAAGAGATTCAGAGAAGGGCGACAAATCTGACACGAGAGATCGCACCTCGCAAAAATAACCCGCACTGGTTACAACTTGACTCCATTCCCGCAGCCGTTTATCGTCTTCCGTAATTTTCTTCAGTGAAGATTCCTTCGTTGCTAACTGCAGTAATTTGAGTTCTTGTCTGAGCTCTAGACTTCGTCGTAAGGCTTTCTTTACTGAAGCGCTTTTGTCAACTGAAGAATTGTTGTGACCTTCCGGACCTTCCTGGGCCGCCGAAGACGAACACGTAGCTGACTCTTCAACTTCTAAACGGGGTTCCTTTGTGTTAATAGAAGTTTCTATATCATGATCGGACCTCTTCATTGTTTTTCGATACTATTTAAGGTCTATTTGACCATTGTGAAAACCGTCAGAGCAATATATCGAAGGTAGACTCGAGTAAACTCGCACTCAGAGATAAGCTTATGCAAAGATATGCCGCAACTTCACATGTGGAAAGTGCAAATAAAACGCATGGTATTGTGGGAAGGCCAGCTGATGCAAGAGGTAGATTGGAATGATGGAAAACGAAGAGCGGAGAACGGAATAGAGTACCAAAAAAAATCGTAGCTTGGCCGCCATTTTTTTAATCAGATTTGTTTCGATGCGGACGTAACCGGAAACAGTAATTTTCGCGGGAAAGGCGTATCTAAAAATAAAACTACTTGTGAAAACGCCGTTGCACGAATATAGGGAAGTTGCACGCTCCGGGT
>DDLT01000247.1 GCA_002340265.1 Lentisphaeria bacterium UBA2565 | reverse complement strand
TGACGCACAAGCCGCTAAAGAAAAAGATCTAATGACAATCTAAACGATTCTCATATTTCAATTTTAAACGGGGCTGACGACATGTTAGTCCCGTTTTTTTATAGAGGAGATAAAAATGTTACTAAATTTAGCGCTCATTATCATCGTCGCTGTTGTTCTTGCGACTGTTTTTGAAAAATGTAAACTCCCTCCACTTTTGGGAATGATTACCGCCGGAATCATTCTTGGTGACAACTGCATTCATTTTATCTGTGAAGATGTACTTGCCATATCTGGTGAACTTCGAACAGCCGCACTGATAGTTATTCTAATTCGTGCAGGGCTTGGCATAAACCGTGAAACATTAAACCGAATCGGTAACTCTGCAATAAAAATGAGTTGTATCCCCGGACTTGTGGAAGGCGCATTCATTATTGCAGCAACCTGCCTATTACTCGATTTCACCTGGGTCCAGGCCGGAACTCTCGCCTTTATTCTTGCCGCTGTTTCACCTGCCGTGATTGTGCCGCAAATGCTTGAACTTAAAGAGATGGGTTTTGGAAAAAACAAAGAAGTGCCGACGCTTGTGCTGGCTGGCGCCTCAATTGATGACGTGTTCGCCATCACCATTTTCGGAGCATTTGTCAGCATGGGACTGGGCGATGGGCAAAATCCGCTGATGATGTTATTAAATATTCCATTCAGTATCTTCAACGGAATTGTGATTGGCTTGATTCTCGGCGCCATTCTGGTTTACCTGTTCACTAAAGTCAGCATGCGTGACACCAAGAAAATCATGCTGTTCATGGTTACGGCAATTGCCTTCCACAGTTTTGAAGAAGCCAAACTTATCCCGGTCGCAAGTCTGCTTGGAATCATGGCAATGGGCTTCATTATTCTAGAAAAGAAAAACGATGTCGCGCAACGCCTTGCCATTCGCTTTAACAAGATCTGGGTAATCGCCGAAATTCTACTTTTTGTAATGATTGGAGCCGAAGTTAATCTGAGCGTAATCGGTAAGACCGGAATTGTCGGGCTCGTGATTATTCTAATCGGCCTAATTGGAAGAAGTCTTGGCGTCTGGGCAGCACTTTACAAATCGAATCTGAACAACAAAGAAAAAACATTCTGCACCCTTGCCTACTTCCCAAAAGCGACAGTTCAAGCCGCAATCGGTTCAATCCCATTAAGTCTGGGTTTGCCACATGGCGAGGAAATATTAGCAATTGCAGTTTTAAGCATTATTGTGACCGCGCCACTGGGAGCAATCTGCATTAGACTAACAAGCGAAAAATTATTAGAGAAACCAACGGAGCTTTAAAATATGAAAATCATGGTAAGAAACCTTAGCAAAAATACCAGAAAAGAGACGATTATCGAGATGCTGAAACAGTACGGCACACTCGGTTCTTTCAACATGGTAATGGACAAAGCAACTGGTAAGTCAAAAGGCTTTGGATTTGCTGAAATGCCTGACAAAAAAGAGGCACAAAAAGCAATCAAAGCATTGAACGGCAAAATTCTAGACGGCGAAAAGATCCGTGTAAAAACAGTTGCCACATCACGCTCAAAAGGAAGAAGATAATTAGAGGTCAAAGGTCTTAAAGTCGAAGGCCTTAAGATCGACAAACTTTAAAGGTCATTAGAGTCGTTAAAGACTTTAGTGACCTTTTTTAGTTTTAGGGAATTATATGGCACTTAGCGTCTGCTGCTTTGTTTAAAACAATAAAGAAATACACAAGCCTAATATCTAGCGCCTTATTAACAACATTGTTAATAAGTTGATAATAACATTTATACAGTTTTTTCAACAAGTGCAGTAATAAAGACAAACCATATTGTCTTTCATAAACTTACGACTCACAACAACTTGTTAATAACTGCAAATCAACTTACCCACAGCCTGTGTAAAACATTTCATTTTCCACCCTCAAATCAGATAAAAGATTAACTTTTTACAAAATCCCTTGTATCTGCCCGGCAGTAAACTATTCGTAAATCTGCATAAGCAAATATAACAGAAAACGGAAGACGGTGAAAATCCGTCGCGGACGCGCCACTGTAATCAGCCCAGCTGTAAGCCAGGAGACGTTCTGTTATATTTTCCGGGAAAGTTCTCGGAAAAAGAAACCGCCTCGCGTTACAGGCTGGACTCATTAGCATTGCACCGAACCAATGTTATAGACTTCTAACTGCACTGTCGATGCGGTCAACTTAATTAACAATCCTAAATGGAGAATTAACATGTTGACCCATGTCCTCGGCTTCCCACGAATTGGAGCCAACAGAGAGCTGAAACGAGCTCTAGAATCATTCTGGTCTGGAAAGACTAAAGCCCAGACCTTCAACAATCGTGTTCATGAAATAAAAATCAGCAACTGGAAACAGGTTAAGAGTACAGGAATTGACTACACCACTGTTGGCGATTTCTCGCTTTACGACCAGATGCTTGACCACACTCAGCTTTTCGGAGCCATTCCACCTCGTTTTCAGCATAAATATGAAGACCCGCAAGAGCTGTATTTTGCGATGGCACGCGGCGATGCTGAAAAAGGTATTTCGGCAATGGAAATGACTAAGTGGTTTGACACCAACTATCACTACATCGTGCCGGAGTTTGATGCAAATACACACTTTTCAAAGACAAACTCAAAACTTCTTGAAGATGTGCGCGAAGCCAAAAAGCTGGGTCTAAACCCAAAACCTGTGTTAATCGGTCCGATTACATACCTGAGCCTTGGTAAAGAGATCGGCGGTTTTAACAAATGGCTATTACTGCCGCAATTAGTCGAACTCTACAAAGAACTTGTTTCAGAGCTTGCTGCAGAGTGTGAGGTTATTCAGATTGATGAACCGATTCTAGTAACCGATATTTCTGAGGAATTAAGATTAACAGTCAGTGAAACCTATAAACAAATCAAATCAGTCTGCAAAGAGTGCAAACTGCTTGTGGCGACTTACTTTGAATCACTCGGGGATAATCTGAACACATTCTTAAATTTGAATGCCGATATTCTTCACTTTGATCTCATTGAAGGAAAAGGTCAACTTACGAATATTATCGACAGCTTTCCGGCAGACAAATCAATTTCACTAGGCTTAGTTGACGGGCGAAATATCTGGAAGACAGATCTAACAGAAGCACTTGAAACGCTTACGACTGTTACAGAAAAAATTGACTTAGAAAGAGTCTACTTGTCTTCAAGTTGTTCACTTCTGCACTCACCTGTCGATCTTAGGAATGAAACGAAACTACCATCCGAAATTGTCAATTGGCTTTCATTTGCGGTTCAAAAATGTCAGGAACTGACAGTTCTAAAAAATGCAGTGAAAGGCGAAGATGTTGAACAAATCCGCTTAAAAAATAGCAAAGCAATTGCCGAACGAAAAGCAAGTAAGTTAGTACACGACGAAACCGTGCAAAAACGTTGCCGAGAGGTGTCGGCAGAGATGTACGAACGCACCAACAGTTTTTCGTCACGTAAATTGATACAACAGTCATACTTCAACCTTCCGGAACTGCCGACCACAACAATTGGATCTTTTCCACAAACGCCCAAAATCAGAAAGACGCGCCGTGACTTCAAAGCCGGTATACTTTCGAATAGTGACTACGAACTGAAAATCAAAAATGTGATTAAAGATAACATTAAGATTCAACATCAAATTGGATTGGATGTACTGGTTCACGGCGAACCTGAACGTAATGACATGGTGGAATATTTCGGAGAAATGCTGAAGGGCTTCTGTTTTACCGAAAACGGTTGGGTTCAAAGCTACGGAAGTCGCTGTGTAAAACCGCCGATTATTTATGGTGATGTATCACGCCCCGAACCAATGACCGTGAAATGGACAGAATATGCCGCGTCACTAAGCCACAAACCAGTAAAAGGTATGCTGACTGGACCTGTCACAATTCTATGCTGGAGTTTTGTCAGAAATGATCTTCCTCGAAGCGAAGTCTGCAAACAGCTGGCTTTGGCTGTTCGTGATGAAGTTCAGGATTTGGAAAATGCCGAGATCAAAATGATTCAAATTGATGAAGCCGCCTTTCGTGAAGGAATGCCGCTGAAAGAAGCGGATAAAAACGACTACCTTCAGTGGGCAGTCGACAGCTTTAAGCTCACCTCTTCATCAGTTAAAGATGACACGCAGATTCATACACACATGTGTTACAGCGACTTTAATTCAATATCCGAATGGATCGCCAAAATGGACGCCGATGTCATCAGCATCGAAGCCAGCCGAAGCGGCATGAAGCTATTAGACTCATTCAAAGAGTTCCCTTATCCAAACGAAATTGGTCCGGGAATCTACGACATTCACAGTCCACGAATCCCTTCTGTGGAAGAGATGGTGAATCTTTTGAAAAAAGGGTTGGAAGTCATTCCACAATCCGAACTCTGGGTAAATCCTGACTGCGGACTCAAAACTCGCAAATGGGAAGAGACCAAAGCTTCTCTCCAAAATATGGTGAAGTCGGCCAAAATTGTCCGCAAAATAATCACACATTAAACACAAAGGCCTTCGGAAAAATCCGAAGGCCTTTCAGACTGTCGCTACCCCCTATGGTTTCAGAAAAAGCATATGGTAAAGCCGGCCCCGTACATGGGGCTGTCGATTTAATCAGAAATTCCACAAAAAGCGGCAGATTTTCGTTGTAAGTCGTTGGTATAACTCTCAAAAATCGTGAATAATCATGATTTTTCGATTAAATCGACAGCCCCACATACGGGGGAGCTCTGAGTTCAAATAAGGAATCCATTTCGGAGAAATAGACTTACTTTTGACTTTGTCAACAAGCTGAGGCCTTCGGAAAGATCCGAAGTGTTTGATATATCAAACACTTCGAGTCCCCATGCCATAAACAGAACAGGTGGGCACAAGGAGCATCCCTACAGAAAACCTGTCGTCTATGCCCGATGCCTAATGCCCGATGCCTAATGCCTAATGCCCGATGCCCGATGCCTAATGCCCGATGCCTAATGCCCTACGCCTAATGCCCTACGCCGAATACGCTAGTTTAAAAATTTTGTGTTTTGCTCTGGACTATTAGTTAGGCTACCTTACATTATCTTATGATGAAGAAGAACAAGTCAAAAAAACAGATTGAATTTGAAAAAATGAACGATACGCTGATGCAGATCGCAAAAGTGTATATGCAATGGCATAATAAAGACCAGAATTTCGGTGTAAAATCGCCACTCTGCCGAGCTGAAATTCATACCATACAAGCTATCGGCAATAACGAGGGAATCAATATTACTGAACTCGCCAATTTTCTTTCGGTAAAAAAACCGACTGTTTCAGAGCGACTTAATAAATTAAACCGTCTAAAGCTCATAAGAAAAGAAAGAAGCACTACAAACGGAAAAGTAATACAGCTTTATCTGACGGAAACAGGATGGACTGCTTATAAAAATCATGAAAAAAATCATGATAAGCTCTTTACACTTTTTACAAACTACTTTGACGCTGAGGCTTCCGCATTTCGCTCTGACTTTGCACAACACCTCAGTAAGTTCAAACGCTTTCTTGATTTGATACAGCAAGAAGCTGAGTTTAAATAAAGTTTTCTGAATAATTTACGAGTTATTGTTTCAAAATAATTTAACAATGAAACGTCATTATTAACTGCAAGGTTTTTGGTCGTTTTTAACAAAAAGCGTCGTAGAAAGAATTTAAAAGCCAGAACCGCTCCGTTTACGGCGGCAAGCTCGAAATGCCGATAGCTCACTACAAGGCTGTTTTGATTTTCCTTGTCACCACGCCTGGTAGATTTCTTGGTATATTCATATGCCCTTTTAAGTTAAAATGAATAGTGCAAAAGTTAAGGTCTCGCCCGTTTAAATATAACTGAAGCAATTCTTACTTTTTAGAACACTCTAAATAAAAATTTTTATTTAATAGTTAGCATACCTAACTATTTAAATCATGAAAACAGGCTTTCATTTATCTGTAAAGCCCAGAGAGGAAACTTGATATATAACTATTTTTTTAGATAAATAGTTAGGTCTACGAACAAAATAACAATAAGGAATAAAAATGAAAAAATTAACCAAAAAGCTTATCAGTTTACCCACAGAAAAGCCGTGGAGAATCATGATACTCACTCTATTCTTCACCATCTGCGCGATCTGTTTTCTGCCTCAGACTCAAATAGACACTGATCCGGAAAACATGCTCAGCCATAAGGAGGAGACACGTATCTTCCATAATAACACAAAAAAAACGTTTGATTTAAATGAGATGATCATCGTCGGTGTAATTAATGAAAAGCACCCCGACGGCGTTTTCAATCCCCAAACTCTTGCTGATATTTATCAGCTTACCGAATTTGCCAAAACACTTCAATGGCCAGCAGCTGATGCTCCGGATAAAGTGGAGGGGGTCATAGAGGTTGATTTAATTGCCCCTTCTTTGGTAGAGCATATAAGCAGTAAAGGAGCCGGATTTATCTCTTTTGACTGGCTCATGCCGGAAATTCCCCGAAGCAGGGATGAGGCATTAGCGCTTCGGCAGCGCGCCCTTTCCAATCCGCTTTTAAGAGGAAAGATGGTGTCAGGTGATGGAAAAGCGCTGTCTCTTTATCTTCCAATATCCGACAAAATGCTGAGTTATAAAATTTATACAGAGCTGCAGCGTAAGGTAAAAGAGTTTAAAGACGGCGCTGAGTATCATATCACCGGACTTCCCGTGGCGGAAGGCGCCATAGGGGTAGAGATGTTTACGCAAATGGGTCTGGGTTCCATTCTGTCAATGCTGACAATTCTGACTCTTTTACTGATTTTCTTCAAAAAGCCGGTACTGGTTATTCTGCCTCTGGTTATAGCGACAATGTCCATATTACTGACTATGGGTCTGATGGTTGCCTTCGGTTATCCCGTACATATACTCAGCTCTATGCTTCCCATATTTCTCATGTCCATTTCAATGGTAGATGCTGTACATGTGCTTTCCGAATTTTTTGACTCCTACACCACAGAAGTTGGACGTATTCAAACTATAAAAGCGGTCATGGAGAAGCTTTTCAAACCTATGCTTTATACATCGTTAACCACCTCTGCCGGATTTTACTCGCTGACCTTTGCGCCTGTTCCGCCGGCACGTGTGTTCGGAACATTTTTAAGTATAGGAGTTATGGCGGCCTGGC
>DDLT01000280.1 GCA_002340265.1 Lentisphaeria bacterium UBA2565 | reverse complement strand
CAAGGTGCGACTGCGTGGCATAGGAGTCAACAAGCCAATACGCTTCCCCGTTACAGTAACCGTGATAAATTGGAGTAGTGTAGACATGGCCTGTACCTGGGGTTGGAACACCGGCTCCAGTACCGACCACTCGTGTTGCACCAACAAAGCCGATAGTGGCATGTCGTACCAATGCCCAGACAATATTCCTATCCTTTTCAGGTGTGGCAATCGAACAAGAACCAGAGTAGCCAAATCCAGCTGGTTTTTCCGGTGTCAGTCTTCGAACCTGCTCTGTACTGATAGTACCTACAATGCTTTCTACTGTTCCATGCCCGTGCCACTGAAAGATACCGTAGTTATGGCTATTGATCTCTTCGACCATCGCCTCACCGCCGGTTTTCCCTGTTGTCGGTGTACGATCACCGAAGTCGGTCATCATAATGCGGTGGCGTCCCCCCATTGGATACACCAGATCATTGCGCATCATACTGAAACGTTTCGGACCTACATTCCCGACATTTGCGAAGAGAATATCATGGCGATAGTCCAGGTCAGTTTCGTTCTCAAAATCTATCGTACGCTGTAGTAGAATATCCAAATCCCTCACAGATGCCCACTCGGAGTTGTCGCCGTAGACATGAGTACGTCCTACCCAGACGTCCGGATAACCGGATACAATACCCGCCTGAATGATTTCTTTGGTGTAAACTCCATTAACAAGAACCGAGTTAGGCTCGGAACAGTCCGCATAAGGCCAGTCCGAAGGAAAACCGCGGGCGTTAAGCATCGGAACATCACCCTCGGCAGGGTGTGGATTTCCGACTAACATCGCATAAAGTAAGTTCATTGATTGGTAATTTTCATGCATCCAATTACGAATTGCAAGACCGCGATTGGAACCTGCTGGATTCAACCCTTCTGGGTCATAATCATCTTCGGTAATTACATATACAATCAACCCCTGCTTGCGTTTATGCGCAATATAATCCTGAAGTTTAGTAGAACGACTGGCAATATCTTTCGTTGTGATAAACGCATAGCCATTCTGTCCTGCCGCAATACGCTGCGCTCTAGTCGGTTTAGCAAACCATGGCACTTTTCCTACAAGTCCTGAATCCACTTCGCCTGTATATGGAACAGGTGCCGGACGCTTCTTTCCACCCTTCACCTGCAATACAAAACCATCACCACTTGGAGTTGGAGCCACTTTTTCCGGTACAGTTACATCATAGCGCGCCTCAAGTTCGACCACATTCCACTTCCCCGAACCGTTTTCTGCGCCAATGGAGAAAGTCTTAACCGGATTACCAGAATTAAACTTATCGAAATCAACCGCTCCAGGAATATGTCCGGTAAACTGAGGTTCATTTAGATCAAAGTCAACCCAATGCTGGGTGATACCGTTAGCGGTTACAAATCCACTGTCGTCACTTGCATTGCTGGCGCCAAAGCGCAATCGACCGAAACGCAAATTACTGATATGAAAAACTGTCAAGTCACCGCCATTGGCATTGAACTCGATTACACGTAGATTTCCAACCGACGGTGCCTTCTCACTTCCAGAGAAGTGGATATCATCAATACCCCAGTAACCATAATGAGCTGTCACTATTTGGCTTCCAGATTGTGGAATCACATCCGCGGCAATGCGGAAAGTCGCTTTACCATCGGAGGCAGTTAGAAGTGCCGATTGCAACATGGCAGAATTACCCGCACCGTAGCTTGTAAGTGGTAATGCAGCCATCCACGCCTCATCACTTCCCTCAGTGACAGTTCCACTTGGTGTAGGAGTCACTGCTGTAGCAAAAGATACTGAGCCAGGTTCAGATGTACCGTAGTCGTAAACTGCTTTAACCCAATAGTAATAAACTTGACCATTACTCAAATAAGAAGAATCGGTATATGAAGTTCCTGTAACTCCAGATGCAAGATGTGAGGCTGTACCACTATCATTCACGATATTTCTAAGTACAACATAAGAATTAGCATTCTCAGTCGCATCCCAATTCAAATCGATGCCTGATGACGCATTAGCGGTAGCAACCAAACCAGTTGTTGCAGGGGTTGGAACGGTAATCGTAAACTTTCCGGCAACACCAAAAAGAAGGACAGAACCCACTGCACTGTCATAAGTAAGAGTTTCTGCGCCTGTAACATCAAAAACACCTTCTTGATTCCCATTTGACAAAGTGTAGGGAGAACCCGGAGCACCCGGAGCCGTAAGAGTACAGGACTCGCCGCTACCAATGGATGATTCCATAGATTGAGTATAATACTTGAAGCTGGCAGTCAATTGACTCGCATCAACAACATTTGATGCCCCCGCTGCATTTGAAAGCGTCAAGGAAGGGGTTCCAAGAAGCAGTGAGTCACCACTGCCCAATGTATAACGCGTACTAGATGCACTGTAAGCCACGCCTACATTGGTCACATCCATCGTAAGCGAACCGTCGTATGACCCTCCATTTCCGAGCAGATCCAAGCCGGAAAAATCCATAGTCCAACTACTGGCACCACATGTTGTGTCACTACCGAGTACAGCAGTTCCACCATCAACCGACCAAGTTAGGCCGGCAAGATTACCGGAACGACTAGCATCAAACTCCAGCTCAACATCGGCAGCATGTGCTGTTGTCGCAAACATTAATGTCATTAAAGCCAACCTGACGCAGTTATCTGCAACCGTCATTTGCCTCTTTGTTTTCCCTTTTTTTTCGATTGACGTTCTAATCGAAAATAAATTTTTAACACTTCGAAATTTGAAACCTAATTCAAATATTCTTTTTGCTTTCCTGTGTTTAACCATCTCTTTACCCCTTGATAGTTATGTTGTTGTAATAAGAAAATAACCTACTCTTTCTTCGCCTCACGGCATAAAATAAAACTCTCCCATGCTATGGTTAATAAACAATTTCAACATCAGTTGTCTCATAATCCGCGATGTTAAAAACACATAAACGACATGATCGTATATATGTTAAACGTAACTTTTTATTAAAGTTTAACTCGTGATTTCAAAAAAAAATCAACCCGCTAAACAACACTCAAAATTGAGACATCAGACATATCTATTTATGGTAAAATAGTATTGCTTGGAAAAGCTCTAGAATAATTAGAATCAACAATTGGAAGACAAGAAGTTGCAACTAACAGATTAACGTTTTTCAGATAGGTCGGTGTGTTAAAAAATATGGAAGAGTTTCAAATTTCAGACAGTTTAAAAAAATGTAAAATTGCATAATTATCTGATTACAATTTCCAAATCAGCTAAATTGTTTAATAGATTGGGTAATTAACTAAAAATTACTGTTTAATAAACTATCTTAGCAATTCATTAATCGAATGGAGGGAGAATGAAAGTTTTTATAAAACTAATAAATCATCAGGTCAGTCAGAAACTTCGAAAGCACGCATTTCTGATTTCAATGGTTGCCATCACTATTGTAGCGACACTAAAGAGTGGAAATCTGCCTGATATTGCATTGAAAAGCGACAAAGTGAACCACGTGTTAGCGTTCGGTTTTCTCACCTTAATTGCACAAATTTCATATCCGCACCTTTCTACACTAAAACGGTTCTTGTGTCTGCTGACTTATGGAGTTGCTCTGGAGTTGATTCAGTACTTTCTGCCTTGGAGAAGTTGCAGCATGGCGGATATTGTTGCAGATATAATTGGAATTGTCCTAGCAACCGCCGGTTTGGAAATCATCAAAGATCATCACAAACATATTACAGAAAAACTGAATAAGTCTAAATAAAAAAGCTCCCTTACATTTCTGTAAAGGAGCTTTAAATTGAAAGGTCAGATTTACTAAAAATCAAAAAGCGTCAACTGATCATCTTCCTTCTTTTCAACATATTTATCAAACTTCTTATAAAGTTCGGCAAGTTTGCCTAAATAATAAGCCACATTTTCATCACGAAGCTCGGACTTTGCATCATACAGCTTTGAGTTCTCCACAACCGAAACCTTCTTTTTCGTTCCGGTCACATAAAACTTAATCTGATCACCCTGTCGAAACTCCTGTTCTGCATTTGCAGCAAGTTCATAGGCCGCAGAACGTCTGCCCTTCCCGCTTGATAACTTCTCTTTGTAAGCTTTTACAGATCGCGCCAGAGTTTCGGTTTTAACAAAATTGTTCAAAGATAATTTGTGAGTTTTTATATCTTCACAAAGCTGATCATATTTCTCTTGAATCTCAGAACTTTTATAATTAAGAAGCGATAAAATAAGTTCATGCATAAAGTCTCGTTGAAACTTCTCCAAACCACGTGATTTCAACGCAGCACCTGCCAGCGACATTTTGCCGTCTTCATGCAAAAGTGCATAGTTTTTAGACTTATAACCAAACATCGCTTTATAAGTTGCATCAAGTTCCACTTCGATTCCTTCAGGCAACACCGTCTGAATCTTTGCTTCCATATCTGCTTGTGAGCCGGTAAAATCTTGTGGAGGCTGGAAATAAAGACCATCTGTATCCATTTCGATGACCTTTGAACCGATTGAAGTCAACAGGTTTTCCATCGATGTTAAAATTTCACGACCGCGTGCCGTCACTCTTCCAGCCGCTTCAAAGTCATTAAAAGAGCCATAGCCGAAACCTAGATAACCGTAAAAGGAGTTAATCAGAATCTTAAATGTCGACTGCAACGCACCGTAATGATCACGTTCTTCGGAAGTAGCTGCAGATGTCATTGCATCCTTTGCCTGAAGGCGGAACTGACGAAGTTGTCCAAGAAACTGTTGGAAAATACCAAGTTCATCGCGCGATGGACTAATCTGCTCCGCCATAATTATCGAAGGATAAAGCGAACGAACATCGGCATGCCAAACATTATCAAACACACCGTCATGGAATGACATCGTCAAGCCACCAGCCACATTTTGAGCCGCTTCAGCTTTTGGAATCGAATGATTTGCATTGATATAAGCCGCAGTAAAAATCGACTCAATTCGGGTCGCATTACCTCGAACGACACAGTTCTGATAGGTCATTGGAATAATTTGTGTTTGGTAAAAGAAGCTCTGCGATAAAATACGACTAATTGCATCAGTTTCACGTACATCGTCCATCGCATACTTTTTCAGTTCTTCAGGGTTTTCCTCAAAAAGTTGCGAGATCTTATCACCTTCCACATAAGTTCGTTCCGGAGCGGCGACACCGAAATATTTAGCGATGTACTTCAACCCATAGTTCTCAAATTCACGCTTTATCACATCATAAAGTTGAACTAAATGAAATGTATCAATCACATGGCGACCCGCCACATCGTAACGCGTATAATCAAGCGTGCGTTCTGCCACAGAAAAGCGAGACTTGCGACCTTTAATTTTCGAACCGTCACGCCCAAAGTTCAATTTCACTTTATGACGTTTTGCACGTTTCTCGATATACGGCAGGTCAAAGTTAAAAAGGTTATGCCCTTCGATTACATCCGGGTTTCGTTCATTGATTAGATCAACCATCTGCTGAATCATCTCTTTTTCAGAAATCTCATCAAGAGAAAGCAGCTTCTCCCAACCCGAACTATCACGCATTGCAATCATAATAATCGCATCAAACTCACGCTCTGCATTTGGAAATGAGAATCCGGAAGTCGTTCTAACCTCGATATCAATCTGCATACGCAAAAGATCATCAAAACTCATTCCTGAGAAAAGACGAATTTGTGAGTCAATAAAAAACTGTTGATCCAAATCAGACACTGTTTTATAAGGCGCAAGCGGCGAAGATGGATTCGTTCCAGTAATAGTTTTCAAGAACTTAAGCGCATCAGTATAACTTTTTTCATCAGAGAATTTGGCAAGTGTTGAAAACTCCTGACTGCCTGAAAGTTTCACCACTTCCATCTCTCCTGCAAAACCACTTAAAAGTGTATCATCTGCCACAAGCAACCAGTTATTAAAATTGACAGTTTGAGTAGCTAAAACGCCATCTTTTCTCGTAAAAACAGTCGCCGTCCCGTCACTATTTCGAATCATACTAACCACGTTCTCCAAAGAAGAGCTCACCAGTTTGTCGATTGCAATTTGTGTAGTCATATAAATAAATCCATTTGATAATTAAAAACAAAACATAGTTAAATCACTTTCAAAGATACGAACAATCGCACCATTTAAAAATTAGGATTACAAAAATTATAGAAATATCATAACGGCTCAAAACCTGTATCTGTACCATCTTTAAGATTCTGTTGCAGTTATGGCACAAAAAACGACACATCGGATTCTAGAAGCGCAAAAAATATGACGAATTAACTTTTTTTGTCTATTTTAAATCAGAAACAACAACCACAACTGGATCAAATTTATGAAAAACAGAAAACTCACATTAGTCGAAGTGATGATTGTCGTCGGGCTAATTGCTCTTATTCTTGGAATGTTCAGCGGCGATATGTTCAAAATGTCCGACATGGAGAAAATTAACCTGACAGCCCGTAAACTCGAAGCCATTCAGCTTGGCATAAGAATGTACAAGCTCAACTCTGGAGGAAGTTTACCTCAAAATGCTGGTTTAGGAAAAGATCCAAATGAGAAAGATGATAGCAGAGTAAGTTTGAGTGATTTTGTACTAGATATGGACTTTACTAAAGAACCTCCAGTTGGAGGAAGTTGGAAATATCACACTTCCGGCGGAAACTCCGATCCGAATATTTATGTTCAGATCTTCAAGCCGGATCTCACTACAGAAATGATGGAACTATTAGACTCAAAGATTGATGACGGCGATCTCAACTCCGGGGCCTTTACTGGACAAGGAAATCACTACGATTTTCTAGTTGTGCAATCCTCAAAGAAAACAGGAGGGTCAAGCAATAAAGGTAATTCAAAGAAATAATAGTTGCTGATTTTTTACTAAAAAGGCAGTCTCACACGAGGCTGCCTTTTTTCGTTTAAACCACTACTTCTTGTCAAAGTAAGCTTTACTGAATTTCTCCAGAGTTTTCTCTAACTTCTCCACATTCTTCACATCTGTGGACTGCTTACACTTCATCGCATACACCAGCATTTTATGAAGAAGTCCCAACTTTTTCATATTTTCTTTATACTTCGGGTCATCTTCTTTCAGCACTTTAATACGCTGAGTCATAAAATACTGCGTAACGATTTCCTGAATTTCCTTACAATGTTCTTCTTTATTGTTTACCCAGCGAACAAGTTGATTTTGATCAATCTTTTCTTCGGCCGATAGCGTCACAATTTTTTTCATCGACTTTTCAATAGTTTCACAATGTTCGGCTATAAGTGCCACCCTCGCCTCATCACCATAAATTCCACATGGAATTTCGCAGTGTGCGAACAGGTTAACAAATAGTGTTGAAAACATAAAGAGAGCGGTTGTGATAGTTACTTTTTTCATTTGGAATCTCCAATTATAATATTATTAATTCGGCAATGCGCCTGCCATACAAAATACGAAAAAAAGGAAAAGTCAATTTTCATTTCGAATTTCGCTTTCTAATTTAGGAGACGATAAACAAAACTACACAAGGAATTGAAAATGATTGAATCTTTAAATAAAGAGTTCGGGACTGGAAACATCTCTTTTTACAAAGGCGAAGGCGGACTAGTTTTCGTAAAAATTAGTAACGAATCAGCCACTGCCGAAGTGTCACTTCACGGTGCACATGTCACCAGCTTTATTCCAAATGGGAAACGTGAAACTATCTGGGTCAGCAAAGAGTGTATTTTCAAAGAAGGCACAGCCATTCGCGGTGGAATTCCAGTCTGCTGGCCATGGTTCGGCGCACACCCAAGCGACTCGTCAAAACCTTCACACGGTTTTGTCCGTAACCGTTACTGGAATGTCAAATCAGTAAAAGAGTCGGTAAAAGAAACCGTCATCACATTTTTCCTAAAAGATGATGACAACACAAGTGCGGTTTGGGATTATGCTTTTGAAGTGAATCTGGAAGTGAAAATATCCGACAAACTGGAGGTCAATCTAATCAGCCGTAATCTGGATACAAAACCGTTCACTGTCGGTGGCGCACTTCACACCTATTTCCCAGTCTCTGAGGTTTCCGAGATTTCTATTAAAGGTCTGGAAAACGTCACTTATGTTGATGCCCTGCAAGACAAGAAAGAAATTACGCAAGAAGGCACAATTGTGTTTGCAGAAGAAGTCGACCGTGTGTACATCAACACGCCAGACACCTGTGAAATCATTGATCCGGGATTCGACAATTTGATAAAAGTATCAAAATCAGGAAGCCAATCGACAGTAATCTGGAACCCATGGATTGAAAAAGCCAAACGCCTTCCGGGTTACGGTGACGAAGAGTATCACAACATGGTCTGTATCGAAACCACCAACGCGTTAAAAGACATCTATGATGTCCAGCCTGGCGAATCCCACACAATGACTCAGGTTATCGAACTGGTCTAAAATTCAAATTTTGATTATACAATAAAAAAGGTGCGGACCGAAATCTGCACCTTTTTTGTTTTATTGAGTCGGGGATTATCCCTCTTTTTCTACGTCAAATGGTTTGATATCCCAAATTTCGCTCGCGTATTGACTGATTGTACGGTCGCTTGAGAATGTGCCCATATTTGCCATATTGATAATCGCTTTGCGTGACCATTCTTCCTGATCACGGAAAAGTTCACTTACTTTCTGCTGGGCTTCGTAGTAAGACTCGAAGTCTGCGCACAGCATATAGGTATCGTGTTTCAATGTGTCGATGATCGGCTTGAATCTGCAGTCCTGATCCTGGCAGAAGAAACCAGTTTCAATCAGATGCATAATACGTTGCAGGCGTGGTGAACGGTGAATGTATTCTGCGGCATGATAACCTTTACGCTGAAGCTCGTGAACCTGATCCACAGTCAGACCGAAGATAAAGATATTGTCTTCCCCAACCTGTTCGTGAATTTCCACGTTTGCACCGTCCATTGTACCGATTGTCAACGCACCGTTAAGGGCAAACTTCATATTACCTGTTCCCGAAGCCTCAGTTCCGGCTTGAGAAATCTGTTCGGAAAGATCAGATGCAGGAATAATTTTTTCCGCGAGAGACACGCGATAGTTAGCAAGGAAAACAACTTTCAGCTTGTCACCGATATCCGCGTCGTTGTTAACCACATCAGCCACCGCATTGATGAACTTGATAATAAGTTTTGCCATGTGATAACCCGGAGCCGCTTTCGCACCGAAAATAATAGTTCTCGGAGTAAACTCTTTTTCAGGATTGTCTTTAATATCAAGATAAAGCGCCACTGCATGAAGAATATTCAGAAGCTGACGTTTGTACTCATGAAGACGTTTCACCTGAACATCAAAGATTGAATCAGGATTCACTTTTACGCCGTTATGCTCAAGAATATATTTTGCCAGCTCTTCTTTATTTTCATGTTTGATTCGACGGAAATCTTTACGGAATTCCGCATCGTCGGCAAACTTCTCAATCTCTTTGATATGAGAAAGATCTTTAATCCAAGCATCACCGATTTTGTCTGAAATCAGTGCCGACAAGCCCATGTTTGCTTTACGCAACCAACGACGAGGTGTGATACCATTAGTCATGTTGATAAACTTCTCCGGAGAAAGTTCAAAGAAATCTTCGAAAAGACCGTGTTTTAACAGCTCGGTATGCAGAGCCGCCACACCATTCACATGGTGAGATGCAATAATTGACATATACGCCATACGAACTTTTTTGTCATGTCCTTCCTCAATCAGTGACATTCTACCGAGTTTTTCAGCATCGCCTGGATAACGATTTGCAACCGCACGAAGGTGATGAGCATTGATTGCATAAATGATCTCCATAATACGCGGAATCAATTTACTAAGAAGAGATACCGACCAAGTTTCCAGCGCTTCGGACATTAGCGTGTGGTTGGTATACGCAAATGTTTTTGTACAAATCGCCCAAGCTTCATCCCAAGTCATATCCTCTTCATCAATCAGAATACGCATTAGTTCAGGAACAGCCAGAGACGGATGTGTATCATTCAGCTGAATTGCCGCTTTTTCGTGGAAATCAGTCATTACACCGCCGGTGCGTTTTTTGTGACGATCAACCACATCCTGCAATGTCGCGGAGACTAGGAAATACTGCTGTTTCAGACGAAGCTCTTTACCTTCGTAATTATTATCATTCGGGTATAGAACTTTAGTAATGTTTTCGGTCATTGAAGACTGAATATTCGCATTCAGGTAATCGCCGACGTTAAACTGTTGAAGGTTGAAACCGTAAAGTGAACGAGCCGACCACAAACGCATGGTATTTACATTATTTGTTCTGAATCCCGGAATCGGTGTATCATAAGGCATTGCCAACACGTCTTCGGTATTAACCCACTCTTTTTTGTCGGCGTTAGAACAGGCACGGATGCATTCAGTGTGGCCATAGAACTTCACCACGCGTGCACGCTCAGGACGCGACACTTCCCATACATTTCCGTTACGAAGCCAGTTATCCGGTTCTTCCACCTGATAACCATCGACAATTTTCTGCTCAAAAATACCATAGTCATAACGAATTCCGTAACCCAGAGCAGGAAGTTCAAGTGTTGCCATCGAATCTAGGAAACAGGCTGCAAGTCGTCCAAGACCACCATTACCGAGTCCTGCATCAACCTCTTCATCACGAAGATCATCAATTTCAAAACCAAGTTCAGACATTGCCTCTTTCGCCACATCAAAAACTTCAAGGTTAATCATTGCATTACCAAGCGTTCTACCCATCAGGTATTCAAGAGAAAGATAGTAAACCGAACGCGGTTCAACATCTTCGTAAGCCACCTGAGTTGCAATCCACTTCTCAACCATCAGATTTCTGATACTTAGTGCCAATGCCTTGTACTTATCAAGGTCAGAGGCTTTGTCCATTCGTTTTGCAAGAGTCAGAGTAAGGCTTTTCACAAAGTCTTTTTTGATTCTTTCTTTTAGTTCATTTCTGTCCATTTCATTCTCCTAATTTTAATATAGAAAATTATTAACTGTTTGATCTAGAAGCAATATCAAGAATTGCTCTCACATCTGTTTCTGTTAAAGCTTTAATACGTCCCAAAGGTTTCTTCATTACAGCATTCACTATAGATTCGACATCGCCATCCTCAACGCCAATCTCATATAAAGAAATCGGATGTCCCCAATGCATAATTTTATCTCGATAAGCCTGAATCGCATCTTTTAGAGAATCACAATTCCAGACATTTTTACTCCAGCGAGCAAATGCTTCCTGATCGTCCGAACCGATATATTCAATCCAAGCCGGGAAAATAACACCAAGCCCTGCTCCGTGTGATACGTCAGGCTTAATTGCACTGATTCCGTGTTCGATTCCGTGTGTTGCCCAATCTCCCAAACCGGTACCAGTTCTGATAATGCCATTCAACGCCAAACTCGAAGCCCACGCCAAATCGGCACGCGCATCGTAATCATTTGGATCAATTTGCAGTTTGTCGGTGGCTTTAATGATACTTTTCATAAGAGATTCAGCAAGTGACATCGTCGTATCAGCACTTTTACCACTGAAATACTGCTCCATAATGTGGCTGAATGCATCTATTGCGCCATTGACAGTCTGAAACCACGGCAGTTTTGCCTGAACTGAAGGATCAACTATCGAAACTTTTGGGAAAAGTCCACGTCCATAAATTCCCCATTTCTTATTCTCATTTTCGTTAGTAATAACTGCAAATTCATCCATTTCGGTTCCAGTTGCAGAAAGTGTTAAAACTGTAAAAAGCGGAAGTGCCTTCACAACTTCCTGCTGATTTTCAAAAAGGTCCCAAACGTCTTCATCTAAAACCACCCCCGCGGCAACAGCTTTTGCCGAATCGATAACACTTCCGCCTCCGACAGCAAGAATCGCATCAACTTTTTCGTTCTTGGCAAACTCCACCATTTCATGAACTTTAACCAAATCAGGGTTCGGCTTAACTCCCCAACTTTCAACCCATTCAATTTTATTCGCAATCAAAGATTTCGTAGTCTGTTCATATACGCCATTTTTACGAATTGAACCACCACCGGCAATCAATAAAACCTTATTAATTCCATGTTGGGAAATCTCTTCACCAATTTTGGAGATTTCGCCTTTTCCATAAATCATTTTAACCGGATTATAGAATGTAAAACTTTCCATTATTTGTTTTCTCGGCCTATTTTAACAGTTATAACTTTATAAAATGTCTTCTTTTGAGCCAATGAATTTACTAGGTTATTTTTACAGTTACAATTAGCTTTTATGATTTTAAATGATTTTTAACAAGTTCAAAACGAACTGCTTTTTTTCGTCGTTTTTTTAAAGCAAAATTTAATAATTCGGCTAACTTACTTCTGAAAAAAAGTCGAGGATTTAGATGATAAGTATAGACCAAAACAGTAATTCCCTTTGGGATACACTACCCAAACTTCAAGCACTTGAGAAACAGGGAATAAAATTCACCCATTGCATTGAAGATATCGATGTGGCATTCACCCGTGTCGGCGCACATTCAGACAAACTTGAACTAACTCTTGAACGGTATTATCCAAGCGGGAATCTAGATTGGGGAGCTTCACTGTTCTACATGAATTTTCTTGGTCGTTGTCCGCTCAATCTCGATAATCTAACAAAGTACACTGGTGAAACTCCTGCGCATACAGCCAAGAAGCTTGGTATAAGTTTAGAACAGCTCTATGCTCAATTCTCAGTAGCTGACAACTGGCAACTTACTGCGCCGAGTTACATCGATTCGACTAAACAAGCGCATCGTCTTTTAGGCGATCTGTCTACTTCAGAAGTGATTCCCTTCATTAACGAACTTTTCGACAAAGCTGAAGAGGACCTATTAAACTGCTTTCCTGAAAATGATGTTCAAAAACGGATCATAAAATGGTTTGATAGTGAACGTGAATGTGTTGCAGAGCTTGCAGAGACAAATGAAAGCTTAGCCGAACTTTACCAATCTTGGCTTCAATCCTATTTTTCAAAAGATTGTATAATCAAAACATCTGAACATAAGTATTTAGCAAACACGTCAATCACAATGCTTAAAAAAGTGGTTCGGAATTACGACCAATTTGTTCAAATCTACAATGAGTCAATTGAAGAAAGTGGAGTTGAACTATCCCCGATCAATGCAGAAACCGGTGATTTACCATTTTTCGTAATTTATAATAAAGATGGACACCTCGTACGCAGCTCAATCAAAATTGAAAATGCTGAGTTGATTGCCGGAGGACTGAAGTTCCCAATTGACGAATTCTTCAATCATGTAAAAGAGGTTTCAGGTAAAGCACTGCTGCTTGTAATTATTTCGAGGTTAAACGATTCTGGTACTTCCCTCGCCTTGCCGGTAAATGGATCACTCTATACTCCAGCGGCTGTAATTCTTGCAAAAAAGATGAGAGAGAGCGGCTTCATAACTGATGAACTACATCCAATCAAACGAGTCCGTTTCAAGTTTCTACAAAGTATGCGAAAATCATCAGTGTTAATAAACTTGCCGAACTATCTTCACTCATTTTTTCCGAAAACTATGAAAGCAAATGAATTTTCAGCCCAACTTCCTGAAGTTGTAAAGCAATGTAAAAAGACACTGCAAGATTTGGAGAGTAATTCAGAAGTTATCTTTCAGAGTTGGTTCCCAGAACTTTTTCAAAAAATAAACCAGCTGAAGTCTCTGAAAAATCAATATGGGCGTGATCCGGAAAAGCGTCACCTTTGCAGTGATATCTGGAAAGAAGTGAAAGAACTTGAAAAACAGTTCCACACAAACTGCTATCAATTATTGATCAACACAGTTCACTGTTCGGAAATAGATTATTGGGATTCACGCGGAGCTTTACTGCCTTGGTCAATAGCTTTAGGCGGAGAATCATTCTACCAAGAATTAATCTCAAATGCAGAAATTTTCTCCGAATAATCTATTCATCAACCCTCAATAAGAGACTTGACCTGTTCGAAGCTACGGGAAATTTCCTTAAATAGATCGCACAAGAGTGGGGAAAACTGTTTTCCGCGTTCGGCAAGAATAATCTCGCATAACTTTTCATGGCTGAACGCCTCTTTATATGGACGTTGAGATGTCAACGCATCGTACACATCAGCCATCGCCATTATTTGTGCTGAAATTGGAATTTCGTCGCCTTTCAATCCATCCGGATACCCACTCCCGTCCCATTTTTCATGATGATGTTTGGCAATTTCCACTCCCATCTGAATAAAACTGTTATTAGGGTAAGTCGCCAACACCGTTTTTAAATAGTCTGAACCGGCAGTTGTGTGGTTTTTCATTACATCAAACTCCTCAATAGTCAGAGCACCCTCTTTAAGAAGAATATCATCCGGGACAAGGATTTTACCGATATCATGCAACGGGCAAGAGTTGAACAGGGTTGTCACAAACTTAGAATCAATAGCTTCAGAATGTTCACCGCGAGACTGAAGTTCAGAAGCCAACAACTGACAATAAAACTGCACTCTTTCTAGGTGACTTCCAGTAAACTGATCACGTGATTCCACCAATTTCGACATTGCAAGGACTGTAGAATACTGGGCGTTTAAAAGCTCATCTTTTGTTGCTAGAATATCTTGAATTTGTTCTTGAACTAACTCTTCAAGGTGATGGTTATGTCGATTAAGCGCCCGGTGTGCTGACCGAATTTCAAGGTGAGTTTTCACTCTGGCTTTTACCTCTTCTGCTTGAAACGGAGCTGTAATGTAATCCACTCCACCAACCCTAAATGCTCGAACTTTATCATCCACATCGTTTAGTGAACTGATGAAAATAACAGGGACATTTTCCGTGCTAGGGCTTTTTTTCAGCTCATGGCAAACTTTATAGCCGTTAATTTCGGGCATTTTTATATCCAGAAGAATCAAGTCAGGGATGTCTTTTGATATAGATTTAAGCGCAAGGTGTCCATCCTGAAAGACCCTTGTCTGACAATCTATATCGTTCAAAATGTTTTCCAACAGTTTTAGATTTGCAGCCACATCATCAATGACCACTATTTTAGGTTGTTTCATTACCTCTCTCCCTTTTTATCATAACAAAGCGTTTATACCCGCTTCAATCTGTTTATATTCATAATCACCGGCAAGTTGCTTTAACGTATTGCCAGCCTTTCTATTTATTTCACCAATGTGTTCAATCTTCTGCATAATTTGTGAACTATCTCCAGACTCCAAAGCCTCCTGAAGTTGTCTTAACACATCAACCGGCAACATTGAAATTGTATCTGAAGAGAAATCCTCTTCCTGCATCGCACTATCCTCAAAATTAAATAGTCCTTCCTTTTTAAGCTTCTTCTTCAAGGATTCAAAGGAGAACTCAAACTCCTCAAGATATCTTTTTATACTTTCTGACTTTCCGTTGCGTGCCTCTTTTTCAATTTTACCGGCAACTAAGGAAAGTGCATTCGCGCCGAGATTACCGGCTACACCTTTTATTGAATGTGACAAAGTTCTAAGCTCTTCAAATGTTCCATTATCTAAAGCTACATACATCAGTTCTGTTGAATTAGAGAACTTTTTAAAGAACTGTTTAAATAGGTCTTCCAATAAGCATCGGTTTCCAGCGACATTATCAAGTGCCTGCTGTGAATTAAACACATTATCATTTTTCTTGAGCCATTTGCAAATTGTAGACAAAAGCACACTTACGTCAACAGGTTTGCTAATGTGGTCATTCATTCCAACGTTCCGACACTTTTCGATATCATCTACCATGGCATTTGCAGTCAATGCAATAATAGGAATTCTATTCCCACGTAAACGACGTATTTCAGTTGTTGCCTCATAGCCATCTAAAACCGGCATATGAATATCCATCAAAATTAGGTCAAAGTCATCAGTCAGCATTAAGTCGACAGCTTCCTGTCCATTTAATGCACAACTAACAGTTACTCCGCGCGCTTCCAAAAGTTCGCGCATAATCAACTGATTAATTTCACTATCTTCAACCAAAAGAATTTTCGTAGAACTCAAATCAAAAGAGTTCACACAGTTTTTATCATTCGTCTGCATATCAACGGTTCCTCCTAATAGAAACTCCGAACTGAAGCTGAATGTGCTTCCTTCTCCGAGCTTGCTTTCAACATAGATGGAACCATTCATCATTTCAACAAGTCGCTTCGAAATTGATAAACCCAATCCTGTTCCACCGTATCTTCTTGTAGTTGAACTATCTGCCTGTGTGAATGATTCAAATAATGTATCGCACTGACCTTTATCGATTCCGATGCCCGTATCAATTATATCAAATTTTAAAGCCACCTTAGAACCTTTTAAACTTTTAAGAGAGACAAAAACTTCCACACTTCCTTCATCAGTAAACTTCATGGCATTGTTCACAAGATTAATCAGAACCTGTTTAAGTCTTAGAGGGTCTCCAATCAGAGCTGTTGGAACAGTTTCATCGATAGAAACGTCAAACTTAATTCTTTTTTCTTCAGCAACATGCTGAAACATATTAGTCAGGTTTTTGACTAATCCAGCTAAAGAGAAGTCTATTCTCTCCATTGTGAGTTTACCTGCTTCAATCTTAGACAGATCCAACACATCATTTAGAATATTTAACAGAGATTTTGCCGAACTATCGATTGTTGCCAGATAATCATTCTGTTTTTCGGTCAAATCCATATCAGCAATCAAATTAACCATACCCATGACCGCATTAAGCGGAGTTCGAATTTCGTGACTCATGTTAGCTAAAAATTCCGATTTTGAACGATTGGCTGCTTCAGCAGCATCTTTTGCTGAAAGCAGATCATGTTGAAGACGTCGAACTTCATTAATATCAAAATGAAGCCCAATCATTCTCAACGGATCACCATTTGAATCCCGTTCGATAACCCTACCACTGGCTAGAATCCACTTATAAAGTCCATCACTGCAGCACATTCTAAACTCGGCTCGATACAACTCTCTGACACCAGAAAAGTGCTCATAAATGGCAAAACGTAAATCATCCAAATCGTCTGGATGAACCAAGCCTAGAAACTTATCAAAGCAACGCCCCAGATTTTCACCGGGGTCATATCCAAGCATAGTCTGCCAAATATCATTGGTAAACACTTCATCTGTGTGAATATCCCAATCCCACAAGCCCAAAGTTCCAGCCTGAATTGCCATATCGAGCCGAGCTTCACTCTCCCTCACTGCTTTTTCGGCCTCCAAACGGGCAAAATGGTTTCCAAGAAGAGTTGCCGACATTTTCAGAATTCTAATTTCAGAAGGGCTCCAGAACCTTTCAATCGAGTTCTCATCGAATCCAATGAATCCAGCCCACTCACCATTAATTTCTATAGGAACAACAACTAGCGAAAGTATTCCCTGGACTTGAAGTGCAGCCTGTTCTTCTTTAGGGAAATCATTAACTTTTCCACTAATAATCTTACCAGAAGCCAGTAGTTGGCTCCACCTTTCATATCCATCTTTATAAAGGAGTTCCTGACAAACCGGGTTATTTATTTGAGGTTTAATACCTTTAGCACAAACCTCGTAGCTATATCGACAACCAATTTCACCATTACTGTCAATGAAGTTCTTAAAGATATAAACTCGACTCGCGTCAACACCTTCCAAAAGGCAACGTAAAGCAGATGAAATATTGTCCTTAGAAGTTTCATTAGCCAAAAGACAATAAGATGCTTCAATGATTTTCTCCTGCAGACTTGTCGAACTACGCAGTTCATCTTCAACCTGACGCCATGCGGTTACGTTTTGCACAGTAGCAAAAACTTTTATGGGAACCCCGTTCTCATCAGGAATTACTTCACAGCGCTGATAAACATTATGAACACTATTATCGGGATAAATTACTCTATGTTCAAAGTTTCTATGGGCACAATCCACAACGAGCTCTTTAATCATCGACTGCACATAGTCTAAGTCTTCAGACAATACGAGTCCGTAAAACGTCCCCATAGTAATTTCTTTATTTTTCGTGTCCAGACCGTATACCCTAAGACACCCTTCAGAACAGGTCACGTTTCCTGTTTTAATGTCATATTCCCAGTTTCCTACTTTGGCAATACGCTGTGCCTCTTTCAAGCATGTCTCACTTGCCAGCAACTTTTGAGTTGCAATATTCTCTTCAGTCACATCATCAAAAAGGGTAGCAAACCGACCTTTACTAGTCTGAAAAGCATACACACGTAAAAACTTATTCAGAGTAGGTTCATAGTGCTCAAATACAAAGGGGTGCCCCACTTCAAGCACTTTGTTATAGAGTTCAATCCACTGCAACCCAAATTTACCGAGCACATCTTTGACTGATCGATCAATCATATCTACCTCTTTCAAAACAAAGTCATTAAAAGCCTCATTAACCGTCACAAAAACACAATCGACAATTTTCCCATTTTCATCGAATACAACATCGTGTTCAGCAAATGCACTCGGCATACTTGCAAACAATGCTTCAAGTCGGCTTTTCGATTGCATCAGCTCATCCGTTCTAGATGCAACCATATCCTCAAGCTTAAGATTGTACTCCTGAAGCTGTTTTGTACTTACATTAATTTTTAGTCGTAAAGTCCAATTCCATACCACAACAACAAAAATGATAGCGAGAATTGCAGCGGCTGGCCATAACACAGCGTCATAATTAATCTTTGTAACTTCCTGAGTTACCATAAGGTATTTGGAACGAATTGCATCACGTTGCTCAAACGGGATAAGTGAAAGTCCTTTATCAATAACAGAAGAAAGCTCAGGCCAATCCTTTCGGACAGCATACGAGTAATCCACTTCTCCAAGTTCTGCACTCTCGATTATTTTCAACTTCGTCAAGCTCTGGTGCGCAATATAATACTGTCCAACCGTAGCTCCGCCGACATAAGCATCAGCATCTCCAGAAGCAACCGCCATTAAAGCATCCAAAGGAGATTTTACCCAAACAGGTATCACTCCAGGATGAGTTTCTAAGAACTGTATTTGACTGGCAAATTTCTTAGGAATTGCAAGTTTTGCTCCTACAAGATCTGCAGGGCTCTTTATCGTAAAATTGTCTTCATGAACAAAAATGAAATGTGGAAGCTTTAAATAGTTTTGTGAAAAGTTAAGAAATGGTTGACGGGAAGGCAGGTTAATGGTTGTAGGAAGTAGGTCCAGAGTTTCAGTCTCTTTTATGTCTTCAAGTGCCTCTGCCCAAGTTTGCCCCTCGACAAATTTAAGTTTGAAATCAAATTTGTCTGCAATGACTTTAAGTAGATCAATGGAAACCCCCTTGGCTTCACCATTCTCCCAAAAATGATTTGGAGGAAAATCTGCCACACGCACACGGACAGTATGCTTTTTATTGAGCCAAGCTAACTCTGCACCTGAAAGCAATTCATTCGATTTTTCATCAGAGAGAGAAAACTCTTGCGCAAAAACACCAAATCCGATGCAACAGAAAAAAAGAATAAGAAAAAAGAGTGTTTTTATTTTATGCATAAATAATTTAAGTTATGTATTAAACGTCTCTGACAAAATCAGAGTTAATCAGCCCTTAATCGTCATAAAAAGTATCAAAAAACGTCACATTTAACCTCATAAATATTTAATAAATTAATCTTGTAAATTAAACATAGTTTCGAGACAGTAACGATTTGAAACTATAGTTAACATAAGAAATTACAAGCATGTTTTTCACTAAACAAACCTAAAAATTCTAAAAAAATGAGACACATCATATTTGCTCAAAATGACACCACAGTTATAGAAAAATCATAAAATGGCACTATTTCTAAATTAAATTGATAAAATGACATAACAGCTTTTAATAAACTTCGAGAGTTCACGTCTAATTAAAAAAGTGAATGGGAATAATGATAAACAACTCTGAAATTGATAAGATTATACAGGAGTATGAACGACTCTTTATTCAACGTGCCTACGCAATTTCCGGAAACTTGGAAGATGCACGTGATATAGTTCAAGATTCACTCATCAAATATATCAAGTTCAGAAAAGCCGGTAACGAAGTCAAAAATCCCAAGAGTTGGATTATGATGGTAATTCGCAATGGAGCGATTGACTTCAAACGTAAACAGCAGAATAAGAACAAGTTGGCGAGTGAATCAATCGAATCTGATGAAGACCTTTCTGTTACCGCCAAAGCGACTTTGCCTCCGGACAAGGCAATGGAGCGAACGGAGGATATCAAACTCGGAGCGAAACTCCTTACTCACTTAAACGAACGAGAGCAAAACATTGTTAAAATGAAGATATATCAGGGGTGCTCCTACAAAGAGATTGCGGAAACACACAAAATGAGTGTGTCAAATGTTGGAGTGACCATTCACAATGCAATAAAAAAATTACGTCAGAAATTTGTCTTTATTAAGGAAGCTGAAAATGAATAACTTGAACCACCCGAGTGAACAGAAACTGCTAGCGTACCTGCATGGAGAGCTTGATAAGTTTGCCAACATGCAAATTGCACAGCACTTGGATCATTGTGAAACCTGTAATCAAATATTTGAAGAAATTCTGCAGACTCAATCAGAACTACTTCCAGAAATTGACGCGGGTGAGTTGAAACTTTCAGATCACCACAGAACAGAGCTTATTAAAGAAATTGAAAAGCCACATATAGAATTCAAAATCGAACGTAAACCTAAAAAGTTTGTACTTAAATTCGTCGCCCTTTTCCTTGTCATATTCATGATTTCTGTGACACTCTACAGAATGGAAGAAGATGTAATCATGCCGGAAAACAACAGTAACTTTAATATTGCGACCAAAATTGACAACAGCGATATCAACCAGCGTTATATAATTTCAATCAGTTCAGACCAAAAAGCACCGTTAAACCACAAACCGAGATCACTCACCGTGGTACTTGACACATCACGCTCACAGTCTAAACAGAGCGGTTTCAAACTTCTCGAAAATCACCTTTCCGGAATTATGAACAGTATTACCGAAATGGATAAATTGAATGTGATTGTGAACGGTACAAGCCCATCACTTCAAGAAGTTCAACTTGCCGACCTGAGCAATGCGGAAGCACTTGATACGATTTTGGAGGTTCGACTTTCAACACGTCCAGAGCTGATAGAGTCCATCGATTACGGCTATCAGTACGCATCAAAAACTTACAATCAGAATGCGACAAACTCAGTCATTCTGCTTTCTTCAAACAACAGAGCAGGCAATTCTCTGGATGCTGAAGCCGCAAAAAAAGAGTCTATTTCTTTGATTGTTCTAGCGAGTGACGAATCAACCGAGTTTACTGATTAAAGTGAAAACCGCGTGTTCAACACGAAGAATACGTTCTCCAAGGTGAATCGGCTGACAGCCAGCTTCGATAAACCGTTCCACTTCATAAGGTATAAAACCGCCTTCAGGTCCGACAACCAACGTTATCGGTTTTCCGTAATCATAGGGGCAGTCCACACCTCCGACCGGGTGCGCGATAAAAGGTGTACTCTCTTTGGTTATTTCTGGAAATACTTCTTCTACAAACGGCTTGAAACGTTTATGAAATTCGATATTCGGAAGTTTGGTATCAACTGCCTGCTCTAGCCCCAAAAGCATATGATGCATCAACTGTTCATCTTTCAGCGTTTTGCTTTGCCAAAAGCTTTTCTCTACCCGATTGCAACCAATAAGATAAATGTTCTTCACTCCCATCTCAATTGTACCCTGAAGCACTTTTTTCAACGTCTGTGGTCGTGGGAGTGCCATCACAAGGTTTATATCTGCCGGAGTCGGTGACTCTTGAAAAAGATTCACATCCATTTCGACAGATTCAGAATCAATCTTTCTGATTTTTCCAGTTCCAATCAAACCGTTCAAAAGTCCCACTTTAAGAACTTTCCCATCCTCTGCACGGTGAATACTTTTGATATGTTGAAATCTGCGATCTGTAAGGCGGACAAAGTTTTCCGAAACAAAATCTTCGGGAAATAAAATTACTAAATTCATTTTTAGGTGTCTAGTTGGTTAGGTAGTTAGTTGGTTAGCTGGCGAAAAAAGCTTAGTTTTGCACTAAATTTTCTGGAATTACAGAACCACCGCTTATCACAAGCTGCATGCCTTCGGTAACCGACATATCCAGAATTGTCATTTCGCATTCCGGAATAAAAATCAAAAAACCGCTGGTTGGGTTCGGCGTAGTCGGGACAAAAACCGTCGTCACTTTTTCTTTGCCGATAACCTTATTAATTTCGTCACTTCCATCAGCAGTGATAAAGCCAACCACATAAATTCCTTTACGTGGATATTCCACAAGAACGACTTTGCTGAACATGTGAGATTTATCACTCAAAATCGTGTTCATAATTTGTCGAACAGTGCTGTAAATCACACGAACTATTGGAATCTGTTTGATGAAATTCTCCCAAAAATGAAAGAACCGCTTTCCAAAGTAGTTACGACCGATCAAGCCAACAAAATAAATTGCAAAGAGAGCAATAAAAAGACTCAGAAGTTGCAGTAAAAATGTAAACGCCGGGTTTTCAGTACCGTTTGAATAGATAGTTTCACTAAAAAATGGAATCTGTTTCAAGAATCCGGTCAAATGAACAGTCAGCAAGTTGAAAACCCACCAGGCTAACGCAATAGAAATAACAATTGGCAGAATAACCAAAAGTCCGGAAAGAAAGTTACTTTTCCAGCTGAATATGCCTTTTTTCATCTTCTAACTCTCCTCTTCACGTGAGACATTTACCCTAAGAATTCGTCGATCATCGGCTTCGACAATACTGAATTTAAATCCTGAAAGCGCAAGAACTTCGCCAGTTTGTGGGATTCGGCCAATCTCATTTGTAATAAATCCGGCCAGAGTATCAAAGTCCTCATCCTCTTCCAACGACGAATTCATCAGTTCATTGAACTCATCGATATAAAAGCGTCCTTCAAGGTCAATCGATCCATCCGCATTAAACACGTGCGGTTTAATCTCTTCTTCCGTATCAAACTCATCCTGAATCTCACCAACAATCTCTTCAAGAATATCCTCGATGGTCACAATTCCGCTGGTTCCACCGTACTCATCGATAATCACCGCAAGGTGCTGTTTATTAAGACGAAATTCATCAAGCAGATCGCCAATATTTTTCGATTCTGGGATATAAGACGGTTTATGAAGCAAATCCACTAAATCGTGTCCAATAACCTTCTTTTCATCAAGCAGATCTTTTGCGTAAACAATTCCAACAATTTCATCAAGAGACTCCGCGTAAACCGGTAAACGGCTGTGACCGGACTCGATAATCTTCTCTTTTACAACTGCAATTTCAGACTCAACTTCAACAGCCTGAATATCTACTCTCGGCGTCATCACCTCTCGAACAAGCGTGTCATCCAAATCGAAAATACCACGAATCATTTTGCGCTCATCAGCTTCCAAACTAGCCTGTTGGTGTTCATCATCCGAATGTGCGTCCTGCTCCACCAAAGATAAAATTTCATCTTCAACAGATGCAGACTCCGCATTGTCACTATCTTTACCTCTATTGCTGTTAAAAAGAAAAATCGGTAAAAATAAAAACGAAAAAATTGATAAAATCGGGGCAGTCAGCTTCAAAAGGCTCAACGATTTACGATTTTGCATTTTCGAAGCGATAAAGTCAGGAACCATTACAAGAAAAACTGCGCCACCGATTGCAATCAAAATATCAAAATGAGGGTTATTAAACAACTCCTTTCCCGCAAAGGTGTACTTCCACAAGACGGTGGTTGTCAAAATGACAAGGAAAATATTTAAAAAATTGATAACTTGAAGATGCCGTTCACGATATTCAATCCATCCCGCGACGCGTTTTTCCTCTTTCGCATCTTTCAGCTCCAATTTACGAAGTCCGCCCCAAGAAAGTCCATTCAATGCAATTTTTGTGACTGCAAGCCATAGCAGAACAGTAAACGAAAAGACAACAATTATACTAGACATTATATTCAAAAACCTCCTTCAGGTCATCCTCTTCTTTCAACCAAGCCATCACCCGGTTTTCCGCATGTGTCATATCAGCCTGATCCTCATCCGTCTTATCATTGTATCCGAAAAGGTGCAACATGCCATGAACCACATAGAGGATTAATTCTGAGTCAAAATCATTATTAAACTCACCTGACCTTTCAGTTGCGACCTGCGGACAGACATAAACTTCCCCCACAGCCTCTTCAGCCTCATCATAAATATTATACTCATCGCGAAAATCGAATGTTATCACATCTGTTGTACCTTCATGATTTACAAACGATTCGTTCAAATTAGTCATACTTTCAGCATCAAGAAAACAGACTCCAAGTTCCTGCGCTTCCGCCTCAGGATAATCTTCGGTGATATAATCAGCGGCTCTATTGAGAATTCTCAGCAGTCGCGCCTGATCCTTCACCGTCAGTTTCAACTCCTGATTGTTTAGTATCAACTTCATTCGTTTCTTCCTTCTCATCTTTAGGATATGCCACGCGTGTGTGTAGCATATTATTTAAAGTCGTCACAATACTTTTCTTAATAATTTCCAACTCTTTCAAAGTTACATAAGCCTCGGCAAAATGTCCATCTTCAAAGCGCTGATTTACAATAGAATTCACCATCGCTTCGATATTTCCAAGCGTCGGCTTCTTCAAACTTCTAGATGCGGCCTCACAAGGGTCAGCAATAGACAAAATCACAATTTCCTTACGACGCGGCAACGGTCCAGGATAACGGAAATCTGTATCTTCTACAGAATATTTCGCATCTGTATCACCTTTTGCCAAATGATAAAAGAATGATACAAGGCTTTTACCGTGATGCTGTTCAATAGCTTCAATAATCGGTTTCTTCAATTTATATCGAAGCGCCAAATTCACACCTTCCTTCACGTGATTCATAATAACCAAACTACTCATCTTCGGTTTTAGTTCATCATGTTTACTTGAAGAGTCAAAGTTGTTCTCGGTAAAATACTGGGAGTTGGCAATTTTTCCGATGTCATGAAAATATGCGCAAACGCGAGTCAAAAGAGGGTTCGCACCAACCGCTTTCGCAGCATGTTCGGCAATTGTCGCCACCAACAGACTATGATGATAAGAACCCGGAGCCTCCATCTGCAAACGCTGCAGAAGCGGATGATTGAGATCACAAAGTTCCAACAAACTCAAATTGGTAGTTCGTCCAAACAAAAACTCGAAAACCGGAAGCAAAACACTAACCGCAAAATAAAGAACAGTAAATCCGACAACAGACAGTCCAGTCAAATGAAGATAAAACTCTATCGGGCGCTGATCTGTCAACAGATACGGGAACTGCATACAAAGATTGACTATAGCCGCCACAATACAAGCTCGAATAATGGCCATTCGATTACGAGCTTGGCGAACCATCATACAGGCAATAGTTCCCACAAAGATAACATTTAAAACAGTCAAAAAGTCAAAATAACGGATTGAACCGGCCAAAATGGCGGTCAGAAAAGTTGCCAGAAGTCCAGCTTTGTGATCAACAAGAAGCGTCATCAAAATAGTCCCCAATGCCACAGGCATCAGCACTGTCATAAAAGATACATGATCCCAGTCGACGCCAAACCGTTCAATTATAAACACAAGTGCCTGCTGAACAACGAGGTTCATAAGAAGGGTCAAAGAAACCGACAATGTAAAAAGCAGTAGAAGTTTTGGCTGATATGCCAGTCGATGAACAAAAAAGTTTATAAAAATAAATGCCAAAGTTATGACCAAAAGTGCAACAAAAAGAAACTTCGCATAATTTTTAATACTAATTACGGAATCCGTCTTACTCAAAGCTTTCACATAGTTGCGCCACTTATTGATGTCATTCTTTGTGAGAATTTTACCTTTTAAAATAATGACTTCGCTTGCGTCTACATTTATCATCACCGGCTTAACTTGTGATCGGCGCAACTGTTTTGCAACATCTGTCGATTTTGCATCAAACTGTAAATTGGGCTTAATTGAAGCTTCAGAAACTTTTTTAAGCACACTTTGCACTTCCACGGGTTGTGCAAAACGTGTAGCCGCTAGTTCAGCAAGCGTAAATGCAATTGAATCAGGAGTTCGAAACTCTTCAATAGGGTAATAAAACTTACGACCAGTTTCATCAATAACCCCGAAACGTTCAGTTCCATACCGGCTTCCCATATCTTTACTAATACCAACACCTTTATTGATCAATGCAATAAAGTTATTTCTAACAAATTCATTAATAATCGAGGTGGAAAAGAACTGTTTCAATGCGTCCTTCTCTTCTGAAGTCAATCCGCCGATAATAGTTTGGGCTGTAGAGTCTGTGGGTTCATCTCCACTTCGAATTGCATCAGTAAAAGCGTCAAAAGTAGTTGTAGAAGCCTCTATTTTATGTTGCTCAACCGAAAAAAGTGGTGGCTCCTTAGCAGCTTCTTTTCTACGAACCAACTCTGTCTGTTCTGTATCTTCATAGGCAAAATCGATTTTAGCATAATAATTACCATTTGAACGCTGTCCTTCCACAAAGTTCAATGCAACCGAAACCAATCCACTGGTTGAAATACAATAAGCAAAGACGCCCCAAATGATAAAAATACACATTAGGGTGAACAGAATGTAGCGTTTCTCTGGCTCCAGTTCACTTTTGTTAAACTTCTTTCGCGAATAGGTTTTCACAAAACCACGTTTTTCCAACTTTCGCTTTTTAAAAAGGTCAATCATTTGAAACCCCTTTTATGAAATTATGTAAATATCGTTATTCTTAAAATCACTGAAGCTTTAACCTAAACGGAGATTCTCCATTTTCAAGGAATGCAGAGTCTCCGAAGCACGATTAATACACAGTTCTTGACAACATCCATTTCTATTTCTGTAATTTATGATTAAACTAAGTCGTAGGAACTTTTATAGACTCAGTCAAAACATCAACTTTTCAGGAGAGACAGACTATGAAAAAAAGTATTGGTTTAAGCGGTATATTCTGCATTTCTGCCGGAGCCATGATAAGTTCCGGACTGTTTATTCTACCAGGACTCGCCTTTGCTAAGGCCGGCCCCTCTGTTTTCGTATCCTACTTCATAGCCGGTCTTGTCGCATTGACAACCGTTTTAAGTCTCTCAGAACTGATCACAGCCATGCCGAAGGCTGGAGGTGATTACTACTATGTATCGCGAACATTCGGACAACTATTTGGAACCGTCTCAGGCTTGTTAAGTTGGCTGGCTTTATCTTTAAAAAGTGCATTTGCAGTCATTGGTATAGCCGAACTTATCTATTTAACCTTTGGAATCAATCTCACCATTTCAGCAGTTATTCTCACAATAATCTTTACTGCCATTAATTTGTACGGAGTTCAGGAAGCAGTAAAATTCCAGGTTGCTTTAGTTGTTGCACTAATATTGATTCTAATTGCCTTTTTCGGAATCGGCATTGAAAACGTTCAAGTACAACGATACGAAGAGTTCTTCTCACATGGACTTAACGCCATGTTCTCCACTGCAGGATTTGTTTTCGTCTCTTTCGGTGGCGTGTTGACAACTGCAAGCATCGCAGGAGAAATAAAAAATCCGTCAAGAAACATTCCACTTGGGTTAATAGGTTCCACCATTGCCGTCACCCTGCTTTACACAGTTGTTACTTTTGTTGTAGTCGGCACAATGCCACCGGATCAACTTGCCGCGTCTCTGGCTCCAATCGCCATAGCTGGTGAAATCAGCGGAGGAAAAATTCTTTACTACGCCATCATGATCGCATCTCTCTTAGCATTCATCACCACAGCAAATGGAGGCATTCTAACTGCATCTCGTTATCCAATTGCCCTTTCCGAAGACGGTATGATGCCTGAAAGTTTTCAGAAAACCAGTAAAGTAAAGAAAACACCGTTCGTCGCAGTTATTGCAACAGGCGTTTTGATTTCACTTTCTGTAACTCTCAACTTAGACAGTTTAATCAAAGCAGCCTCAACGGTAATACTCCTTTCAAATATCTTTGCCCACCTTTCCGTAATCGTTATGCGTGAAAGCCGTGTTTCAACCTATCGACCAACTTATAAGTCACCATTCTATCCATGGCTACAGATTTTTGGAATAATCGCATTCATGCTTCTGATTATTGATATGGGAATGGAACCAATCCTGCTAAGTCTTTTATTCACCTCTGCCGGAGTCATTCTATATTTCGTTCGTAGGGATAGTAACCATAAAAATAACTCTGCAATCATTCATCTCGTCCAAAGAATCACCAATAAGGAACTAGTTTCCGGGAACTTGCAGAATGAGCTTAGAACCATTGTAAAAGACCGTGATGAAATCGTTCATGATGAGGTGGATAAAGTCATCAAAAATTCAACATATATTGAATTGGACAAAGTTATCAAAGTTGATGAGTTATGGCAATCTGTAGCCGACAAACTATCGGACGAACTACCGGAAGGTGAAAGTGTAGAGAAATTAATAGAGGGTATGAAAACACGTGAACAGGAAAGTTCCACAGTAATAAGCGATTTTGTCGCCATACCTCATGTCATAATTGAAGCAAAAAACTACTTCAAAGTCATACTCGTAAAAGCAAAAGACGGCATCGATTTCTGCGACGATTATAATAAAGTCAAAGCCGTCTTCATTTTAATCGGATCAAAAGACATGCGAAATCTTCACCTTCGAACTCTTGCTGCAATTGCCAAAGTCGTTCAGGAGCCGGATTTCGAAGAAGACTGGCTCAAAGCCAACAATCACGAAGAGCTGAAAGACATCTTCACCCTAAGCAAACGAACCAGATAATAAAAAAGGCGGTTAATTAACTAAGAATCAACCGCCTTTATAAAAAACAATGGTTACCCCACAGGGACTTGAACCCCAACTTGCAGAACCAGAAACTGCCGTGCTACCGATTACACCATAGGGTAATGTGTGTATCTTGTTTCAACGCCTTTAGAGTAAGCAAATTTTATTGTTATGCAAGTTCATTTTTTGCTTTTTCTTTGAAATTCTTCTACTCAATTTTAATTGATTGAATTCTACTGAATATGCAATTTTAACGAAAGCTGATTGAAAACTCTTCTGAATCAATGAGTTCGATCAAATGTGGGTCATAAATCAAACCTGAGTCAGCCTTAAGTCCATCAAGTATTTTACTGTCACAAGAGTCTACTCCGTCCGCTTTCATTGCCCTGTAGATTCCGTTTGCCAAAGTTATAATACGAGATGCTAGTGGGATATCTTCGCCTTTTATTGATTTTGGAAAACCCGAACCATCATAATTTTCATGGTGATAGAATACCGCTGTTGCTACACTACTGTTCTTTCCTAAAGTAGTTAGAATTTTATAACCTTGTTCTGGGTGGTTCTGAAAGGATTCTGAACAATTTTCATCTTTACTGTAATTAGTGAAATTATAAGACTCGTCATTGTGGGTTGCATAACCGATAACCTGAAGTTTCGTCGCCTCTTTTATATTATCAACATCATGTGAACTGAGCCCTAATCGTTCAGCAATAATCCCGGAAATTTCTGCGACCTTTTTCAGCTCATCTTTAATTCCAATACTTGTAGTGGCTTTATCCATCAGCGACTTTTCAATATTGGTATTAAGAGTTTCTTTATTGAGTGATTTATGCGTATACATCTTCTTTTCCGCCTTTGTAAATGCAAACTCATAAGGAAGAATTCTGTCATTAACCATATATACACCCACCGATGAACAGAAATTGATTCCTTCAATAGTAATCTGATACGAGTTAATAAATTCAACGTATTCAGTAACGATTTCCTCTGTAGCACCTGGAATCATTAAGACAAATTCATCACCTGAAACACGTGAAATAACCGTTTTAACTTTATTAAACGATTTTAACATATTACTGACTTCGATAATCATTTTATCACCCGCGATATGCCCAAATGTATCGTTGATAAACTTCAAGTTGTTCACATCAACCATAAAAACTGCAATCGGAAAGTGTCTCTTTTTCTGAAAGCTATTATAGATATCAATGATGGATCGACGATTTATCACTCCGGTGAGAGCATCGTAATTGGTTAGAAACAGTAACTTTTTGTTTTTGAGATATATAGCGATTGCCATTATTGAAATAACCACAGAAAAAGAAAGGACAAGGTAAATAACGAAACGTAGATCCTGCTTATGTTTAAGTTCATAAGCCTTAACTTCTGCTTCAGCCGCCAACTTATCAGTCACATCCACAACAACTGAAAAAAGCATCTGTTTTCCATCATGCTTTACAGGATATGAATAAACTTCCACATCTCTGATTTCATCTGTTCCAATACGATGTTTGAAAAGGAAGTAGTTTCTTTTCGTGAGTTTGGCATTAACTATCTCACGTTCCACTTCAATGGAACTCAGTTGATTAATATCTTTGATATTTTTTTTAAGAAGAAGTTCAAGAGGCGTTTTATAAAACCGTGCGGCTTGTTTATTAGCGTAGGCAATTTGTCCTGTATCAGGATCGATCATCAACATTATTGATCCATGATTCATAAAAAGATCCATCGAACCATCGTGTGCCGATAAGTTGAAAATTGTACATACAAAAAACAGAAAAATAATGAATGATTTTTTTTAATGCATCCTGCCCCCAAGAACTTAGTATTATCAGCAGTCGACGTATAAATTCGCACTGCAAACACTTAGTTAGCGTAGCACCATGAATCTCAGATGCAAGAAAATTAACCATACAACAAAAAAAATGACCTGAGAAATTAATCTCAGGTCATCAAAGTAAATCTTAAAAAGCGGCTTATTTATTGCAGCACTTTTTGTATTTTTTACCGCTTCCACATGGGCAAGGTTCATTACGACCAACTTTCTGTTCACGGTTTACAACCTGAGTAACAATCTGCCCATCCATGAAGAACCATTTACCATCAATTTTCTTAAAAGTACTGATTTCATGATGGCTTTCAACCTGACCTTTCACACGGTAGCTTGCCACAAATTCAATAACACCTTCAGTGTCTTCTGCTGCGCCTTTAGCCTGATTCAGAATCTCAAAACCTTTCCACTCAGACTCTAAAGCCCACTGCTTTGCAGCATCCATATCAAAATCTTTCTGACCTTCAGGAGAAGTCGTGTCTTTGATGTACTCAACTGCACCTGTTGCATAAGCTGAGTAACGAGAACGCATCAATGCCTCTGCAGTCTCCGCAACTTTTTCCCCTTTGATGTACGGACCACAGCAAGTTTCAAAACTAATTCCACCACATGGACAACTCATAAATTTCCCTCATTTTAATAATATTTTTATGATTATTTAATCAGTAAATGTCATTCAAATCTTGCAAATATTAAGCGAAAAGAGTGTTATTCAACTTCATTTTTATCAATATCGTAATTCTTTTGACTTTGAGGGTTGTAATCCTCAACTTTTGAATTTGCTTATTTCTGCTTATTATAATGGAGAATTACATGATCTGTACTGAAAAAGATTTTAAAATTTGTATCGAAAAATGCCTTCAGGCACAACTTGTCGCTGTTGATACTGAATTTGTCTGGGAAAAAACATACTACCCGATTCTCGGCTTGATTCAATTGGCAACACCTGACGAATCATTTCTAATCGACCCAATCGCCCTTGAAGACCTTTCACCTCTAAAAGAGTTAATGGAAAACGAGAGCGTCACCAAGATTCTTCACGATGCACTTCAGGATCTACAGATTATTTCCAGAGCCACAGACTCTTTACCTAAAAACATATTTGATACCAAAACCGCTGCCGGATTTTGTGGACTTTCTTCAACACTTTCACTCGGTTCTCTTCTTGAAAAAACAGTAGGCGTTGTACTTCCGAAAACCGAATCCAGAACTGACTGGACACAACGTCCTTTGACTGAGAAACAGATCGAGTATGCAATCGACGACGTGGTCTATATGGAAAAGGCATTTGAAAAACTAAACCAGCTGATGAAAGAAAACAATGCTTTGGATTGGTTCGATGAAGAGATGAAAGCATTGGAAAATCCGAACCATTACAGCGATGCACGATCTGCAAATAAACAGTTTAAACGCATCAGCGGATCAAGCAAGTTCAAAGCTAAACAACTAGCAGTGATGGAGGAGTTGATTACCTGGCGAGAAAATCGTGCAAAAAAACGAAATCGTCCACGTAACTTCATTGTTGATACCAACGTACTGATTGACATTGCATTGAAAAGCCCGAAGTCTGCCGATGAACTGAAAGCGATGCCTTCTGTTCCACGATTTATTAAAGAACGCTATGCCAACGATGTTATGGATGTGCTCTATAAAGGCTACAAACGTGACCCGAAAACATATCCAAAAGTGTTCAAACCTCAACTTGACCGTAGAACACTGAAAAACGTAAGTAATCGAATTTTAACGTTCTGCCGTGAGAAAGCCGAAGCAATTAACATCGACTCGCAGCTGGTCACTTCCCGCAAGGAAGTGGAATCTTTTATTAATAAATTTGTCGAAACTAAGAAAGAACCGACTTCCCGCCTTAACCAAGGCTGGAGAAAAGAGTTCTTCGCCGATTTAACCCCTTTTGTAAAACTTGACTAAGCAATGATGAAACTCCCGCTATACCCAGAAAAAGATTACCTTCCAAAATACGCCGACCTAATTGATGCTAACGCAATTACCAAAATGCGTGAAAACAGTAACAAATGTTTCGACTGGAAAGGTACACAGCCGTATTATCCGATTTTGGAAAGAACCGAAGATATTAAGGCCCTATCTACCGACTACTCTGGATCAGCACCAGTTATCGGGAAACGTGACGAGTTGGCTGACGATCAGTTCGAACGTTTCCATCAAGGGCTGAAAGATCTGATGCCGTGGCGAAAAGGTCCATTCAACCTCTTCGACATTGATCTCGATGCAGAATGGCGATCAAATCTTAAATGGGAACGTGTGGCAAACTATCTTGATAAAGCAGGAATTAGTTTGGAGAATAAGCGCATTGCCGACATCGGTTGTAACAACGGTTACTACATGTTTAGAATGCTTAAAGACAATCCTGAACTGATAATCGGCTTCGATCCGACAATTCGTTACTTCTTCCAGTTTCATTACCTAAACCGCTTAATCGAAGACTCTCCGCTTCATTACGAAATTGCCGGAGTTGAAGATGTACCACTTTACCCGAACTTTTTCGACATTATTTTCTGCATGGGAATTATCTATCACAATCAGAACCCCGTAGGAATTCTGAAAGATATGTATGGATCACTACAAAAAGGCGGTACGCTGATTATCGAATCGCAAGGAATTCCAGGTGACATGCCAGTCGCTCTTTTCCCTAATAAACGTTACGCAAAAGTTCCGGGAACCTATTTTGTGCCGACAGAATCCTGTCTTGTAAATTGGTTGCAGAAGGCACAATTCAAAGACATCGAAGTGTTCTATTCACATAAATTGGAATTCAAAGAACAGCGCAGAACCGAATGGATGGATTGGCAGAGTCTTGAGGATTTCCTCGACCCCGAAGACCCAAACAAAACTATCGAAGGCTACCCTGCTCCAATAAGAATCTATGTAAAAGCTGTGAAAAAGTAATTTACTTTCAGAAAAAACGTATTTATTAAAGCGGGTACACAAAAATACAAACCGGAGAAAACCGATGAAATATCTCAAATATATTATGATTCTTTTAATTGGAATCAGTTTAAGCGGACGTGCTGAGAACATGAAAGAGGTCAATCAACTTCTTAAACAGGGAAAAATGGAAGAGGCATTAAAAGCTGTCTCCGCAAAACTAGAACAAAACCCTTATCACAACGAATCACTGGCTTACAGAATCGACATCAATATCGCCCTAAGAAAATGGGATGATGTAATTACTGACCTAAATCAGTTGATCAAAACCTTTCCAAAGTCGGATAAACTACTTTCTAAACGTGCAATGGTTTACCAGATTCAGGGTAAATACAAAGAGGCATTTGCCGACCTTGATGCATCCGGTAAAATCAATCCCAGAAACCCAAACCTTTGTGTTGATAAAGCAAGAATCTATATTGCACAGGATAAGTTGAACAACGCCATTAATGAGCTGAGTAAAACTCTTGAACTAGCTCCAAACAACATCCCCGCTCTGTTGATGCGTGCAGAACTATGGGTTGTAACAAAAGATCTAGATAATGCAATTGTCGACTTTAACAATGTTCTCGCTTCTGAACCGGGAAACACTCAGGCACTAAATTCTTTAGCGTGGTTTATGGCGACCTGGCCGGATGCAAAATACCGCAACGGGAAAAAATCTATTGAGTTGGCTACTAAAGCCTGTGAGCTGAGTGATTGGAAAAATGTTGCCATTATCGATACGCTTGCAGCCGCTTATGCTGAAGATAATCAGTTTGACAAAGCCATCGAGTACACAAACAAAGCACTTGCAAACTGCCCACCTGATATGCTGGAAGAGATTACCAGCAGACTTGAAACGTTTAAAAAGGGTAAACCGCACCGCGAATTCCCAATTGTCAAATAATTTCAACAGTTTACAACTAGAAGATTTCAGTTATTTGATTAAATTACGCCGGAAAAACAATACACAAGTTTTATTAACTTAAAATGGACAAAACTAAATGATTACTGATATGTACCAACATCTGAAAGATAAAATTGGACACATTATGCCTGCTCCGGAAATCCGTATCCAAGCCGAAATTGCAGAAGAAGTAATGCGTTTAAAAAAAGAACGCAATGCCGTAATTCTTGGTCACAACTACATGGATGCTGCGCTTTTCAATTCCGTACCTGATTTTGTTGGTGACTCTCTTGAACTTAGTAGAAAAGCTGCTGAAACAGATGCTGACGTGATTGTATTCTGTGGTGTAAAATTTATGGCTGAGACTGCGAAAATTCTTAGTCCTGAAAAAACAGTTCTAATTCCAACCCCAAAGGGCGGTTGTTCACTTGCCGAAGGAATTACAGCTGAAGATGTTCGTGCACTAAAAAAACGCTTCCCGGGTGTACCTGTTGTAACCTACATCAACACCTATGCCGACATCAAAGCTGAAGTTGATATCTGCTGTACCTCAGGAAATGCAAAAGCTGTTATCGAATCTCTTGGTGCAGAAAAAGTCATTTTCCTACCAGATCAATACCTTGCCAGCAATGTAGCGAAAGAAACAGGGAAACGTATAATCTTCCCTAAAGATTTCCCAAAGCTGGATTCCGGAGAAATTACAGAAGACGATTACGATATGATCGGTTGGAACTCAAGTTGTGAGGTTCACGAACTTTTCCAGGTTTCCGACATCGAACGTGTTCGTAAGCAGTTCCCTGATGTAGCAGTTCTAGCTCACCCAGAATGTCCGACAGAGATTTGTGACGCGTCCGACTTTACAGGAAGTACCTCCGCAATGGTGACATGGGTGAAAAACTCAGATGCCAAGCGATTCCTACTGATGACTGAATGTGCAATGGGCGATAACATTGCCGCTCAGGTAAAAGATCAGGGAAAAGAAATCCTGCGCCTCTGCAGTCAGCGTTGTCCGCACATGGCAGAAGTTACACTTGCTGACACACGTGACGCACTTCTTAATATGCAAACAGAAGTGACTGTGCCAGAAGAGATCAGGGTGAAAGCACTCAAATCCGTACAGCGAATGCTGGAGATTGGACCAAGCGGTTCTTTCACTAACTCATTCAAATCATAGTTTCTAAGGGGCACTTTTGAGTGCCCCTTTTTCATTTCATACCGATTTTGTTCCTCTTTTGAATCATTCCATTTAAGTTCAAAGATAACTTTTCATCTGCTTAAAGTATATTATTTCAATTACCTTGCAGTCTGCTGGTTCAGAGACTAATTTAGAGACATACAACGACCGAAACTATTCTTTAAATAGTCAAATAATAAACCGGATTCCATGGATAATATTCTCGATTTCATTAAAGTTTCACCCGAGGCAATTGCACTTGTCGATGCAAAACGCTTCCTTCTTGTCGCCAGTAAAAAGATCTATTCCATCTTCGGTTTGCCTACTCTTATTGCCAATCGTAAAAAAATGGAACTCGAACAGCGCTTCCAAAATGAACAATCGCTTCAAACCAAGCTCCAAAATGCGATGAAAAAAATCAAATCGAGCTCTACTCCAGTATACTTTTCCTGGCAAAATAAAGAAAAAATTTATGACATCAGCGTAAATTACTTCACGTGGAAAAAAGAGAAGATGTATCAGGTTATTTTCAATGATGTATCCTACAAGTTTAAGACATCTTCTCCTTACGCGCTCAGCCGCCAGTTTCTTGAAACAATTCTAAATGATCTTCCTGTCGGCGTAACAGTAATTGATGAATTGCAGCATATTTTTGTAGCAAACAAAACTCAGTTGGAGTTTTTCGCCAGAATGCAACCGAATGGGCCGGCTGATATTTCGGAGGTTGTCGGTTTCAAAGTTTGTGATATTTTCCCTGATTTTCAGGAGGCAAGCTGGGATAAGCTGGTCGCTTCGGTTCTTGAGGCAAATGACCAGGTACCTGTCCAATTTATCGATACTTACGAAGATTCAGTTTTCCAATACACAATTGCCCGTTTTATGAACGAAGACAGTCGCTCTCCAAGTGCAGTTATCATTGCTGAAGATGTGACAGAAAAAGTTGCCATGGAGTCCGAACTAAAAGTGGCCTCAGAACAGGCAACTAAATTGGAAGCTCTCGAGCTGATAAATGTCTCACTACGCCACAAAATCTATAACGTAATTACGCCGATTTCGATGAATGCAGAATTAATCAAACACAGCATTCCAGACGAAGGGTTCTCCGACATTGAAAACATGTCAGAAGCTATTATCAACGAAGTAAAAAGACTCCACACATTTATTGAAAAACTGTCTGCAATGAACGAAGTTAAAACTGTATCCTACCTTGATAGTGAAGATGAACAAATGCTAAACATTGAGGAGTAATAACCAGATGTACGAATCATTAAAAACCATTTTATCAAACATCTATGATAATGCACTTTTATCAATCATCATCGCATTTGTGCTTTATTTCATTATCAAAAAAGTGCTGTTTTCGCTGTTCGAGAGATTCATCAACAAAAACAAAGTGTTGTTTTCAGCAAAGAGAATCACCAACTGTGTAGTTACTTTGCTTCTACTGTTTTTCATCATTCATAAATGGAATGAGAATACCAAAAGCATTATTCCATACCTTAGTATTTTCAGTGCCGGTCTTGCCATTGCCATGCACGATACCATTTCTAACTTTACCGGCTGGATTTTTATCCTCTGGAAAAAACCTCTTGCTCAGGGTGACCGTATCCAAATCGATAAAAATGTCGGTGATATCATCGCAATCACTCCGCTTTATTTCACTATGCTTGAAGTCGGCGGAGCCCGTATCGGCGCGGAACAAAGTACTGGACGCATCATCCATATTCCAAATGGTAAGGTCCTAAGAAATGAAATCATTAACTACAATGAAGGATTCGATTACATCTGGCATGAAATCAAAGTCGTCATCACTTTTGAAAGTGACTGGCAGCTTGCGAAACGAATTCTTGAAAACGAAATCAATTCAATTGCCGGGCATTATCCAGAAGCGGCAAAAAAAGCAATGCGCCTTGCCAGTAAAAAACTGGACATCAAACAGGGAAAACTTACACCAATTATTTATACTCAAGCAATCGCAAACGGTGTATCGTTGACAGTTCGCTTTATCGTGACGCCTCGTCAGATTCGTGGGATTGAAAGTAAAATTTGGGAAACAGTTCTAATGCGTTTTCAAGGTGAAAAAACAATTCAACTTGCGTACCCTACAACTCGCTTCTTTCAACCGGAAGATTCACAATGTTAGACCAGAACGAAGCATCTGAAATTCTAGTGGGTTTTAGCGGTGGTGCCGACAGCACAGCACTTCTGCTCTACTTGAATCAACATTATCCGCAAAAAATTAAAGCTATTCACTTCAATCACCAGATTCGTAAAGAGTCCGATAAAGAGGAAAGCTGGTGCAGTAATTTCTGTAAAAATAGAAATATTAATTTCGAATCGTTCAAACTCGATGTATTAAATCAAAAGAACAGTAACGAAGCAATTGAAGAAGCCGCACGTCGCCTTCGCCTGCAAAGCTGGAAAACGCTTTCAAGCCAAAACTCAGTCATCGCCCTCGCCCACCATAAAGATGATATTAACGAAAACTTCTTCATTCGACTAATGCGAGGTTCCGGTCTACGCGGCCTGACAGGTTTAAAACCTTTAACTGAAGTAGAGAAACTGACATTCTGGCGTCCGCTTTTGAATAAAAGCAAGAATGAACTGATTCAATTTCTAAAAGAAAACGGTGTTACAGAATGGTGCGAAGACAAATCAAATCAGAAGAATGATTATCGAAGGAATAAAATTAGAAACCAACTGATTCCTCTTTACAAAGAAATCTCCGGTGGCACCCACAGTTTGGAAAACAGTATCAAAGTGTTAACGGAAGAAGCGAACTTTTTGGATCAACTTAGCGAAACTTATTTTACCAAGATCAAAGAAATGGATTCGTTAGAAGCCTGGCTGAAAGTACCAAAGGTACTAATGGCAAGAGTTTTGACAAGTTTCATTCAGTCTGAAAATGAATCATATTTTGTCCCCACAGCTGCAACGGTGGATCGTTTAATCAACGAGCTGAATTCAGCCACTCACAAAGAGAAGCAAGTTCCTTTAAGGGATAATCTCACGTTAATTGTATCCAATCAAGGAGTGAAACTTGCAACTGAACTACAAAATTCACAAACTATTTTATGGAATCCTCTAAAAGAAAAAGTTCTAAGCTTTAGAGAACAAACAGTTCATGCAGAGGTTGTGAATAAAATGGGAAAGGCAAACCAAACTACACAGTTTTTTGATTTGGACAAACTATCAGTTCCTTTAAAAGTTCGAACGTTTGAACCCGGAGATAAAATCAAGACCTTTTCGGGATTCACCAAAAAAGTCAAGAAGCTATTCTCTGATCAAAAAGTTCCCAAAAGTGAACGTCAATCTACCGCAATCATTGAATCAGCTGAAAAAATAATCTGGATTGCATGTTTAACACGTTCAAACATTGCCACAGTTTCTGACTCAACTAAACGAATCCTGAAACTATCAATTAAGAGTCGTTGATACCCATTTTCCATTTTTAACAGTACAAGTGGCATAAATTCGCCCTTTGCCAGACGGATTCAAAGCAAAGATTCGAAAGCTTTTCTTCTCCAGTCTGTATGATTTTATCAATTCATCATCAAACTTAAATTCATCATCAACCAATTGATCAACAGGTTTTTTCTCCCCCTGTTTCCAAAGTAGAAATGCATTAGCATTCTCAGTACCACGCCAGCCGTTTATCAAAACACCATCAACTTTAAGCGCCGGAACCGATTCGTAATAATCAAAACTTTTCATAAAAATTGTCCAAATTGTTAAATTTACAGTTGAGAAATAAATCTTATAGATGGATTTGCAACCGAATCCCACTATTTTAACAAGAATAAAAACATTAACAGGACTACAACTAATGAGTTATAGAGAAAATATTGAACACCTTTGCGAACACATTAAAGAACACTTTGCAACCGCACCGAAGTGCCACGACTGGGATCATACCGAGCGTGTACTGCATAATGCGTTAAAACTTCACGAAACCGAAGGCGGAAATCGCGAGATCATCGAAGTGGCCGCATTAATGCATGACTACGCCAGGCCGGAAGAGATGGAAAGCAAAGGAAAACTTTGTCATGCCTCCACGGGAGCAAAACTTGTCAGAAGCGTACTGCCAAGCTTCGGTTTTACTGACCCGAATTTCATCAACCATGTTTCAGAATGCGTCCTATGTCATCGCTATAGAAACAATCATGTACCGCAGACAATCGAAGCAAAAATCATCTTTGATGCAGATAAACTGGATTCAATCGGTGCAATCGGAGTTGGTCGTGCATTTCACTTTGCCGGTCGTTTTTCAGCACGTGTTCACAACACTAGAGAAGACGCTATCAACTCAGACTCTTATTCAGAAAATGACTCTGCATATCGAGAGTTCTTGGTAAAACTGCATAAGATACACGAAAAACTTTTAACAAAAACAGGAAGACAAATCGGAGAAGAGAGGCATATTTATATGCTGAACTTTTTTGACCAGCTTAACAAAGAGGTCTATGGATAATTTATTTTGAGAGGGTTTCATGAAAAATACCTACAAGAAGCACATCACGACCAGTCGCAACTCTGCCCCCGCAATTGTTGTGCTTAAAGAAATTATAGTAGCGACAGCTAAAGAAACCGAGAATAATATCATAATTTCTATTGCCGGACCTGGTGGTTGCGGCAAGTCAACCTATGCTCAAAAGTTGAAGAAAAAACTCTCTTCTGATGTAAAAACTCAAATCCTCGAATTAGATAATTATCGCCTTCCTCGTACCGAAAGAGAACAAGGGCAACTCGGTTCTCACCCAGACTCAAACAACTTAGAACTTGCTAAAAATCACCTAGAAGCAATCAAAGATGATCAAAAGTTCGAACAGCCTGTTTACGACAAAGTTAAAGGAACTGTTAAAAAAAGTCATAAATTCAAACCGTCTAAAATCACTATTTTTGAAGGTGAACTTTCAATAGATTCACAATTTTCCGACTTCATCGATCTTTCTATTTTCATTGATTCCGACTGGAAGACGCAGTTGAATAGCCGAATAGGCCGTGATATTAACGACAATGACTTTGATAAAAGCAAAGCAATTCAAACATTCCTGCACAGCAACTTAAAAGACTTTCAGCGTTTTGGTGCCGAAGGTAAAGATTCTGCCGACATTCACATTTTTTCAGACGAAAACTACTATATGTCAATCGAAGCAGTTAGTGAAGAAATATACCAGTTTCATAAAGAAGTTCTTAAAGACTACAAAGAAGTTATACTTGATGGGGATGTATACGCTACAACGGTCACGATTGATAACGATAAAGCCGATCTTGAAAACTTTGTTAAACAACTAACAGAGATGCACAGCGAAGGAATTGAACGCATTATTATCAATGACTGTCCGCTCTCTTCATTCTATCTTTCGCAAGTAGAAAAATTAGAACTGCTCAGCTTGGCGGAAGAATACTTCCCCGGTGTTATTATCTATCAGTTAACAAACGCACCGAGAGAATCGGTTCTAAACGAACTGGCATCAATTCAAAAGCATAGCATTGATGCCTTCACCATTGATCTGAAATTCTTCGAGCATCATCTTGGCGTCAACCTACTCCGCTCATTTGTGATGAACTTAATCAGCAACAGCGACATTCCACTGTTTTTCTTTGAAGAAGATTTCGCAGATTTTTGTACCTACTTTGTTAAAAATGACAAAATGAAAATTGCACCGATTTCAAAATGTAAGAAATAGGAGAGAATAATGTTAAGTGTAGAAATCAACAAACAGCTAAAAACCGTGCTTTTAACTCCTGATGGGCAATTAACCAAAGAGGACTTTGAAAATGCGGCAATCAAGATCGATCCGTTTATAGCTGAACACGGCAACCTGAATGGAATTATAATTTATACCGAAACATTTCCCGGATGGAACTCATTTTCCGGTATGATAGCTCATCTGAAATTTGTCAAAGACCATCACAAACATCTGAGAAGAGTTGCAATCGTCACCGATTCGAAATTGGGAGACTTTGCAGAAAACATTGCCAGCCATTTCATCAAAGCTGAAATAAAGCACTTTGAATATGACGATTTACATGAAGCAGAAAACTGGATAATCTCGAATTAACACGGATGCTTTGAGACATAAATCTCAAAGCATTTTTTCTTTTAATCCTTTCAACTTGACCTGTCGGCTTAATCGATTAAACTAAGGCTCAATCACAAATAATTATTGAGGTTTAACATGCGTTCAGCTGCTCTTATAAAGTGGGAAAAAAAGTTAAAATTGATTCTAGATGAAATGGATGATCTTTTTGAGGATAAATATGGGAAAAAGTTCCCATTGCATCCGGTTCGTCAAAAACGTGGAAAAACTGCGAATAAAGCCCACGACGGACTTTTCAATATCACCGCAAAATTTACACTTGGTCATGGTTCAGAACTTGGTGAAGGCTACGTTCTTGATCTTCATATGTCCACATTAGCAAGAGTTCCAGAAGAATTCAAAAAACAGCTGCTTTTTGAAGCACTAGAATTTCTGCAAAGCGAACTACCGGAAACATTTGGTGGCGATCTTAGAGCGGACTTTGATAAAAATCATGTAAAAATTCACGGTGATCTTTCACTCTAATAAGATTTCCCGAACATTGATCGTATATATGGAAAACAAAAGGAGATAATATGTTTTTCGATCCAGTCTATTTATTATTCGCCCTACCCGGGCTTTTACTTGCTGCGTATGCAAGTTTTAAAACTAAAACAACTTTTAAACACTTTTCGAAAGTTGCAGCATCCAGCGGCTTAACTGGAGCAGAAGCTGCGGCAAAGATGCTGATGGCAAAAGGTATTGACAATGTCAACATCCAGCCAACAAACGGTTTTCTTAGCGACCATTATGACCCGACATCACGAACTCTTCGCCTTTCTGAAGCTGTTTATTCAAGCCAATCTCTTTCTGCAATCGGCGTGGCTTGTCACGAGGCCGGACACGCAATCCAGCATGCCGAAAATTACGGTTTTCTGACTTTTCGCTCAGCAATGGTCCCAGCGGTCAACATTACGAGCAACCTTGCGATGCCATTCATTCTTTTCGGTTTTATTCTAAGTATGAATAAACCGTTGATTTTGATTGGTTGTGCACTTTTTGCGTTTGCTGTAATCTTCTCCATTGTGACACTTCCTGTCGAATGGGATGCCAGTTCAAGAGCAAAAGTTGCAATGGTCAATGCGGGTATTGTCAGCGAACGAGAAAGCGAGAGTGCGGGTAAGGTTTTGAATGCCGCATTTCTAACTTATGTGGCTTCCGCCGTCAGTATGTTAATGACACTTTTGTATTATTTGATCAGAAGTGGAATTTTGGGTGGAAATGACGACTAAGTTTGATTACCTTATCTAATAGTTTAACGGACTGGACAAAGTGAGGCGTACGCCACGTTCCTTCCTCGAGGGGGAAATTACCACTTTTGCTCCAGTCTTTTTTTATTAAGGCTTCGAGCACATGGCTCTACTACTCCCAATCCCCTACTCCCTAAAAAGCCTTTTATCAAAACTCCTATTGTTTATTCTCCCATTCGGACTATCATTCCGCAGAAAAATTCTATTTACTAAATTTGAAAAAAGATTCATAAAATGACTTACGACATCAAACTACCGAAAGATTTAGTCAAACAAAAAGTTGACGAGCAAATTTGTTCAATTCTGGAAAACTCACTTCAACCAGTTTCAGAAGGTTCAGAAACAAAGATTCCTTGCATAGAACTGACTCAAAAGGTACGCAGCCACATTTTTTATGCAGGAAAAACCAAACATGCTGTATTCGGTTTTGAAAGCATTGAGCAAACTCTTGCAAAAGAGCTACATGGTTTAGAAAAAATGGGTACTATTCCAAACCGAATCAGCCGCCTTCTAATTGTCTCAAATGACGGTTCTGACCGCTTTTACCGACAACTTGAGTTTGTTGAAAAATCGCATGGGCAACGTGTGATGTTTATCAAAGTTGATGTAGACTCGGACAAACTTGCTCAAACGCTTGGTTTGAAAGGTAAAAAAATCAAATCTGTACTGATTACGCACAAAGATTCGGTCTGCAATATTCTAAAACAGCTTCTGTAAATGATCGACAAATCTTACCGCAACGCCTTTATCACGCTGATAATTGCCAACTTGATTTGGGGCTCTCAGGCAATTTTCTGGAAATTCCTTTCTGAGATAAACCTCAATACAATTCTTGTTCACAGAATTATCTGGGGTGCTTTTTTCTGTATTCTCCTAATGTGCGGACAAAAACGCTGGAATGAGTTGAAAAGTGCGGTAAGAAGTCCCAAAGATATTCTATTCATTTTAATCAATTCAGCACTACTTGCCGGGAACTGGCTGATTTTTATCTGGTTGATTAACATCGATAAAATAGTCGAACTGAGTCTAGGACACTTCATGTCACCGCTTCTGGTGATTCTCTTCGGAAGAATTATTTACAAAGAACACTGTACACGCGGACAAATAACCGCCCTGCTCTGTTGCCTATCAGCCATAATCTATCAATCTGTAACATTAGGCACTGTTCCACTGAACGCGTTAGCAGTTGCAGCGGTATTTTCTCTTTTTGCACTTTCAAAGAAAATGTCACACTTAAAGCCGCTACCGTCGATGACGATTGATGTAGTAATTCTTTCAATCATCACTCTGATTTGGGTTGCAAGTAGTTCAACAAATCACTTCAGCTTTCCCCATACAACGCATATGCTTTTTGCCTGCGGAGGTTTAATCACCGTATTACCGATGATCTTCTATGCCCACGGAGCGAGAGTTTGCGGTTTGAAAGTCACGGGATTGCTGCAATACATGGCGCCAATTCTCTCGCTGCTAATCGGTGTGCTGATTTACAACGAGCCATTCGGCTTTAATAAAATTGTGACATTTTCTTTAATCTGGACCGGTTTAAGCATCTGTACGTTTGAAGCATTTTACCGCCAAAAAAACAACCGCTTAAAATCATCATAAATCTTTCTTGTAAAAGGTTTAAAATTCAGAAATTCTCGATAAATTATCCACTTGGAAAAAAAAGGGCTAACAAGCGAACATCAAGTAACAAACTAACAAACTGTCTGTTAGTCACTTACAGACAATTGGCTCACAAAACAACAATTTACTAAATCCGTAAATTACGGTAACGAGAAGATATAATGCGTTTAAAACTAAAACGACCTGTGGTTTTTTTCGATTTGGAAACAACCGGAACGAGTATTCAAAATGACCGAATTGTTGAATACAGCTTTATTAAAATCAATCCTGACGGAAGCAGAAGTGCCATATCTTCCATTGTAAACCCTGAAATCAAAATCTCTCCTGAAGTCGCAGAAATTCATGGAATCACCAATGATGACGTAAAAGATGCACCGACACTTGAAGAAAAAGCGACTGAAATCATGTTCTTCATTTCAGAATGCGATTTCGGTGGGTTCAATATCACCGGCTTTGACGTGCCAATGCTTTCCAAAGAGTTAGCACGTGTCGGTTACGAGGTTAACTTTGATAACCGTAAACTGATTGACGCCCAGAAAATTTTCTTCAAAAAAGAACCGAGAACGCTTAGTGCGGCTCTGAAGTTCTACTGCGACAAAGAACATACTGACGCTCACGGCGCAACAGCTGATACCGAAGCAACAATCAACGTCTTAATGGCT
>DDLT01000034.1 GCA_002340265.1 Lentisphaeria bacterium UBA2565 | reverse complement strand
TTCGGTTTGGCAATTCCTCACGTCCGCGACCTTTCCGCCGATTCGGTTGATCAATCACCGTACGGCAGTGACCTTTTCGAAATATCGTAGGGTGTTGCTCGTTTGGTTTTGAAGATTTTTGATTGCAGGATTGCTGTCGCTCTGTATAGAATGGGCACTAAATAACGGATGATATTGAGCACGATGCAATTTGGACGCTTTCTTTAGTGGTATTTGAGCTATTTATTCATAAACTTTTTACTGTTTTCAGCTCATAGTCACTTAACCTTAGGGAAAGTGTAGTTTTCTTTTCGGCATTGTTTAAGCGGTTATGTTAGCTGATTGTTATGTAATTATTGGGTGGTTGTTAGCGACTTATTAGTTGTGTGTTTGTGTGTTTGGAATTTGTTAGTTGTGGTTGTTTGTGTTGAATTTTAGTCGGATTTTATAACGGAATTAACAACAAAAGGAAACTTTATTTATGAGTACTAATAAGACTTTGTCTGTGAAGAATATTAATAAGTCGTTCGGCGATAATCATGTGCTGAAAGATATTTCGCTGGATATCAATGATGGTGAATTTGTGACCATTCTCGGTCCGTCCGGTTGTGGGAAAACGACGTTGCTCCGCGTAATTGCAGGGTTGGAGAAATCTGATGGGGGAGCGGTTTATTTTGGCGATCGTAATATTACCAAAGATTCAATTTCAAAACGCGGCTTCGGAATTGTATTTCAGTCTTATGCGCTTTTCCCAAATCTGAACGTGTTTCAAAACGTGGCTTATGGTATGAAAAAGGCGTCGAAAGAGGAAAAGCAGAAACGCGTTCGTAAGATGCTTGATCTTGTCGGTCTTAACGGAATTGAGAAAAAAATGCCGGCTGAACTGTCGGGAGGAATGCAGCAGCGTGTGGCATTGGCGCGTGCTCTGGCTGTAAAACCGAAACTTCTGCTACTTGATGAACCGCTTTCGGCACTTGATGCGAAAGTACGTGTTAAACTTCGCGAAGAGATTTGCCGCATTCAGAAGGAGCTTGGTTTGACGACAATTATGGTGACGCACGATCAGGAAGAGGCGTTGACTATGGCGGATCGCATTGTGGTGATTAATAAGGGCGAAATTATGCAGTATGATACGCCGCAGAATCTTTATAATAAACCGAAGAACCTCTTTGTTGCGGACTTTGTAGGACATATGAACTTTCTGGAAAATTGGATGATCTCCGACTCCGGTATTTCTCACTCTAAAGATGAAGTGATTACATCGACTCTGGCATTTCGTCCTGAAGCTGCCGAAGTACTGTTTGACAGTGTGGAAACTGTCGATGCGATCAAAGGGCAGGTGGAGTATATGGAGTTTCGCGGTTCATTCTATCGCACTCAAGTCAAGATTTTTGATAGTAGTGTTAATCATACAGTCGAACTGGATTTTCAACCTAAATATGCGATTAAGTCCGGACTTGAACCCGGTAAAATCTTTGACTTTCGAATCCCGACAAAAAAGGTGCATGTATTTAATGAAAACGGGACGGCTATAGCAGATGAAGTTTAATTTTAACAAAGAGAATCTTGTCAGATATTTCTGTTTTAGTGTGGTTCTGGCATATTTGCTGGTTGGAGTCGCATTTCCACTGGTCGAACTGGTTATTAAAAGTTTGTACAATGTCTCTACAGCTGAAGCTGCTAATGGTGTACTTTCAAATGAAGAGAGTTTTGTAGGAATCAAAAACTTTATTGATTATGTGTCAGATGAAAGCCTTTTCGGCTCATTGATTAATAGTATAAAGATTGCCTTGACGACTACAGTTCTGGTTCTGTTTATTTCGTTCTGGACGGCTTATGCACTGCAGAGAACACAGATGAAATGGAAGTCATTCTTTCGCGTCGTTTTCATGCTTCCGATGTTTGCTCCGACAATGTTCTACGGCTTGGCTCTTGTGTATCTTTTTGGACGTCAAGGTGTATTTACTACTGGTTTTTTCGGCGCAATTCCCGGTTTTGATATTGAACTTTACGGCCCGATTGGAATCACTATTTCGGAGATGTTTTACATTTTCCCTCCAACGCTTATTATTCTGATTGTCTCTTTTGGCAATATTGACCGACGTCTTTACGAGGCGGCAGATGCACTTGGAAGTTCGAAGATTAAAACCTTTTTCTCTGTTACACTTCCTGGTGTTAAGTATGGTTTGATGAGTGCTTTTTTCGCAGGATTTACATTGGTTTTTACCGACTTTGGAGCTCCGAAGGTTGTAGGTGGAAACTATAATGTGATGGCGGTTGATATTTATAAACGTGTGGTTGGTCAGCAGGATTTCTATATGGGTGCGACTATCAGTATTATTCTACTGATTCCCGCTTTGTTGTCATTCTTTGCAGATCGTGTGGTTCAGCGTAAACAGACGGCTGGTCTTTCAGCGAAAAGTAAACCTTTTGTCCCGAAAGTGAAACCGCAGCGTGACTGGTTGTTTTTCGGAATTTCGTCAATTGTCGTAGTTGCGATTATTTCACTGATTTCTATCGGTTTCTATGCGTCGATTGTAAAAATGTGGCCTTATGATTTTTCATTGAACTTCTCGAACTACTTTTTCGAGGATACAGCGGGAAGTCGTGGGTTGTCACCATTCTACAACAGCTTGAGACTGGCGCTTTATACGGCGCTATTCGGCACAATTCTGAGTTTTATTTCTGCATATCTTGTGACAAAGAGCCGTGAAATGGAACTATTTAAAAAATCTATTTCGGTTCTGTCACTGATTCCGTTGGCTCTGCCGGGACTTGTTATTGGTTTTTCATATATCTTTTTCTTCAACCGACCGACTATTTTCGGAGTGACCAATCCGTTTAGTTCAATTTACGGAACTATGGCGATTCTTGTTCTGAGTAATATGATTCACTTTTATACAGTGAGTTTTATGACGGCAAAGACGGCGTTGCAACAGCTGGATAATGAGTTTGACAGTGTGTCCGAATCAATGGGAATTCCATTCTGGACAACGTTCAGACGCGTGACGGTTCCAGTTTGTCTCCCTGCAATTATCGAAATCTTCATGTATTACTTTGCGAGTTCAATGGCAACGGTTTCGGCAGTAATCTTTCTTTACAGCCCGAAAACGATTCCTGCCACGGTTTCAATTATTAATATGGATGATGCGGGAGATCAGGCTCCGGCATTGGCAATGTGTATTCTGATAATTGTGACGAATATCGTTATCAAAATTATCAGTGAAGTTGTGCTTAAAAAGCTGAAGCAGAGGAGGGCGGTGCACTAGTCAGTTAGGGAATAGTTAAACAGGTAAAGAACTCGTTAAGCCGAGGTTAGTTTAGGGCAAATGTTTGAGAATGAAGTTGCCCGTTTGAATCGAATAGATACTAGTAAAACAAGTTAGTAAACAACACAAATAGAACTTAGTAATTAACATTAAACAAAGGAAAATAAAATGTTAAGAAAAGTAATTGCAGCAGGTATGGTATGTTCGTCTCTATTTCTGGCGAGCTGTGGAAATGAAACTGAAACCGCGTCGTCAAACGACGCGTTGAAAAACCAGAGAATTACGGTTTATACGGCGCTTGAGGATGATGAGATTGCGATCTACATGAAAGACTTCAAAGCAAAATACCCAAGCATTGAAGTGGATCTTGTGCGTGACTCTACTGGTATCATTACATCAAAACTTCTTGCAGAAAAAAACAACCCTAAAGCTGATGTGATCTGGGGTGTAGCGGCAACTAGTCTGCTTGTATGTGATCAGAACGGAATGCTTGAAGGTTACAGCCCAAAAGCGATTTCAACTATCAAGCCTGAGTTTAAAGATACATTGAACTCAGACCCACACTGGGTTGGTATCAAGGCTTGGATGACTGGTTTTGTATGTAACAAAATCGAGTGCCAGAAAGGAAATATTCCTTATCCTAAAAGCTATAAAGATCTGCTAAAACCTGTTTATAAAGGTCAGTTGATTATGCCTAATCCGGCGTCTTCAGGTACTGGTTTTCTAACAGTTTCAGCAATTCTTCAAAACATGGGTGAAAAAGCTGGCTGGGCTTTCCTAGATAAACTTCACAACAACATTCTTCGTTACACTCACTCTGGTTCAAAACCAGCAAAGCTTGCAGGTAAAGGTGAATGCTCAGTTGGTATCTCTTTCGGTTACCGCGGCTGCAAACAGAAGAAGAAAGGTGAACCTGTTAAAACTTACTTCCCAGCGGAAAAGTCAGGTTGGGATGTGGAAGCTAATGGTTTGATAAAAAAGTCATCTATCAACCCTGCTGCTAAAACTTTCCTAGACTGGGCAATCAGTACGGACGCAATGAATATGTACGCAAAAGTATATCCGATTGTTGCAACTGGTGAACAGGTTCCAGTTCCGGATGAAGACTATCCAAAGAATCCTTCTCTACAGCTTGCAAAGAACGATTTTCAGTGGGCTGCTAAGAACCGTTCAAGAATTCTAAAAGAGTGGGCACGCCGCTACGACGGTAAATCCGACCCTAAATAGTTAAGACTTTCATTCCTTCGCTTTTGCGAAGGGGTGAATGTTTTTTTAAGAATTGTGTTAGGATTAACTCTATAACTTTAACTGTAGGTAAAATAAATAATGCATTATAAACTATTGACTCCCGGTCCGCTGACTACTACTGATTCGGTAAAGCAGTCTATGCTTCGTGATTACTGCACTTGGGATGATGAGTATAAAACTTTAGTCGAAGATCTGCGTGCGAAACTTTTGCAGATTAACAATCTTGACGCGTCTGTTTACACCACTGTTCTTATGCAGGGCAGCGGAAGTTTCGGTGTTGAGAGTGTGATCACTTCTGTTTTGAAAGATTCAGATAAACTTCTTGTTCTAGGCAACGGCGCGTATGGACGACGAATTGAAGAGATTGCAGTAAAGGCTGGCAAACAGGTTTCGGCGTTGCACTTTTCGGATACAGAAATTGTCGACGTTGAACAGGTTGACAATTTTCTTTCTGAAAATGAGGACATCACGCACGTCGCTTTTGTTCACTGCGAAACAACTACGGGGATTCTGAATCCGCTTGAACAAATCTGTAATGTAATCAAGAAGCATAATAAAACTCTTATTGTGGATGCAATGAGCAGTCTCGGTGGAATTCCGATTGATATCGCGGGTTTGAATATCGACTTTATCATCAGTTCGGCGAATAAATGTATTCAAGGTGTTCCAGGCTTCTCATTCATTATTGCCAAAGCTGTTGAATTGGAAAAATGTAAAGGTGTCTCAAAGTCACTAAGCCTTGACCTTTATGCGCAGTGGGAAACGATGCAGAATGACTGTGGAAAGTGGCGTTTTACGTCGCCGACACATGTGGTTCGCGCATTTTATCAGGCGTTGAACGAGTTGATAGAAGAGGGTGGAATTGAAGCTCGTTTTAAACGTTATTCGGAAAATCAGACTACACTTGTCGAAAATATGAAGAGAATCGGTTTCGAGTGCTGTCTTGACGAGCAGTTTCATTCTCCGATTATTACGACATTTTTATATCCTGAAAATGAGAAATTCAGCTTTCAGAGTCTTTATGGTTATCTGAAAAAATTCGGCTTTATAATTTATCCGGGCAAACTGAGTAATCTTCAGGTTTTCCGTATTGGAAATATCGGAGAAATCTACAAAGAAGACATAATCACGCTGACAACAATTATTGAAAAATATTATAATGAAGAACTTTTAGGAGAAAATAATGTGTAAGGTGGATATGGTGGTTTTCGATATGGCGGGAACTACAGTTGATGAAGATAATGTGGTATACAGAACTGTGCCTGAGAGTATTGTGAATGCGGGCTATGATGACGTAACGCTTGAAGAAGTACTACTTCACGGCGCAGGAAAAGAGAAGCATCAGGCCATCAAAGATGTGATTGCGTCAAAAGGAATCGAAGGCGCCGACACTGAGGCTATTTTTAGTAATTTCAAGGAAAGTTTAGACGCTGCTTACGACGCGCTAATTGTTCGTACTTTTAAAGGTATGAATCGTTTGATTGCACGTCTCCGTGAAAAGCATGTGAAGATTGCACTCGATACGGGATATAATTTCAGAATAGCTAAACTTTTGCTGACTAAACTAGGTTGGAAAGAAGGGCAGCAGTACGATACGCTTGTAACCGCTGACGATGTGGTAAACGGGCGCCCAAATCCGGATATGATCGAATTGGCAATGAAACGTCTTGGTGTGACGGATGCGTCAAGAGTTTTAAAAGCCGGAGATTCTGCAATTGATATCGAGGAGGGCAAAAATGCCGGATGTGGTATTACCGTCGGTGTCACCACCGGTGCACAGACGAGAGAGCAGCTTGCTGAAGCAGAGCCTACTCTTATTCTTGACTCTCTTGTGGATGTGTTGGATCATATCTAATTGTTGTCACAATTTGGTGATTGGTAAGGCTTCGTTCTTAATTGAGCGAAGCTTTTTTTGTTAAAATGGCAAGTTACGGTTTACTTTTCGGACTTTTTCGATTTTCTTTGAAGGTGAACTTTTAAAGGGAAATTTAGAATGACAACTGACACGAAAAATATACGTGAAAACCTGATGATGGATTTTCAGAAGTTGAAACGAGCCTACCGAGAAAATCCTGCGCCTGCTTGTCAGGAACGCAGAGATGTGCTTTTAGCTTTGAAAAAGTCTATTGTTGAAAATGAACAGCTGATTTATGATGCATTGAATAAAGATTACGGCTATCGTAGTGAATTCGATTCATTAATGGCGGATGTATTGCCGACTGTTTCAGCGATTAACTATGCGATTAAACGTTTGAAGAAGTGGATGAAACCATCTAAACGACATGCCGGATTTATGCTGTCTCCTTCCAAAGTTATGGTCCACTACCAACCCTTAGGTGTGGTGGGTGTGATTTCGCCGTGGAACTTTCCTGTTAACCTGTCATTGAGTCCGACGGTTCAGGCGTTGTCTGCCGGTAATCGTGTGATGATTAAGCTCAGTGAATTTACACCGAATGTAAACCGGGTTATTCGAAAAGTGGTTGAACCGATTTTCGAATATATTGTGATTGTGGAAGGAGAGGCGGATGTCGCATCGGCATTTTCAACTCTACCTTTTGATCACTTGATTTTTACCGGATCGACAGCGGTTGGTAAACTTGTGGCTAAAGCGGCTGCAGAGAATCTGACACCAATCACTTTGGAACTTGGCGGGAAGTCTCCGACAATTATCGATAAAGATATCAATATGAGAGTTGCAGTAGATGCTGTTATAGTGGGGAAGTCTGTAAACTCCGGTCAAATCTGCGTTGCTCCCGATTACATCTTTGTCCCGAAAAACAGACAGCAGGAGTTTATCAATACATTCAAAAAACGCTACGAAGAGTATTACTTGTCTGATAAAAGTAACTATAGGCAGACGCATATCATAACTGATAGGCAGTTTGAGCGTGTGGAACGTTTCCTAAAAGATGCGGAAGAAAAAGGCGCAAACATTCATCAGGTTAAAACGTATACTGAAAATGATAAACGGTTGATGTATCCGCATATTTTAACAGAAGTGACGGATGATATGACAGTTATGCAGGAAGAAATATTTGGCTCTATACTTCCTGTAATGCCTTATGATGAAATTGATGAAGTAATCAGTTATATCAATGCTCGGTCACGTCCTTTGGCTCTGTACATTATGTCAAAGAATAAGAGATTGATTGATAAGGTTCTGAAAATGACTCACAGCGGAGGAGTTTCAATTAATGATTGTGTTATGCATGTCGCAGCAGATGATGCGCCGTTTGGTGGAATTGGTCATTCCGGCATGGGACACTATCATGGACATGAAGGTTTTTTGACATTTTCAAAAGCGAAAACGGTTTTGGAATCCAAAGCATGGATCCCGAAAAACAGGTTCATGCTGAAAAATCGTGATTTAATGTTTAAACTGCTTCGTAAGTTTCTATTAAAGTAAACACAGCTACATAAAAAAAGGCTCCATTCTGTGCGAATCGGAGCCTTCTGTTATCCGTGACCGACAAGGGGCAAACGGTCACTCTGATCGGTGACCCAGGAGTAAAGTCACCATATCAGTTTGATTGTAGTAGGTTCTACTATAGGAGTATGAAATGTCAAAGAAAAGGTTCTCACCTTTATATATACTACGCTATATCATGACCACGCTTACATTATCAGAAAATTTTTTGACGAAAATCAGCGGTGCAACTTGTATACGTCACTAAAAATATTCATTTTGCTGAGTGTTAAATTGTATTTAAATCTGAATTAAATCAGGAGAATTTATTATGAGTAAAAAAGTTGTTGTTATCGGCGGTGGTAATATGGGAACCGCAATTGTCGTAGGAATGGTGAAGTCTCAAAGCTATGACCCAAGCAATATTACAATAATTGAAGCGTCTCATACGCGTCATGATTTTCTTAAAAGTGAGTTTCCAAATGTTAATATTGTTCTGGATGTTAACGGCCCTGTAAAAGAGGCCGATATTATCATTCTTGCGATTAAGCCGAATGTCTTTTCTGAACTTCTTCCAACGCTCGCAGACTTTATCGATCCTGAAACTTTGATCGTGTCGGTAGCAGCTGGACTTCAAATCAAAACAATTGCTAAACTTCTCGGTGATGACTATAAGATTGTTCGAACTATGCCGAATCTTCCGGCGGCAGCAGGTGAAGGAATGACTGTACTTGCGCCGAACAGTCTGATTAATGCTACAGACCTCGCACATGTGAAAGAAATCTTCGACGGCTGCGGAAAAACGGAAGTGCTTGCTGAAAAACATTTTGATGCAGTAACAGCTCTGAGTGGTTCTTCTCCTGCAATGATTTTTATGTTTATCGAAGCGATGGCTGACGGTGCTGTCCTAAAAGGTATTCCACGTCAGCAGGCTTATAATATTGCCTCACAGGCTGTACTTGGTTCAGTCAAATACTTCGCAGAAAGTGGTAAGCATCCGGGTGAATTGAAAGACATGGTTTGTTCGCCGGGCGGTACTACGATTGAGATGGTTTCTACTCTGGAAGCGACTGGATTCCGCTCTTCAATCGTTCAAGCAATTAGTGACTGTGCTGATAAATCTGCGAGTATGAAGTAGGTCGATCATGAACGACAATAGACCTTTATGGGCTCCATGGCGTATCGATTACATTCTTTCTGACAAACAGGAAGGATGTTTTATGTGCCATAAGTCGGAAATTAAAGAGTTCGATGCGATGGTGGAGAATCACATTGTCGCACATGGGGAAAATGCGTTCATTATTATGAACAGTTTTCCTTACAGCTCAGGGCATTTGATGGTTTGTCCGTATCAGCATGTAAAAGAGATTGGTGACGTGCCTGTTGAAGTCCGCAATGAGATTATGGAGCTTTGCGTGCGTGCACAGGAAATTCTAAAGGATTTGATGAATCCAGACGGGTTCAACATCGGTTTTAATATCGGACATGCTGCCGGAGCCGGTCACGAATCCCATCTTCACATGCATATTGTGCCGCGTTGGTATGGCGATAGCAACTTCATGCCTGTAGTTAGTAACAAACGAATCATTCCCGAAGCACTGTGTGCGACAACCGAAAAACTTATCAAAATTTATCAGGATCGTTATGGAAAGTAAGTGTGGTTTCTATATCAATGATTTAGTCTCTTATCTTGGAGAATTCGTCAAATCTGTAAAGAACCCCCAAAATTTATTTATAGATCAACTCACCCATGATTCGCGTCAAGTGGAAAAGGCTGGTGCGTTTGTTGCTTTGAAAGGAAATTCGGTCGACGGTAACAAGTTTATTGAATCAGTGCTTCAAAAGGGCGCAAGTTTGATTTTGACTTCATCAGTTAAAGTAATTGATGAATTTGCACCGAAATACCCTGAAACCGTCTTTGTTCAATTTCTAGAAAATTTTGATTATGCGGTGTTGGCGAAGGCTGCTGAATGCTTTTATCATTTCCCGGCAAAACATCTGACGCTTGCCGGAGTGACTGGAACTAACGGCAAAACTACAACCTGTTATCTTATCAATCACATCCTTCGCAATGCCGGTAAAAAGACCGCCTTGTTCGGGACTATTTCGTATGACATCGATGGTGATGTTTATGATGCGACGCATACTACGCCTGATCCGATGCAACTTCAAAAATATCTATCCTTGGCATTGGAAAAAGGCGTCGAGATTGTGGTGATGGAAGTGTCCAGTCATGCGGCGGATCAGCAGCGAACGGGTTCTGCAAAGTTTGATGCGGTTGGTTTTACCAATTTGACCGGAGACCATTTGGATTATCACGAGTCGATGCAGAAATATTTTAACGCGAAGCGCTCGATTTTTGTCAATTCCCTGAAGTCTGATGGTTTAGCAGTTATCAACTTGGACGACGAATGGGGTAGAAAATTGGCAGAATTTAACCATTGTGGTTACAGTTTTGAGCTGGTTTCCAATTATCAAATTACGGCGGTTGGTACAGAGTTTGAGTTTGATGGCTTAAAAGTTGACGTGCCGCTTTTCGGAAAGTTTAATGTGTATAACACGCTTTGTGCAATCGGTGTTTGCAGGAAGCTTGGTGTCTATGATCAAACTATCATAAAAGCTTTAAAAGCATTCAAAGGTGTCCCTGGGCGTTTGCAGGCGGTTCATCTGAGAAATGGAGCGTTGGCATTTGTGGATTATGCTCATACTGATGATGCGTTGGTTAATGTCGGTAAGGCGCTTTTAGAACTTCCACACAATCGATTGATTACAGTTTTCGGATGCGGTGGCGATAGAGATCGCACAAAACGTCCGAGAATGGCGAAAGCTGCAGAACTGGTTTCGGATATTGTAATTGTGACTTCCGACAACTCTCGGACTGAGGAGATTGACCAGATTGTCTCTGATATCGAAAAGGGTTTTGAAAACAGTTCAATTTATCAAGTCGAAACCGATCGTGCAAACGCGATTGCAAAAGCAATTTCCATTGCCGAAGAAGGTGACATAATTCTTGTCGCTGGCAAAGGGCACGAAGACTATCAAATCGAAAACGGTGTAACGCATCACTTTAGTGATTTAGAAGAACTTCAACGCTTTGCGAAATAATTTTCTTATCTCCGATGGGGCAAGCCCATCGGGGAATTTCGTAAGTCTTACTCAATCGATTATAAAGCAGTTCCTTACCTTTGCTAATTTCGTACCGTAAATGCATGAAGATCCCGCCGGGCTTGCCCCGTCGGTTTACAAATCTAAACTATTGACTATTTTAGGAGTGTATTTTTTTTTGAAAAACAGCAAAGGATGATAATGGCACTCCCACCTCCATATATTCCCGAAAACTTGAAAATCGTTCACAATCTTCATGCGGACTGGACTGGCTGGATTAGTAAAGGGCATGGAACCTTTCCGGTCACAACCCGTCAGACTATATGTGATTGTGAACCACTGTGGGAAACTGATGGCCTTCAACTGGAAAAAACGCTGATAAAAGCGTCGCAGATTCAGATTTTATTCAAGTCTCAACCCAATTTGTCTCCTTATGATTTTACACGCCTGATTAAGGGACGCTTGCAAAACGCATTACGAAAGGTTGGAACTCCTGTCAAATTCAGTAGAAAAGTCGGTTTTCGTTCTCTAGGCGATAACACAAGAGTGATCGTAAAACGCTACATTGAAAAGCAGGCTCGTAAAAGTGATTATGTAGATCCACGATTTAAGGACTGGCTGGATAGATACAATTTCAGTATTCCCAAAGTCAAACTTGCAGTTCCTTCACCTACAAGTACCGGAAGGTATTGGTATGCGCTGCATCTAGTCGTTGTGGTGGCAAACCGTACAATTCCAATGACCATGAAAAATACATTCGATAAAGTGGGGAACTGTTGTTTTGCCATTGCGCATAAAAAAGGGTATGAAATTGCAGAACTGAGTATTATGCCTGATCATATTCACATTTCATTGCGTGGAAAACTCTCAGATTCACCAGCTGATATTCTCTCCTCATTTATGAATAATTTATGGCATTGTTTGAATGTGGGCATTTGTTGGAATTATGAATGCTATACAGGAACTTTTAGTGAATATAGTTTGGGGCAGATAAATTAGAGAAAAGTGTCTCTTTACTCCGATGGGACAAGCCCATCGGGGAAAGTAAGGTGATGATAACAGGAGCGAGTCTTGACCAACTTTGCTGTGACAAGCTCGTCGAGGAAACTTGATTAATTCTAGACCAACTACGAAAGTGCAATCCCATTCAGGAAACCTGAACGATGGTTTAATAACCTCTTTGTTCCTTAATTGCAGGTAATGTCCCAAGTTTTGGG
>DDLT01000287.1 GCA_002340265.1 Lentisphaeria bacterium UBA2565 | reverse complement strand
AACCGGTATCAAGGTGGTTGGTCGGCTCGTCAAGAATCAGCAGGTCTGGACGCGAAACAATTGCCCGACAAATTCCGACACGTCGTTTCTCTCCACCCGAAAGCTCAGAACACAGTTTATCAGACGGCGGCACATTCAGTTCCTGCATGGCGATTTTGATGTGGTTATCAATGTCCCATCCGTCGCATTCACCCAAAGCGTGTTCCATTTCATGAAGATCCCCCTCACCGCTCTCGTACTGTTCCAGCATTTTATAGATTCTGGATGCGCCGTCACGAATGTTCTCAATCACAGTTTTAGACAAATCAAGTTCACAGTCCTGCGAGACATATTTTACCTGCAAACCTCTGCGTGTTGTAATTTCACCATCATCAGGTGCAATTGTCTTGCTGAGAATCTTAAGAAGTGTCGACTTCCCTGCCCCATTCTTACCGACGACACCGATGCGCTCGCCGTGATTTATTGTCAAATTCGCCTTATCCAGAATCACCTGAATGCCGAATTTCATCGAAATATCTAAAGCCGAAAGAATTACCATTATATATAAATCCCTAAAAGTTGCATTTTTTTGAAGAGTCCTAAGTTAAGAAACTGGTTAAAATTTACAACTGTGAATCACTCAGATATTCTACTGTCTCAGCTGTGACTGAGCGGGCAAATTCAAATTTAACAAAGAAATCTTTGCAAAAAAAAAGGAATAGGATATTTTATCGCAACCTGTTTTCAGTCAGCAAGTAACATAACTATCCAAAACCATTATTTTTTTAGGGATTAAAGATGTTCGAAGAGAAAACAAACAAAATGAACTTTGCAGGCAGCTGGTATTCCGGTTCGCCCGACGAACTTGTCGCGTCAATGAATCAGTTTGCTGAATCGGTTTCCAGACAAAGCTATGATGCAAAAGGCGCTGTGCTTCCTCATGCCGGGCATTTTTATTCCGGAGTCGGCATCAGTCAATTCTTCTGCAATGTCAAACGTGACGCAAAACGACTGATACTGTTTGCACCAAGTCATTATAAAGCACTTTACGAAGATCAAATTGTCTACTCTGACTTTAAAGAGATTGAAACCCCTCTCGGGCTGATAAAGGCTGCCGATTTTCAGACTGAAGACAACATTTTCACCAAAGAAGACCAAACCGTTCAAATCGAACACAGTGCGGAAATGTTCTATCCGTTCATCAAACACTATCTTCCCGAAGCAGAACTTTTAGTCTTCATTGTGTCCCGAATTTCAACTCCGGAAGAACTGGCAAAAATTGCGCGAATTCTATCTCAGGAAATCAATTACAATCCGACAACGGATCTAATAATTGCCAGTTCCGACTTCACGCATTACGGTTCACGCTTCGACTACACACCATTTGGCAATAACGACCTTACGAAAGTAGAAGAGAGTGTTAAAGCTCTCGACGAGAAATATGCCCTACTACTCGCGCAAGGATCGATAAACGAAATATATCAAGAGATTGAAACCGACAATCCCACAATTTGCGGTATTTATCCTGCAATGTTAGCGGTTACAATTATGAAAAATGCTGATCTGAACGGATCATTTGTAAGCTACTACAACTCGAATCAGGTAACAGAACCTACTTATGACTTCGTCTGTTACGCTTCAATTTTATTCCACAACTAAAAGGGTATTATTATGACAGATGTTTTATCAGAAAAAAGTAAGAAAGCACTACTCACAATTGCAAGAGAAGCAATCAACGCAAAACTTTCAGGTCGACTTACCGAGCTTCCCGAAGAAATTCTTACCATTGATGAACTACAACAAGAAAGCGGTGCCTTTGTCACACTGCATATCGATGGAAAACTTCGTGGATGTATCGGACTCATCGAATCACAAATGCCTTTGAAAGAGACAGTATACGAAATGGCCTACCATGCCGCATTTCACGATCCGCGCTTTCCAGCACTGACAGCCGATGAACTGCCGCAGGTGGATCTAGAAATCTCCGTTCTGACCAAGCCGCGACCTATCGACAGCCCGCAACTGATTCGGCTTGGTCAGGACGGTATTATCTTCTCAAAATCACACTGCCGAGCACTTTTTCTTCCACAAGTTGCACCGGAACAGGGCTGGGATCTGGAAATGACACTTTCCGCCCTCTCCAGAAAAGCCGGCCTTCCGCCTTCCGAATGGAAAGAACCGGGAAGTAACTTTGAAGTTTTTCAGGCAGAGTACTTTGACGAGAAAGAGTTATGTCACTAGAAACTATAAGATGTAACTTTTGCGCTTTTCGTTGCCGCATCGCTCCCGGGAAAACGGGGCGATGCGGCATTCGCCGTAATCTAAACAATCAAATCATCACCGTAAGTTACGGCGAAGTCAGTGCCCTCGCGGTTGACCCGATTGAAAAAAAGCCGTTATATCACTTTCTTCCCGGCTCCAACGCACTTTCTGTCGCTTTAGCCGGTTGCAATTTCACCTGTCAATTCTGCCAAAATCAGCACATTTCACAAAAAGAGTATTTCTATCAGCTCAATACAACAAAACTTTCTCCTGAGGGTTTGGCTGTTAAACAGCAGGAAACTGACACACCTATCGTCGCTTACACCTACAGTGAACCGACAGTTTGGCGTGACTACATGCTCGATTCGGCAAAACTGTTAAAACCTCGAAATGTAAAAAATGTGATGATAACAAACGGCTTTTTCAGCAAAGAAACGATTCAGGAGACGCAAAAATATATCGACGGGTTCAATATCGACCTGAAAGGCGATAACGACTTTTACAAGACTTATTGTGGTGGAGAAGTCGATCCTGTATTGCAAAGCATCAAAACCATTGCGGCAAACCCAGAAAAGGTTTTAGAGGTCACCACTCTTCTCATAGAGAAACGCCACAAAATGGATGAAATTATGCGACTTGGCGAATTTCTGGAGAAGTCAAAAGTGAAAGTCTGGCATCTTTCGCGATTTTATCCATGTTATAAAATGATTGACATTCCCGCGACAACCGAACAGTTTCTTCTGGAAGTTTTAGCAAAGGTGAAGTCACAATTCGATATTCCGCACATTTATGCGGGAAACTCAAACCTGGAGGAGTTCAACCAAACGATTTGTCCGAAATGCGGCAAGTTGTTAATAAAACGTTCAGGTTGGTCAATTATAGAAAACAACCTTATTAACGGCAAATGCACGTGCGGTCATAAACTATACGGGATATTCACAAATTAATGCCAATTGCACAAACGGGACAAACTCCTTAAATTAGGCTAAGAAATTTCAACCAATTTCACCCCGAATCCCAATACTAAGACAGGAGGTTAGTGCACCTCAGTTTTAGGAGTTCTTTGTTTTAAAGCTTAATTTATCATAAATTCAAAGAATTCATTTGCTAAGTCAGTGTATTGCGAACCAGAAATTTGTCCATAACCATCGATTGTTCTTTTTTTATGTCTTCCCGTAATGCATAAGGGATTATTAAGAACTCTTACCCCCCTTACTTCAAGGTTTTTATCAAAAGACAGGTATGTCATGAATAATTTTTTCATAGCCCTAATATCTGGTTCGTAAACATCAGAATTCTTACGCTTAACTCTTTTTAACCAGCAATGAAACATTAAGCGCATACTTATTTTTATGTATACCTCAGATGATTCTGTTCCTTTTGTTAGTTCAAATATTTTACTGAAATTTTCATACAACCTTGCTGACTGTAAACCTAACCATCCTTTTTCTTGGTAACTACTTTCATTAAATTTATTGTCTTGTTCAATCATTAGCTCTAGTTTACTATTTTCATCTGAGGTCATATTATAAGTTGGAAGCCACGCCAGTAACATCAGTAACCTACTTGGTTCCTCAAACTTCTTTCTCTTGATATAGTCCATTCGGCAAGTATAAAATTCTAAGCACAGTCTATTATACTCTTCTTTAGTCAGGCTTGAATAATGACGAGGCAACACTAATCTAGGACTATCCTGTTCAAGCCATAATAATGGATCTTTAAAAAGATCATTAACCGCGTCCTCTAAAACGTAAAATCCTGAATATATTGCGGATTCTATAGCCATTTCTCTTTTCTTACCTATAGTATTTACTTCTAAAAAGTATAAAAAAGCATAGTATACAAACTCATGTACGCTTTTCGGGTCTTTATGTTGATAGAAACGATCCTCCAGTAAAGAGAAACTATATGCACAGTTCCACAGTTCTGATTGTTTTTCCCTATTTTCGATAAAGAATTCGCACCATTGATCAATACAATTTGTAGGGTAATTTACTTGTGTTGTTGCTCTCACAAATTCTCGTCTTGCCACAATAGCAATAGAAGTAATAACAATAGCTGCTCCAAGAAATATTTTAGCTTTCTTATTAAAAAACTTACTCATTAATCCTATCTCCTTTGAACTCTACAATCCCACCAACTGTAGTGACAAGTGGTTGTGCTTAGTATCAACTTCATGTACTACCAACTGTTTTGTATGACAAATTTTGTAATTAATTGATTTACACTTTTTATCTGATAATGTCAATGTAAACATGTTTACACAGTATTCTACAGCACATGATAATTTTAGAAAACAACCTTATTAACGGCAAATGCACGTGCGGTCATAAACTATACGGATTACTATAAATTGAGCGGAAATTAAAAGTACTAAAAAACTGTATTTTCCAATTGAAAAGGAGAATGATTCGTTCATATTAACAGCCCAAAACGCAAAGCAATCGGCGACATGTCTCTATTTTGAACTGAATTTCTTGGTAAATAGCCCAGGTTCTTTTGTCATGTCTCGTAATATAATTGGTAAAATATTAAAAACGGAGTGACAAATGTCTATTCACCCAAGTCTTAAAACTAGCGGTAAAGTTCAGAAGAAACGTAACGTAATGAAACGCTTCGAGCGTATCAACGCCCTTAAAGCTGAAGGTCGTTGGGAAGAAGGCAAAAAAGTATGGGGCCTTCCAAAAACTAAAGTAGAGATCTAAGTTAAAGATCAATACAATTTGAATTTTGAAAAGGCCGCGATTTTTTATCACGGCCTTTTTTTGTACCTAGGTAACAAATCTCTAAACGTTTTCAATTTGAAACATCTGCTTTCAAAGTTAAGTTTTCACCTGCGAAATTCTTTTTAACTCATAATCTTTCAAAACTAATTTTCATTTAAAAAGGTAATTAATGGATCATTCCAAACTAAAATTTCAGTGCATCATGTGTTTTTCGATCAACGAAATCACAAAAGCGGAAATGGGTCACCAGCACACCTGTACCAACTGTGGAAAAGTGGTTCAGCTTCCAAACAGTTCGTTTTCAAGCGGACGTGTGATTGCTGATGACTTTGTGATCAAAAAGAAACTCGGTTCCGGTGCAATGGGTAGTGTATTCCTTGCTCACCAGCTTTCCATGGATCGTGACGTCGCATTGAAAGTACTTTTCTATCAATTTACCAAAGACGAAAATTATGCAGATGAGTTTAACGAAGAAGCCAAAGCGGCCGCACGTATAAACCACATCAACGTCGTTCAGAGTCTAGCATTCGGCTCGGATCAGGATCTTCTTTACATGGCAATGAACTATGTCGACGGTATCACTTTCGACAAACTAATCAAACGTCATGGCAAGATGAATGTGGACGATGCGTTGAATATCGTGCAACAGGTTGCAGAAGGTCTTCATGCCGCCTGGACGGAGATGCATCTGATTCACCGCGACGTGAAGCCTGCCAATATTATCATTACCGATGATGGAATTGCTAAGATTTCGGACTTCGGTTTGGCGCGTCAGGCACACAAAGTAAATGTACAGACAATTTCCGGTTCTCCGGCCTACATGTCTCCGGAACAGTTTGCTCAGAAACCATTGGACTGCCGAAGTGACATCTATTCACTTGGTATCACCCTTTTTGAAGCCCTCACAGGTCGACTTCCGTTTAGTGGAACAAATGCCAGTGCGGTTGCGTATAAACATTTGAACGAACCGATTCCTGTAAACAAAATTAAACCGGCACTGAATCGACACGTTCGCGGGTTAATTAAGAGAATGACGGCGAAAAATCCGGATGACCGTTTTCAGACACCTGAAAATCTGCTAAACCGTATTGTTGAAATTCGTAAAAAAATGGCGGTTGATAAGGCGGCGGTGGCAAACGTCCACACTATGTCAATCAAACGTCAGAGCTTTACCAATCCGAAACGTGAACGCAGCCTTAAAACTCTGGCTGAGTATAACCGTGAAAGTCAACAAACAAAACAAGCGACAAATGAGCACAGACGTCTCTATGCAATTGCCGGCTCTCTGTGTGTGGTCTTTGTGCTTCTTGTCATGTTCTACTCACTTTCGGGAACGAATCACCAAAAAAACAGTACAAAAGTTATCGACAAGAAACTGACAGTTTTGCAGAATAAAGTTGATAAAAAACTGACAGATTTACAGAATAAAGTTGATAAGTTGACCAAGCAGAACAGTGTGCTTTATAACCATTTAAAAGAGATTAAAGAACTACTTGAGCACAAGCCAAAGAAAAACTCTGCCAAACAACTTTCTGAAAACAAGAAGAAGTCTGAAGATAAAAAACTGGTTAAAACTAAGAAAGATTAGTTCTGCACTTCAGTAATCAGAGATGCCCTATCGATTCCAGAAGCATGTAAAACTGCAAGCAAATCGGTAACATCTCCGTAAGGACGAACCTTATCAGCTCGAATAAAAAAGTTCAGTTTGGGATTTGAGCCGATTTCAGACGTCACATAAGAGACAAGTTCATCTTTACCGAAGCTCTGCCCCTCATAAACAATCGAACCTTCTGCGGTGATATTGATTACACGGTTATTTTTATCGGCTTTAATCTCACCAGAGTTCATTTGAGGAGGATTGACATTGATGCTTCGCTCTAGAACGGGAGCTGTCAACATAAACACCACAAGAAGAATAAAAGTCAAATCGGTCAACGGTGTCACATCGATCTGATTAATTGATTTTAAACCTTTGTTTCTTTTTCGGCGTCTTGACATATTTTTATCTCCTTTTCATGTTGACGAAGTAACAATAATTACTATTGTCAGCCTCGCAAGGAGAATTACACTTTTTGCGGGTTAAAACTCAGCTTTTGCGTTATACATTTCTCCCTCAACAGGGCACATAAGAATGCAAATAAATCTA
>DDLT01000286.1 GCA_002340265.1 Lentisphaeria bacterium UBA2565 | reverse complement strand
CCGACCTAAGTTGACGCTTACTAAGCAATGTACTAGGCAAACCGTAATCCGCATCGCAACTCACCGTAATTGTACGCTTTCTGTTTCTGCGCATTACCAACGGATCAACCCAACGGGTTTCAGTACCTTTAAGGAATTGACTTGCCGGTACACCTTTTCTTGCAAGTGGACTCCAGATAGGCATATCAAGATAACTCTTAATATCAGCACGGTCAGCTTCCGCCGCTCGGCCGATAATCGGAATAAGTTCATCCCTTTCGCGATAATATCCCACCGGCACACCCGAGAAGTTATAGGCAAAGTGAGATGATAAACTCTGATGCGTCACACCAGCCTTTCTCGCTCTATCTTCAAAGAATACAGGAGTCAACTGTTTTGTTTTCTGGCGCCAGTCAGTTCTAATCGCACAAGCCGCGCTGTCTTCACGCATAACCTGCTGAACCTCCTCTGCAATCTCCCTCAACACAGTCGAATTCGGACCGCTGATACGTGCTTCGATATCATTTGTACCGCCCGGACCCAGCTTAAACTTCTTAATCTTCGCCATGGCATGCGGAAAGTTCTCACGGAAATAACGATTGTTTTCAAGAATTAAATCATCAATATCCTGCCACTGATTCACAGTCACAAGCGCCAATGCATAAGTCTCATAATTTTTCTCCGGCGAATATGTCAAAAGGAAACGAGGTGCACCTTTACCTGTAAACGTAGCCACATTTTTGATACGCTTATCTTTTTTCAGATATTCAGCCACCACTTCAATATCATCATCAGTCTGACGAATATCAGTTCCCTCAGGAAGCCAATAGTTTATCATATACTGCGGACGTGTTGAAGGAGGAAAGAAGCTTCCTTCAAGCTGAAGGAACTGCCAAGCGGAAATAACAAGAATCACCACTAGACCGATTGTAGTTTTCCATCGGTGTTTCAGCGACCAAACCAGACACTTTTTGTAACCAACAAAGATAAATCCCTTATACGGATCATGTTCACCCTCTGTGCCACCTTTTACCTTTTTAGGTTTTAAAAACAGATAGCAATAAAAAGGCGTTAACGTAATCGCGGTAATCCAACTCATCATAAGTGAAATCATGATCACCTGAAAAAGTGATCCACAATATTCACCCGTATTATTTTTAGAGACACCAATTGCTGCAAATGCCAGAATCGCAATAATCGTCGCACCCAATAACGGCATCAGATTCTGTGCAACCACATCTTTAGCCGCCTTAAGGCGATCAACACCGGCATCAATCTTAATAATCATACCATCGGTCACTACAATCGCATTATCCACCAGCATTCCCAAAGCAATAATCAGCGCACCGAGAGAAATTCGCTGCAGGGTAATATCCATGATATTCATCACCACAAGCGTTCCGGCAATAGTCAACAGAAGAATCACACCGATAAGAACCCCGCTTTTCAACCCCATAAAGATCAAAAGCACAGCAATCACAATAACCACAGCTTCCAAAAGGTTGACAAGGAAGGCCGTTACTGCCACATCCACTGTTTCCCCTTCAAAAGAAATTGTATCCACCTCAATACCCACAGGCAGATACTTCTTCAATTCATCCATCTTCGCTCTGATTTTTTCACCGAGCTCCACCACATTACTTCCCGGCACAGGGGATACACCTAGAACTAGCATCGGTTCATCATTAAAACGATACAGCAACGATGGCGGTTCTACATAGTCCCGATACACATTCGCAATATCTTTCAGTTTGGTGATAGTTTTGGTTCCCGGTTTATTAATCATCAGATTCTTAATCGATTCGACACTGTCGATATCACCGGTAGCTTTGATGCGGATATACTCCCTTCCCACGCGCGTTGCACCCGAAGGCACCACAATATTCTGACTTCCCAGCTGACGTTGGATTTCGTCAACCGAAATGCCCAAATTGGCAAACGTTTCACGAGAAAAGTCGAGATAAATCGCCTCTTCCTTTTCACCTTCCACGACCACCTTCGCCACGCCATCAACAAGTAGCAGTTCCTTTTCAATCTTCTTAACGTAGTCTCTCAGCTCTTTATAACTGAAACCATCACTGGTAATTGCAAACAGCACGCCGTACACATCGCCAAAGTCATCAACTACCTTCGACTCCATCGCACCCGGCGGCAATTCCTCCTGCGCGTCACCAACCTTTCTTCGCAGTTCATCCCAAATCTGAGGAAGTTGCGTTTTGCTGTATTCCTCTTTAATCTCAACCGTCAAAATCGAAAGGTTATTTTTGGAAATCGACTCCACCTTCTCAAGCTGTGGCATCTGCTGTATGGCACGTTCCAACGGATCAGTCACCTCTTCGGTAACCTCCTCGGCAGTTGCACCCGGATAAGCAGTCATCACCAGCGCTTCTTTAATCGTAAACTCGGGATCTTCAAGTTTACCGAGGTTGAAATAAGAAATCACCCCTCCAACTGCAAGCAGGACGGTAAACATCCATGATATAACACTCTTTTTTATCGAGACTTCGGCAATATTCATTATAAACTCCTATCAATTTACTCAGCTAAGTTCTTAACAACCTGTCCATCCACAAGATAGTGAACACCCGCCGTCACAACCACATCACCAACTTTAACTCCGGATGACACCTCCACGCTTTTTCCCTGAAGAGAATCAATTGTCACCGGAACCTTTTTGACTGTGGAATCGGCTTTATTGAAAAGCCAGATATTGGAGCCCTCACCCGAACTATCGCTCATCACTGCAGTTGCAGGAACAAGGAATCTATTTTTTGATTGAAGTTTTGCCTTATGATAAACCATCGCGGACATACCCGGCAGAATTGTTGCTTCTTCCGGTGTATCCAACAGGAATTGCACCTGATAAGTCAACGTTTCAGGATCTGCCTCAGTCGCATACTCTTTCACTTGCAAGTCATACATTTTATTCTTAATTGCCGCAAAGCCCACTTTCACTTCCGACTCTTTATAGCGACGTAGCTTTGACATTTCGTCTTCCGGCACATCGATGGAAATTTCCAAAGTCGAAATATTATTCAGCGTCAAAACCAGCTGTTTCGCCTGAACATCTTCGAAGTTATCTGCAAAGACCTTACCAATCACACCTGCAAAAGGCGCTTTCAGTTTCGTATCCTTCAACGCCTTTTCCGCAATCTTCACATCAGCCTGAGCCACCTCATAGCCCTTCTTCTTCACATCCAGCTCCGCCTTTGACGACACACCCTTTTTGTAGAGATTATTAATACGTTCAAAGTCGCTTTTCGCTTCGCGTTCAATCGCCACAGCTCTCAGGTAGTCACTTTTATAACGTATTTCATCAATTTCAGCAAGAACCTGCCCTTTCTTAACCTCGTCACCTTCCACCACATTAAACTTGACAATCTGACCGGAAACCTGAAACGACAAACTTACACGTTCAGACGCATTCACCTGAGCCGTATATCTTCTAGTGGTTATCCCGAGTTCTTCCTCAATCAGCACCGTACGAACAGGTCGCACCACTTCAGCTGGAGGCTCCGGCTCACTTCCACAACCTTGAAAAAGGCTACTAAATCCGGCAACAGTCACAAGGCAAATTGATTTTCTAAACAGGTTCATCTTCTTTATCATCATAATCTCCTAGTTTATTTATCTCTAAGGTTTCAATAGTTTAACAAACAGTTTTGAGTCACACGATTCAACGTGATGCAATAAAACTTCCCAAAAGTCAAAAGTCAAGACCCAAACAATTGTTTAACAGTCCATTATTCAGAGAGTATAAACAAAAAAATCCCGTTCGAACTATTTATCGAACGGGATTATCATCTTCAAGAAAAAACTAATCTGTTAATGTAATTGTCACACGATCAAGAACTCCGGTAAATTTAAATGGAGAACCTTCATAGCTTGGATCCACCTGTGTACCGTAATCACAGCCGATATCAAAGGTTTCTGCAAGAGAGTAGGTACTAATATGCATTTTCGGCATTTCTACCGTGTCAACCTTACTACCGTTCACATACAAATCCCCAGTTCCTCCAAACTCCTTGGTTTTAGTAAAGTTAAACTTCATATCAACCTTACCTTTCGGAAGCTTATCAGAAGTTAGGTGATAATGCACGCCATCCAGATAATTATAGTCAAAATGCAGTTTATCATCTTTGATATACATACAATAACCTCCAGTCATACCACCACATGAAACAATGACACCCTCCTCATCTCCTTTTAAATCAATCGTAGTCTCTATTTTATGAGATCGATTTTTAACAGGAGCAGAGGATTTTTCAGCGATTCGAACGGCACCCGGCGCATAATAAACAAACTCTTTCTTATCGCCGAACAAAATATCGTTAATCTTCGCCATACGCTGAATCATATCGTCATAAAGCGGGTAAACATTATTCTTCATCGCTTCCTGATCAAACAGCTTCTTAAGCTCTTCCAGCTTGTCTGGATACTTTGCCGCGAGATCCGTACTTTCGGAAAAATCTTCTTTCACATTGTAAAGTTCCCAGACATCATCCTCAAAAGGCAACACTTTATTCAAATCCCAAGGCATTCTATTTGCATGAAGTGTCACGGCTTTCCAACCGTCGGCATAAATTGCACGGTTACCGAACATCTCGTAATACTGAACTTTTTTTACATCTGGCGCAGATGCATTGTCAAATGAATAGTTCATTGCTTTACCAGTAAAAGGCTGCTGCGGTACACCATGATATTCCTCCGGGAACTTGACGCCTGCCGCCTCAAGAATTGATGGAGCAATGTCAGAAATATGATGATACTGCATTCGTATTTCACCTTTACTTTTAATTCCTTTAGGCCAGGACACAATCAACGGATCCGCTTGACCGCCACGGTGAGAGCTCTGTTTAAAATATGGAAACGGTGTATTCCCCGCCATAGCCCATCCGGCATGATAATGAGGATATGTGTTCCAGCGTCCCCAATCCGCAAGATGACGCATATTTGCATCAAACGGCGTCTGCAGACCATTAAGTACATAAGTTTCATTAAATGTACCAGCCAAGCCTCCTTCACCACTTGATCCATTATCCGAAGTCACAAAAATCAACGTATTGTCAAGTTCTCCGATACGATCTAGAGTTTCAACGACTGTACCAATCTGAGCATCACAGAACTCCAGTTGAGCGGCAAAAACCTCCATCTGGCGAGAATAAAGTTTTTGCTCATCCTTACTTAAAGAGTCCCATGCAGGAAGCTCTTTAATGCGTTTGCTAAGCTTAGTATTTTTCGGCACAATTCCGAGTTTCTTCTGATTCTCAAGAATCATTTCACGAGCCTTATCCCAGCCCATATCAAATTTACCCTTATATTTATTCAGGTAACTATCCGGAGCCTGATGCGGTGAATGCATAGAACCCGATGCCCAGAGCATCATAAATGGTAAATCCTTATCCAGCGACTTATGTCCCGTAATCCATTGGTTCGCCCGCTCCGCAAGATCTTTATCTAGGTGTTCAGAACGGCGATATGGTTCTGGGTGATGATCATCCCACATTACAGGGAAAAACTGATGCACATCCGCCGCCATAAAACAGTAAGAGTGTGCAAAACCTTCATGACTAGGCCAACGGTCAAAAGGACCAATCTGAGAGACTTCATACAGCGGCGTATGATCCCACTTACCCAATGCATAATTTATATAACCAGCCGATTCAAGATAATTTGCCACCGACTTAGCCGTAGGTGGAACAATCGCATTATATCCGGGGAATCCCATCGCCGTCAACGCATGACTCCCAAGTCCGATAGTATGCGGATTACGTCCTGCCATCAGTGTCGCACGCGAAGGTGAACAAAGCGATGTGGTATGGAAATTATTATAACGAAGACCATTCGATGCCAATTTATCGATATTCGGGGTCTTAATCAGCCCGCCAAAACATCCAAGCTGAGCAAAACCGGTATCATCCAATAGAAAGATAACCACATTAGGCGCATCCTTAGGAGGTCTTACTTTCGGAGCCCACCACTCCTTCGAATCCTTATAGCTTTTCGCAACAACACCTTTAAACTCAGGCATATTATTTTCAGCAATACATACAGACGATGCGACAGATAACGCCAGTAACTTATTCATAAAATACTCTCCTACTACTTTATTAAAACAACAATTAACTACATACTACAATCCGATCTTTTTACAAATAAAACCCTTACTACCCTCCTCCATTTAAACATTAACTTTTGAACTGCGTGAAACATGGTGCCGCAATAAAACAACAATTTCCCAAAATGTCAAGACACTAAAACCATTTCGTCTCATTTACCCCTTAATGAGATATTTCGCTACCACGCCAGTCATACGCGTAGCTAAACTAAGCGTCGCTGAGTTACGGAACTTCGTCCCTGAGATATGCTTAGGGAAAGAGCGAGGAGTGAGAGGATAGAAGATAGGAGTTTGCTTCGCTGAGATATGTCACTTACGCTCCTGCATTACGCTACGCTGAGTTACGGAACTTCGTCCCTGAGATACGCTCGCGGTGCTCGCTGAAGTGCGAGGAGTGAGAGGAGTAAGCTGTTCATTTACTTCAGCTTGTTGACTATTTGAAATTATAGAATCCGCGCAGCGTGTTTATCCACCGACAACTTCCAATTTGGAACCTTCCAACCTGAAAACCTTTAACGAGATTGAGTTGTATAAAACTGAAAGTCAACTATTTTGAGCATAACAAACCGATTTTAGTCAATAAAAGTTCAAGCACTGGGACGAATGACAAAATTCGAAAAACCGTAAAGTAAACCGGGCACAAACTCCCAGAAAAAAGTGTCCACAAATAAGTTGTTAGCAAAAAAGAAAAATGAATTCACTTGTCTTTAAAACTAAAATAAAAAATGATGATATAAAAGTATCTGATTTACTTTTCACTATTTACAGTGAATTAGAAAAACATAAACCCAGTAGAATTAGCTTGCTTGATAATTCCATTCGGTTCAAAGGCGGAATGTTTCGTGGAGTCACTAATTGGAATTTGTTAGTAACAATTACATCTGGCGTGATTGATTTTGATGAAGAAAGCTCTTCTTTAGTTTATAAGTTATCGTTTAAGCAACTTATTTTATTTGGTATTTTTGCTTCTATCCTATTTGGGGCTTTTGTGTTATCTAGTAATGGAGCTTTTTCAATAGTTTCTATGTTTATCATGTCTCAGCTAATGGTGTGGCTATGGCTTGTTGGAATGAACTTTCTAATATGTATCATAAGATTCCGTAGCTTTATAGAAAACTGTATAAGAAAATCAGGTTATGAAGTTAGTGGTTTAACAATATAAATAATAGCCTAAAAATCGCTGGTGTGAACTCGCTATGCTCGCAGCACACCTTAAGTGTTATGTAAAAGGAAAATCAAAAATGAAATTCAAACTGACATTTTCACTCATCATTTTAGCTAATTTTGTCACAGCAACTCCTACTTTTATAATGCCCACCCTCAGAGAACCTGTCAGAATGTATAAAGAGTCAGAAATTATTGCTGTTGTTGAGGTGACAAAAATTCCACCACCAGCTAAGACAGGGAAATACACTACCTTTCCAGTTATAGAAGCAAAAGTTATAAATGCTTTTAAAGGAACTAAACGAGGGGATATAATAAAAATTAAATGGTATATTTACAGTTTTTTTGCGGGGTCAATTCCACTAAAGCCTGAAATAGTTCACACAGTCCCAAAAAAAGGAGAAAGGTTTCAAGTTGGTTTGAAGAAGAATCATGAAGGTGACTACTATGAAACTTTTCTGTATCATTGCGGTCTATATAAAGTGAAAAAGACACAGAAACGTTACAACCCTTTATCAAATGATGAGTTAAAGCAAATATTAGAGAAAGACACTAAAGAAGTTGAAGCACGATATAAAGCATATGAAGAATACAAAATGAAGAAAGATAAAAAGTAACATAAAATCGCTGGTGTGACCTTGCTCTGAGTGTAGCTTCGCTCGCTCGGAGTCTACGCTTATCTACCTGCTCGTCGCACAGCTCAAGCGTTATACAAAAGGAAATATAAATGAATGAGCACCCATATGTAATGCTGGCTGGAATGGTTTTAGGATTCATTACACTTTTCCTACTTCAGTATATATACGAAAGTGTCGAGAAAGAAAGGCGAAACTCAGGGAAAAAAAAGCCTATAAATATTCTATTAATTGTCTACACACACCCATATCTTTTTATACGAAACGCTATACGTAAAAGATCATTTAAAGATATAACGGTGATGATCACAGTTATAATATTTTGGTTATTGATGCAGATGGCAGTAAATTTCATGAATTCGAAACAATAAAACAGGTATAACCAATCACCTGTTGGGACACTAACGCGCCCCACAGTTTTTAAATTAAGCGTTGAATGTTCGAAATTAGAAGTTCGATAAAACTATGGGGCATGGTGCATTAGCGGGACACTTCCAACACCTAATATCACTTACAAAAGCAGTTTATATACTCAGGACACTATAGTTGTTCATATGCCGAAGGCATTATTTCAGCATAGCCCAGTATGAAATGCTGGGCTAGCAAACAGAAAAAGTCCATTCTGAAGGAATGGTTCAACATCTTGAGGCACACCTTCAGCGTGCGATTGTATGATTTGCCTTGTCCTAGGACTTCATCCTAGGGTATGATAACGCAAGCCTTCGGCATGCCCTTTGATATAAGAAGCATCAACTTATAGCGATAAACACCCTAGGAACGCCGAGCTCCTGCTCGGCTTATTGCCAAGCTGGAGCTTGGCGCTCCCAACCCTATCGCTTTGCTACTGTTTCGCCATTGTTCAAACAAAGTCGTCGAGGGACTCTCCGACCTACTCAAATCAACAACTGCTCTACAATCGTTTTGCTACTGTTTTGAGGGATTTTCAGAATTGCGGGTTGCGATAAATTATTGTTCCGCTATTTTGTAACTCGATTTTTTTTGAAGATAGAATGCTTGCCGTCATGATGAGGAGTGAAAGGCTAGGAGTTCTTATCGCTTCACCTATTTCTCACTATTCTTTTTTGACAAGAGAATGAGTTTACTCCTTACAAATAATCAGGGTGGAAAACCAAACTCTTAAATTACTCGTCAGATTTTCAGAGAACGAGTCCAACTACTTGGATTGGTTGACAAACTTTCGGGGAGTTGTTCCAACCACTTGGATTTGTCGTCAAATTTTCGGGGAGGTGTTCCAACCACTTGGATTTATCGTCAAACTTTCGGGGAGCCATTCCACTCGCTTGGGATAAAAAACTCAGGTTGAAATGCCACTCTCAACCACTTGGAATGGTAGCCCTGTTTCTTGATGAGCAATTCAACAGCTTGGAATGGTAGTCCTGTTTCTTGATGAGCAATTCAACAGCTTGGAATGGTAGTCCTGTTTCTTGATGAGCAATTCAAGCACTTGGAATAGATGCCAGACTTTATGAGAAGAGATTCAAGCGCTTAGTGTAAATGAAAAAATTTCAAATGATGTTTTCAACTGTTTGGATAGATGTCGACTTTTTTTGAAGCATGCCGAAGGCATTGCATCAGCATAGCCTGCGGTGAAACCGTAGGTTGTTTTATACAAGTTTTAAATTGCATGCTGAAAGTATGCTTCATCATTTGAGTCATTCCTGCAGAATGGATGTTTTACGTGCAATCTTACCCGACATTACATGTCGGGCTATGCTGAATTTATACCGTCGGCATAAGAAAACAAAAGGAGGAGTTTTATAAGAATAAGTTAACTAATTTAAATAATAACTATGAACGAATCATAGAATTTTACGTTAGGCAGAATAAATGAACTAAACAAAAAGGGAAAGAAAATGTCAGAAACGATAAAACTAAACAACCTGAATCTTTCACAACTTAAAAATGCCTCATTTACCGACCTTATGTTTCGTGCAAATGAGATTCTCAGCGGTTTTACCGCAATCACTACGGCAATGCCGGAACTAACGACTCAGTTTTCCGATCTTGTGGAAAAACTGAACAAAACACTTGTCGCAGAAAAAGGAAGTACCAAAACCGAACGTCTGCGCGAGATGGATCAGAAGCGTGATGATGCTCATCGCGGACTTCAGCATTATGTCAAAGCCAATATGTACCACCCGGATTCGGCTGTTTCGACAGCGGCAAAGGAGATTATGCATGTGGTGGAGCGTTTTGGTCTATCATCACTGCGAAGCGCAAGTTATGCCGATGAAAGTGCACTGTTGGTCCGTCTGATGGAAGAACTTGGCTCGGCAGAATTGACTGATCAAAAGTCGAAGTTGGGCGAGATAAACACTTGGACATCGGCATTGGATGTCGCAATGATTAACTTTGAAGAGGTGATAAATGAACGCTTTGAAGAAAATGCGACTGCTCTGGGCTATAACACTTTTGATGTCAGAAAAGAGATTTCACCTGTTTTCCGTAATTTAATTCAAGCAGCCGAAACGTTTGCAATGCTAAACACATCACCTGAATACGCCGAGTTCTTGACTCAGATGAATGCAAGAATCGAATACCTTAATCTGTAGCAGCTAATGATTAGTTTTTAGCAAAATAACGGCTGATTAAGAGAACAGAAAAAGGCATCCTGCATTTTCGCACGATGCCTTTTTTCGTAACCTGATCAGCAAATAGAAATTATTTAAACTCACCATTTTTATAGTCTTTCAGAAACTGGTTCATACAGTGGTTGACACATGAGAATGTGGAGATATCAAGGGCGATTGGGTAACCCCGGTATTCGAATACGCCGACAGTGTGTAACGGCAGACCGATTGTCGTATAATGACCTTTTTTCTGAATTTGATAAGCTTTTAGAAACTCTCCGTCTTTCGTATAAACTCGAATTCCTGCGGTTGAAATACCATTCTGCCGATAATACATCTGCAAGGTGATGAGTGATAAAGGAAAATCTAAGCACCAATAACGTACTGAATAGTCATATTCACGCTGAGGAATCAATCCTTTGATAATCAGTTCATAGTCTTCTTCACGGACATTTACTCCGTGATCTTCAAGAAAATGGGAGATGTAGAGGTTAACTCTGTGACTTTTGACAGATTTGGGAGTTCCGAAAGAGACTTTACTGAATACACCATTTCCCCAGTTGAAACCGCGACCAGTGGTCATTTCTCCAACTGTCACATAGTCATAGGCAAAACCTTCAACTTTAATCTTTTTACCTTTCAGGAAATCTGTATCGGCATCGATTTCGGTCAATTTCGCTTTGCCGACATTGACGCATCCGGAGCACAACGCAATTAAAGCAAAGAGTACAATATTCTTATATTTTTTCATTTTAACACATCCCATAAAAGTGATCTTTAGTCACAAAAAAGCCGTGAATTAATCACGGCTTTTTCTGTAGCTTTAGACTAAACTATTCCGCCACTGGAACAGGAGGAAGTCCGACGATATCATTAATTTCTTCGGTGACATCATCAATCCACTCTATGACATCTTCTGCATTGGAATTTGCTCGATCAATATACTTAGCCACACCTTCTACACTTGCAGGTGTTAAGTCAAGATCTAAGAATTTCTTGATATTTGCCAATTTAGTCGCCAATGGATCCATGATGGTTTCCGCATCATTAAGAAGCTCGAAAAAGTCTTCATACTTTTCCATCTGATCTTCCATTCGCTCTCTACTGTCATCACGCAGATCTTCATCTGTGATCTGATTCAAAGACATTTTCCACGCATCATAACGTTGTTTGTATAGAGTCTTAAAGTTTCTGCTTCCTGTTTTCAACCTTTGAGACATGTCAGTGATTGTTGCCACATTTTCAACTAAAGTTGCATATAATGTTTTCAGATCAGCGCCTTCCTGCTGCATGGCATTAAGGTTTGTTAATGTAGAGTTGATTGTGGTTTTGGCAGTGGCCAATGAGGTTCGACCGTCTTTCAAGTTCTGTTCAATTTTTGCAGCACGGTCTGCACCTGTTGGCGTTGCACATCCTGAAATGAGGACTGAAAGAGTAGCAATTGCGAGTATAGATTTTAGTTGGAATTTCATAATCATTTCTCCATTTGGTTTAGTTACTTGTGATAAAACAACTTCTTCCTACAAAAACAATATATCAAATAAATCCTCCTATCTAAGGGTTTGGTATCAAGAAATCTCGACCGTGCGCGAAATTTATAACCAAAACGCTTTTTATGCAAATAAAACGGCTTCTGAAGCTTCTATGACCTGATTCCTATTTAAAAATTTTGCATTGACCAAGCGACACGCTCTGAGACTTCACGCTCTTCACCGACCACCGCATCAATCTTATCAAGACGCTTTCGCAAACCTTCGTTGTTGGCAATCTGAATTCCAAGACCGGGACGGGCGTTAAGTTCCAAAATCAACGGACCAAGCTCTTTGTCCAAAACTATGTCGACCCCGATGTAACCCATTCCGGTCATTTCCTGACATTTTGCCGAAATTTCCAGTATGGTTTTCCAGTAAGGGATCTGAATTCCACTGATTGTTTTTTCCGTGTCCGGGTGGATGTTCATCACTTTGTTATGACAGACTCCGCCAAGTGTGACACCGTCGGCAATGTTCACACCCGCGCCGATTGCGCCTTGATGCAGATTGGCTTTACCGTCAGACTCTTTTGTCGCCAATCGCAGCATCCCCATCACCGGATAACCTTTATAAATTATCACTCGCACATCGGGAACGCCTTGATAACTGATGTCGCTGAAGACATCGGAAAACTTCACACGGTACTCAATCATCGCAGTATCAAGCTGTCCGCCCAGAGAGTAAAGTCCGCTGAGAATATTGGAGACATGGAGAAAAATATCTTTATGGGTGATTTCCTCGCCATTGGGTTTTACAAAGCCATTCGGCGTTTTTGCTACCACTACAAGAATACCGTTTCCACCACTACCTTTTGAGGGTTTTATAACAAACTCTTCGTGCGCATCAAGAATCTTATGCAACTTCTTTTTGATCTGCCCGACGGTTTCAATTACACCATAAAGTTCCGGGACGGCGATTTCAGCCTTTTTTGCCAGTTTCTTGGTTTCCAATTTATCATCCACAAGCGGATAGAGGTGTCGGGGATTGTTTTTCATAATGAAGCGCCTGTTACGCGCATTCATCCCAACAATACCGAGCTTATGCAACTCGGTCGGGGAAATAAACTTAATCATTGACTTTCTCCTCTTTGAAGGAGCTGAAACGTACCAGTTCAAGAAGTCTGAACCCTGTGTAGCTACCAAGTAGAATGATTACAGCCAGAATAGTAAGAATCTGTTCTGGGAAATAGAACATGATGTGCTTAATGCTGTCAGATTGAAGCGCAATGTAAATAAGCGTTGTGACAAAAAGACTTGCTCCGATTTTCTGCAAAGCGGCTGCAGCTCCGGACTCTTCCCAATGGATGAACATGCGTTCAACTGTCCATGCGAGAATAATTACCGGAAAGAATGTCACTGACTGACCGGCTACTATATTAAGCTGATGACTGAGAATGCTGACTGTCGCCATGATAAAGATTACCACAATCACACAGGCGGCAATTCGTGGCACCAGCAGCAAATTAAGTTTGGTCAGCAGTGAACGAATCCAGATTCCAGCCGCAATCACAATCGCGAACAGGATCAAACCTGTCAAAAGAGAAGTCTGCTGAAACGCAAGTGCAAAAAGAATCGGCATGAAAGTTCCCGAAGTGGTCACCCCGACAAGTACGCGCATAATCACCATAATTAGTGCGCCGATTGGAATCATCAGCAAAAGTCTGAAAGTATGCTGCTGATTCAAGGGCAAAGCCATCAATGAGAACATTGCCAAACCTCTTTTCTGAAAAGCGTAGCGTAGCTCGGCGACTTTGCCCACCGGAATGCTCTCTTTTAACAGTGTAAAGGTCACTTTAGAGTTTTCGCCACCGACAACTTCAAGAAGCGGATCGTCTCCATACTTCCAGATCATGAAATTTTCAGGCAAGCCTTTTTCTCCAGTCTCAAAGTCAAAACTCAGTAACTGTCCGTCAGATTCAACCTGAATGTAAGATTTCAGAGACTGGTTTTTACCGGCAGACTCTTTAATCAATCCCTGCACAAAGTGATATTTTATTTTCTCCATTTCCAGAGCGTCACCAATCAACCCTGTAATCCCGCCTTTATCCTTATAGTATTTTTTCAGCGATTTTACATCACCTGAGTTTTCATCGAGATTTTGTCTCAAGCGTAGAAAAAACGTTTCAGCGTCAGCTGATTTTCGATGAGTTCGTGCAACAAGACTCTTCAAATTCGCTTTCTGATTATCCGGCATAAAGCGATCTTCTTCAACAGTTGAGAGTTCCTCTTTAATCTTCGGTGCACCTTTAAACAAATCGAGACGATAATAAAAAGTACGCTTTTCATCATCTTTCCTCGCCGCCCAAATCACCTTCTTACCATACTTCAGCTTTTCCTCAAAAAGAGTGTATTCGCCGCGAGTGATGTTTTCCTCAAGCGAGACCAGTTCCTCATAAACAGGAGGAACAAAAAGTGAAACCTTCACAGGTCCCCCTTTTGCTTTAAACTGAACTTTCGCCTCTACACTCCAGTTTTCTTTGGAAGAGCCGGGAGTGAGAGAAAAGTCCAAAATTGTCACTTTGTAAATAGTTATGGATAAGGCCGTCATAATCAGACCCACAATCATGCTGTAAAATACAATCTTTTTCATATTACTTTGCCTTTAGAGTTTTTGATTTTGCAGAGTCGACAAGAATAGTGCCGTTTAGAAAATTGCGTCCGACCAAAATCGGATAATCATAATGTGAACGGTCTGTAAGATTAAATTGAACTTCCTGGTGAACAGTCCCGATATGTAAATCAAGTCGAACAACAAAACGTTCCTGAGGCTCACTGCCGTGGCGTTTGATGGTGGTAACACGTTCAACTTTACGCTCAATCACACCATCTCCTTCTCGCCCTTCGATTAACCGTTTATCAAGTTTAAACTTAATCCAGCGTTTTCCGTCTCGTTCAAACTCTGTAACATCTTGAATACTGAGCGAGCAGTTATCCGCACCCGTATCAAGTTTGGCAATTCCACCGTACTTATCATTCAGAACCGTAACCGGCTCCAGGTAACCATAAGTTTCCATCCCTCCTTTCTTACCTTTTTCTCCGAACTTGGTTGTCTCTTTCTTATTTCCATTGATACAACCAGTCATCAAAACTGCTAATGATAAGCAGGCCAGTCTCTTGAACATAATGTCCTCCTAATATTCTAATATCTACACTTAATTAATAACGACGTGGCAACTTATACTGAAAACAAAGATTTTAAAAGGGAGGTTTTACAATTTCACAACCATCATTTTACAGCTTTAGTTCAGTATCATATAAAGAACTGTTTTATAAAAAAAGATATGACATGTAATAAACAAAGAGAATAAGTTTATTCAGCCTTTAAAAATATCTATTCAGCTTTAATTTAAGAAAAATTAAATTAACTAAGGGTGAAAATATGACTACACAATCAATCAACCGTCCGCCTGAAAAACATGTAAAAGTCCTAGATGGACAAGGCTGGATCGGACTTATCGAAACTATGGGTTCTGAGGTAACTGCGGTAAATGCTGCACGTGTTTCTTTTGGTAAAATGCGTACTGAAATGAATGACAAAGATGTGACACTTCTGAAATATCTTATCCAGCACCGTCACACCAGCCCGTTGGAACACATTCAGTTTACATTCGTAGTTCACTGTCCGCTTTTCATCCGCAGTCAGTGGCATCGTCACCGTACTTGGAAATACAACGAAATTTCTCGTCGTTACACAAGTATCGATATGGAATTCTACAATCCAACACAGATTCGTCAGCAGGCTGAAAGCGACCGTCAGGCATCTGTAAGTCAGGATGATGCGAGCTGGAATGGTGAAAACTCCAAAATTATCGCTGATTTCAACCAACAGGCATTCGAAGTTTATGAACAGCTTCTAGAAAACGGTGTAGCTCGCGAACAGGCTCGCGGTGTACTTCCTCAGAACATGATGACTACATTCTGGGCAACTGTTGACCTAAGCAATCTTCTACACTTCCTAGATCTTCGTGACGATGCGCACGCACAGTGGGAAATCAGACAATATGCTCAGGCGATCAAATCTCTGATTAAAGACGAGTTCCCGACAATTGCCGAAGTTGCCGGCTGGGAATAAAATTGAATCAAATTTGAAGAAGGCAGGTGAAAGCCTGCCTTTTTTTATAGCCATGATTCGTGCTTAATCTTCAAAAAAAGGATAGTTTATGCTTAAACTTTTGACAATTGTTTTGATTGTAATCGGGTTCATCATTGCCGAACGCGTTACTTTTCTTAATCTAACCAGACGCCCGAAAGGAATCGTCTGGATTCGTGCACATAAATGGATTCATCCAAACCCAATCTGTATTTACCGAATACCGATGGGATTTGCCACTGTTCTGCTTTGGCCCTATTTCCCAGAAGTGGCCGGAGTTCTTTGTGCATTTTGGATGCTAACAGATATGACCGACGGCACAATTGCACGAGGTTGTGACCTTGGGACAACAACTGGAGAGTGGCTTGATCCGCTCAGCGACAAGTTTATGTATATTCCAGTTCTATTTCTATTTACCTTCATGCACCCGGAAAGCCATGCGGCTTATGCCGGAACAGACTTTTCCACCTACAAAACTCTGGCGCTGACTCCAGTTATCATCTTTACCATAATTGATGTAGTCGGTCAGTTTTCACGTGTATTCATCAAAAAGAAAGCAGCAAACAGCTTTGGTAAGGCCAAAACTACAGTCGTCTGTACACTGCTAATTTTTATTGCATTGAAATATACCTGCTTTGAAGCCTTTATGACACTCCCATTGATTTCAAAAATCAATATGGATTATCTGATGTGGGCCTGCGTAATTTTGTCATTTTTGTCATTTTACTGCAAAATTGTACCTGCAAACTGGTACGCAAACTCACTGACATTTATGAACTTCATCTGTGGAGCGACAGCGATTCCGGTAGCTCTGATGGCTGAAGATGGAATTGTGAAAGCATTTATTCTAATTTTCATCGGGCAATTCTTTGATCTGCTGGATGGAAGAACGGCAAGAAAATTCGGATCGACTCTCCGCGGCGCTCTTTTTGATGACCTTGCAGATGGTACCAGCTTCGGACTTGCCATCGCCACAATCGTCTTCGTTACACTAAAACCTCTAGGTTTAACAGTTGCAGTCAGCCTAAGTATTCTTTATACAGTAGCCGTATTCTGGAGACTTTATCAATATCTGAAAAATAAAGATGTAAATCCAGAAGGAATTTTCATCGGACTACCGTCTCCAGCGGGCGCAATGGTTGCAGGATCGTCTGCAATTCTATTCAGCACAACGCCAATTGCGGTGGCCGTAATCACACTGTTTTCTGCATTGATTATGGTATCAAAGCTTCGCTATAAACATTTCGGGCAAAAGATATGGAATCACCTGCCGAATGGTATCAAACTAACGCTGTTCGCAATTGTCTTGATTTACATCACAATTCTGTTTAGAGCGCAGAGTGACATGTCAGACGCATTTGCTTTCTTCTGCTTTTCGATGATCTGTCTATTCATGATATTTGGAATTGAACGTAAGAAAAAGTAAGAAGTTTAAACCTTTAAATTTAAAAGGCTGACTCACAAACCACTGTGAATCAGCCTTTTTCTTTGACATAAAAAAACTCCCACCGACACATTGGTGGGAGTCCCCCGTTCGGATTATTAGAATAATCCGAACATTTAGACACAAATTTTTAAGCCCATCTTAATTTTTTTTCAAGATCTGACACTTCTCTATAAAGTCTTTCTTTATCTTTCATTGTTGCTTTCTCAAGCATAGTTTCTCTCGACGAAAAGTCACTTTCAACTAATTTCTGGAGTAAAGTTGAACATTGATGTAGAGGTTCTTTCATGAAATCATCTAAACAAAAAAGAATCCATTGATCTCTTCCTGCACTCATTTTCTAACTCCCTGTTATAATTAAAATTGCAAAGTAATGACTGAGGGATAAATTATACTAGCTTGAAACGTGCCAAAAAGATAAAAGCTGACATAACTATCTAAAAACAAATAAGATAGACACATAGCATAAGAGAAGAGATCGTGTAAACATTTCTTTCATTGTAAACATTTGTTTACACATAGATCGTAAAAAAAGTTTACATCTTGCGACGTAGGCGGGGGTCAATCAACGTGTGAATGATATCGGTAAGAATGTTAAAAAGGATCAAAAGTGTACCATAAACAATGACCGTTCCCATCACCAACGGGTAGTCACGATTCAATGCACTTTCGACAAATTCGCGACCTAAGCCGGGAATTTGGAAGATTTTTTCTACAACCAGCGAACCGGTCAACATCGCCGCTGAGGCAGGACCAAGGTACGACACAACCGGAATGATAGCTCCCGGTAACGCATGTCGGAATACGATTTTACGCATACTCAAACCTTTTGCTTTGGCGGTTTGAATATAGTCATCATTCAAAGTATCGACCATTCCAGTTCGAACCAGACGGGCAATTCGCGCGATAAACGGAAACGAGAGAGTTAATGAAGGCAGAATTAGATACGCAGCTCCACCAATTCCTTCGTAACCGGCAGCCGGCAACCAGTCCAGTTTTGCAGAAAAAATGGTTTGAAGAATTGGTCCAGTCACAAATGCGGGAATACTAATTCCACCAACTGCCAGAAACATTACAGAGTAATCTGTCGTTGTCCCTGCTCTGAGCGCACTGATAATTCCGGCAGTACAGCCTAGTCCAATTGCTAAAACCAAGGCAGAAAGTCCCAAAACTATGGAGTTTGGTAAAGTATCAGAAATGATTTCAGAAACAGTTCGATCTTTGTGTTTTAAAGAAGGACCAAGGTCACCTACAGCCAAACCTGCCATATAATGGAAATATTGAACAGGAACAGGTTTATCGAGGTGGAATCGTGCATTTAACGCCTGTTGAACTTCCGGTTCGAACTCACGTTCAGATGAAAATGGTCCGCCCGGCGCAAAGCGCATCAGCACAAAAGAGATAGTAATAAGGATAAATAAAATTAAAGGAGCCTGCCAAAGACGCTTCAATAGGATTTTATTCCCTGCAAGCATAGTCAGCAAAGCTCCTTCTAAAAACAGTCTAAAAGACTGCTTATTTGTTAGCCAGAATCAATTCGCGGAAACGTGCGAAAAGATAGTATGGATCGTGTGGCCCAGGACAAGCTTCCGGATGGTACTGAACAGAAAATGCCGGATATTTCTTGTGCTGAATACCAGCAACTGTGTCATCATTCAGGTGAAGGTGTGTCACTTCAACCTCTTCAGGATTGATGCTGTCAGCGTCAATTGCGAAGTTGTGGTTCTGAGAAGTGATTTCAACTTTACCAGTTGAAAGATCTTTCACCGGGTGGTTACAACCGTGGTGACCGAATTTCATTTTGTAAGTTTTGCAACCGCTTGCAAGACCTAGAAGCTGGTGACCTAGACAGATACCAAACATTGGCACTTTACCTAGAAGCTCTTTTACGTTTTCAATCGCATAAGTTACCGCAGCCGGGTCAGCTGGACCATTTGATAGAAAAACACCATCAGGATTCATTGCAAGCACTTCTGATGCAGGAGTTTTTGCAGGAACCACAGTAATTTTCATACCGTTACGGCGAAGACCACGAAGAATGTTCCATTTTACACCAAAGTCATAAGCCACGATATTGATATCAGTTTCAGGAAGTTCGTCAGTAATTCCCCAGCTGATAGTTTTCTCATTTGACTCGTCCCACACAAAAGTTTCGTCACAGCTTACACGAGAAGCGTAGTCCTGACCTTCAAGACCTTCCCATGCTTTTGCTTTTGCTACAGCCTCTTCTTCAGAAAGTTCGCCGGTAACACAAAGGTAAGCTTTCATATTACCTTCGTCGCGAAGTTTTGTTGTCAACGCACGTGTATCGATACCTGCAAGAGCCGGTTTGTCAGCCTCTTTTAGGAAATCTGCAAGTGACGTTTCGCTACGCCAGTTACTTGGATCTGTATATTCGTGAAGTAGGAAACCATTTGCGAAGATTTGGCGAGACTCCATATCCGCCACATTTACGCCGTAGTTACCCATTTCAGTATAAGTCATACAAACAAACTGTCCGCTGTAAGAAGGGTCAGTAAGAATTTCCTGATAACCAGTCATACCAGTGTTAAAAACAACCTCACCAACCTGGTCAGTTGCAGCACCAACAGAGTAACCTCTGTAAATTGTGCCGTCTTCCAGCGCTAGAAAAGCTTTCTTTTCACGTTTCTCTTTCCAATTCCACTCACTCATCAGTGATTACCTCCGTAAATTATTTTGCGTACTCAACTGCGCGTGTTTCACGCAGAATTGTAACTTTAATTTGCCCCGGATATTTCATTTCCGCTTCAATGCGTTTAACAATTTCGCGCGCCAGATTGTACGATTCATTCTCTTTAATATTCTCTGAATTGACTATAATCCGTAATTCTCGACCGCCTTGAATTGCGAAACACTCTCTTACACCGTCAAAGCTGGTACCGATTTCTTCCAGCTGTTGAAGGCGTTTCAAATAAATTTCAGTAGTTTCCGAACGTGCACCAGGTCGTCCGGCGCTGATAGTATCACTTGCACAAACCAATACAGCAAGTGCTGATTCTGGCGTCACATCCTCGTGGTGAGCCGCCACACCGTTGATAACTTCAGGGTCTTCTCCTGCACGTTTCAGAATATCCGCACCAATCAACGCGTGAGAACCTTCAACTTCATGATCGACAGCTTTACCGATATCATGGAAAAGTCCCATGCGTTTCGCTTTATCTTCATCAAGTCCAAGTTCCGCAGCCATCATCGCCATCATTCTGGCAACTTCGATTGAATGCATCAACACATTTTGTGAAAAACTGTAACGGAACTTCAAACGTCCGATCAAGCGAAGAAGGTGGTTGCTCACACCGTTAATTCCAAGACTATCAACAGCCTCTTCACCCGCTTTAAGAATTTCACTATCAATATCTTTCTTAACTTTATTAATCGTTTCTTCAATTCGTGTAGGGTGAATACGTCCGTCCTCAATCAGGCGCTGCATTGTCACACGCGCGATCTCTTTGCGAACCGGATCAAAACAGCTCACCACAACCGCATCAGGCGTATCGTCAACAAGCACACTTGCGCCAGTCGCCGCCTCAATTACACGGATATTTCGCCCCTCACGACCGATAATACGACCTTTCATCTCATCATTCGGCAGGTGAATAATCGCAGAAGTACGCTCATAAGTACAGTCTCCGGCGTAACGCTGAATCGCACTCACCAACACACTCTGCGCCTGACGGTCACAAGATTTTTTTACATCCTCAGCGTGACGACGCACAATCGCGCCCTTCTCATCACCAAGTTCTTTATCCATTCGCTCAAGAATAAATTTTTTGGCCTCTTCGCGACTCATTCCAGAAAGCTGTTCAAGCTTAGTACGCTGCTCTTCGTAAACCTCATCAAGCTTTTTCTGTTTTTCTTCAAGCTTAACAACCTTTTCTCTAGCAAGGTCTTCGCGCTTGCCGATTTCTGAAGAACGCTCTTCAAGCATATCAAGCTTACGCTCAAGATTCTTTTCACGCTCAAGAACACGCTTTTCCATTTTCTGAGTTTCTGCACGACGTTCTTTCGTCTCACGCTCAAACTCTTTTACAAGTTTAGCTTTCTCATCTTTGGCAGTAATACGTGCTTCACGCATCATATTCTTTGCTTCTTTCAGCATGCCCTCTGCATCTTTTGAAGCCTTATCGGCAATTTGTGCTGCCTTCTTTTCAGCTTCATTCATTGTTGCCGCAACCTTTTGTCCACGATAAGTAACAAAAATAAATGCGACCAGCACAACGATTAAAATGATGGTTTCAATTCCCATTATCCAAAATCCTTCTCAATAAAAATTAATTGATCCTTATCCGTCACCAACGCGTCGACTTTTGCATCATGCGCCTCGCACGGAATCGAATCTAGAAGCTGCCAATCGTAACCGACAGCCACTGAAAGCCCGGGGTTAAAATGCAGAAAACGATCATAATAACCGCCACCGCGTCCAAGCCTATTTCCCTTGTCATCAAACCCCAATCCAGGCACAAACCAAACGGCCTCCTGAAGATCGGAAGAACTGTAAACGTCCGATGTTTCCACCGGCTCTGGAATTCCGTATTTACCAGCCGCAAAATCATCTTCAAGATGATAAACTCTGGCAAAAACATACTTTTCATCTTCCGGGACATATTTCGGAAAGTAAACCTTTTTTCCCTCTTCCAGCATCTCCAGTGCTAGAGGAAGCAGATTCACCTCATTTTGAAACGGATAATAAAACACACAACTGTCTAAAACCTTCAACGCATCCAAATGACTCAGCCGATTGCAAATTTTCTCAGAAGCCGCTTCAACTTCAGCTTCAGTCAGAGAAAGTCGCTTTCGAGCAAGGTTATTACGGACGAATCTTTTATCGTAAACAACAGTGTCTGCCATTTCAAAATCTCCCAAAAAGTGTTCAAATATCACTTGTGAATGTATTGAACAAAAAAAAGTCCCAGCTCAAAATCGATTTGAGTCGGGAACATTCTTGTGTCATCAAGACACAATTCAACTAAAAGATACTAATAGCAAATTGTATAATATGTTAGACAGAAAAACTGTATAAACCCGATCAAAAGTTCGATTTCTTGACCTAATTTGAGCCTACTGCCTCAAATTAAGTTTGCCCTTAAGCTAACTAGATTTTCCGAAAAATAAACTCCATAATTCCAAAAAAGTACACTCATTAAGAGCTCATTTTGTATATCCTGTTGATTTATCCGAGAATACGCCAAACTTACCTCGTAACAAAAAACATACCCAAAGTCAACATCATGAAAATTCTCTGTTTTTCCGTAAACTGTTCTTATTCGCACACCTCCCTCGCCTTTCCATTTCTGCACGCCTTTGCCGACACGGCACAAAACCATCAATGGGAGACTGTCGAATGCACCATCAAAGAACTGCCGGAAACCACACTTTCAAAACTGGCGAAGTACAATCCCGATGTCCTTTTTGTATCCTGTTATATCTTTAACCGAATTTATATCGAAACCATTCTTAAACGCTATCGAGTCATCTTTCCAAATGTCAAAATCATCGCTGGTGGTCCCGAGTTTCTAGGGAATAACGAACAGATTCTACGAGAAGGTTTATACGATTTAATAATGCGCGGCGAAGGGGAAGTTCCGACAAAAGCCTTGCTTTCAAACAATTTTAACGCCGAAAACCTGAAAGGCTGTTGCTTCATTGATGAAAGTGATAACTATCAAGATTTCGGTTCTGCTGAGGAGATTCGCAATCTGGACGAAATCCCTTCGCCATATCAGAACGGGTTCGTCAATCTGAACAAACCATTTGTTCAATTTGAAACGTCACGTGGCTGCCCCAACAGCTGTTCATTCTGCACAAGTTCACTCAGCGAATGTGTCCGCTTTTACTCCTTAGAGCGTGTCAGAGAAGATTTACAATTCTTGCAAAAATCCGGAAAAACAGACATTCGTGTGCTTGATCGCACCTTCAACTGCAATCCGAAACGCGCGATCAAACTGTTACGAATGTTCAAAAACGAGTTTCCTGAAATGCACTTTCATGCTGAGTTCGATCCCGCATTTCTGAATAACGATTTAAAAGCCGAACTTCTTGCGGCAAAAAAAGGTCAACTTCACCTGGAAACCGGCTTGCAGACCTTCTCCGAATCCGGTTACAGCACAGTCGCACGAAAATCAACCATGCAGCGAACCGTCGAAGGCTTACAATTTTTATGCAGTTTGAAGAATATTGAAATACATGCCGACCTGATTGCCGGACTTCCTGGACTTTCACTTGCCGACCTTCACGGAGATATTTTGCGACTCTTCGAACTTCAACCTCCTGAAATTCAGCTAGAAAATCTCAAACTTCTGCCCGGAACGCCAGTGGCTCAGTCCGAAAGCGTACAAGGCGCTCCGGAACCACCATACGAAATCCTGAAAACTGACAAGATGAGTTTTGATGATTTGATGACGGCAAAAGAGTGGTCGCGACTAATCGATTGGTACTACAATTTACCTTTGTTGCAGAACTTTTTCAGAGAACTTATTCTGAACAAAAAAGAGATTTTCACCGACTTTCATAGTTTCATGAAAAGTCAAAACGTGTTCGGTTCTCCACTGACACCAGAAAAACGTTACCGTTTTCTAAACACGTTTCTACAAGATCAACAAATTGACGAACAGCTACACGAAAAGTTCATTTGCGCCTGGTTCTTATCAAGATTCAGTCCGGAGCACGGAATATTTCCAGCAAAAGTATGGAAAGGCCCAATTCCGGAAGAGGCGACAATGTTACATGGTGATTTAAAACAGGAAGAGATCCGCCGCAGCTACAAATACGAGAACTATTATATTTGCTACGGAAAAGGTCACCAACGCAACGCCGATACTCGCATGGCAATTTTCAGAGAGAGGTAGAAGATAGGAGTGAGAGGTTTAGCTTGCTAAATGGGAACGCCGAGCTCCTGCTCGGCAAAGCCACAACGTGGCGGAACGTCAAACGGCTATTGGTCCGATGTTCAGTGTTTGAAGTTCTATAAAATCCTGGGGAACGCCGAGCTCCTGCTCGGCAAAGCCACAACGTGGCGATACTAATCTCTCCCGGCACTACTCCACCTCCACTCTTTAGCATTTTCACACAAACCTGCATGAACGGGATTATTTTCAATATAATCAGCAACGGCCCAATAATGCTCTCCACTACGAATAAATCGATCCCAATAATCCCTCATCCAAAAATGTTCGTTCGGAATTCCTAACTTCAACCGACTATTATTAGCCAACGCCCACTTACCAGTATAAGACTTCCAAGACTGCACAATTTTTGATAGATTCGTATTTTGTTCGATTATCACATGAACATGATTCGGCATGATACACCACTTCAGCAAGCGATAGCGTTTCCCATCGAAATGAAGTAGAGCATCTTGTACCACTTGAGCTACTTCCGGATGTTTTAAAGCACAACACCCTATTCCTGCATCAAGCCAAGATTCTATCTCCTGACGCATTTGTTGGGAAACATCTTCAGCTGAAGAGATTTTCTGCTTTAAAGACCATAGTTTTTGCTGCGGTAAACTATCTGCGAGCCTGAAAGTAATAGTTTGAATCGTTCCTAAAGAGTTAAAGTGTGGAAGATATCCACGAGAAAACCAATCACCCATAATAAAACCCTATATATTGCGTTGATTAATAAACGAATATATAGGGTCACTTTTTGATATCAAATATTCTTACGAATATTTTGCCGAGCTGGAGCTCGGCGTTCCTAGAAGGTAATTTAACAAACATTTGCTTTCATGAATATTTGGACGAGCTGGAGCTCGGCGTTCTCACTGGATTATCTTGAGCGACTTGTCAAAACACCTCGAAGCTTATCAGCCATATTCAGCAACAGAGCTTCCGTCTCTTCCCAGCCGATGCAGGCGTCGGTAATTGATACGCCGTACTTCAAGTCACACTTGTTTTCTGGAATTGATTGGTTGCCTTCGTTGATATTACTTTCAATCATTACACCACAAATTGAGTTGTTGCCGCTCTCTATTTGAGAGATAATATCATTCAGAACCACATGTTGCTGGTCGTATTGCTTCCCAGAGTTAGCATGACTGCAGTCCACCATAATGTTCAATGGCAACTCTTTTGAAAGTAACTGTGTTTCAATTTCTTTGATATGCTCAGCATCATAATTCGGACCGCTTTTTCCACCACGCAGAACCACATGACAGAACGGATTTCCTTTTGTCCGAACCACTGCTGTTTTTCCATCCGGACTCACACTTAGGAAATTATTCGGACGTGACGCACTCAAGATTGCATTGATTGCCAGCGACACGTCTCCATTAGTCGAGTTTTTAAAACCGACAGAGGATGTAAAACCACTTGCCATTTTACGGTGATTCTGTGATTCAACCGTTCTCGCACCGATTGCCGTCCAAGAAATCAGATCCTGAATGTATTGCGGTGTGATCAAATCCAACGCTTCACCTGCAGTCGGGACACCAAGTTCATTCACTTCAAGCAACAGTTTTCGGGCTTCACGAAGTCCGGTTTCAATATCAAAACTTCCGTCCAGATGCGGATCATTGATATAGCCCTGCCAACCGACAGTTGTACGAGGTTTTTCAAAGTAAGTACGCATTACAAGCAGAAGTGTATCACCAACTTTTTCAGAAAGTGCTTTCAAGCGTTTCGCATAATCTTTCGCCGCATCCATATCATGAACAGAACAAGGGCCGACAACCACAAGTAGACGGTGATCTTTTCCAGTCATCACATCAAACACATCATGCTGACCTTTCATCACAGTTTCTACCGCCTTTTCACTCAATGGCAACGACGCTTTCACCTCATTTGGAGAAATGATTTCGTCTTCAGAAATCACGTGCAGGTTTTCAATTCGATTATCCATTAATGTCCTCGCCGAGGTTAAACTTTTCCCAAATCTTCGCCGGACTATTTTCGTCTGCAACTTCCAGCTTGATCGTTTTGGTTTTTCCCTGAGCTGAAGGATATTTCACCACAACCTCAGTTTCAGGGTTATAACGATTGATCAAATCAAGATCCTGCACTTCGCAATGCCCCTCTGCAGGATGCGTAAATACCGCTTTCACCTCATCACCAGCTTTGGAAACAGCCACCAAACCTTTTCCGAAACGTCGAAATCCATCATACGCAGTAAAACATAGCTGATCCCAGCCGCCAGCCAATACAGCCTCAAATTCTTTATCAGAGAAAAAACTCATAAAATCCTCATTTTAAATACATTCTTAATACCGCATACGCTAACGGGAAGTTGCTTAAAATCAAGATTCAGCGTAAAAACTATCATTTGACGTTGATTTCATTGTTAACCATACAACTTTACAAACGTTAACAATAACCCGAAAGGATGATATATAATGATTAATTCGACTATTCAAAAAGCATACAGCGTGCTGGAAACAGGAATCGGAATCGACGAACAAACTGCAAACGAACTGATAAATCTTAAAGGAACAGATATACTTGATTTAATGTCGTTGGCGAACAAAGTGACTAAGAAATATTCCGAAGATATGCATTCGTGTTCAATCGTTAACGCGAAATCTGGTGTTTGTCGTGAAAACTGTAAGTTTTGTGCCCAATCCGCGCACTATAATGTCGATATCGAAACTTATGATCTGATGAATCCGGAAACGCTTCTTGAAAAAGCACGCGAAGTTCGTGCCGGCGGCGTGGAACGATTTGGTATCGTTACAAGCGGAACGGGCTATAAACATGACGGCGAAGATTTTAAACTGATTCTTCAGGCAATTGACCTGATTAAAGAAAAAGTTGAAGGAATGAATGTCTGTGCGGCTCTGGGAATTCTTGATGATGAAGCATGTAAAATGCTGGCGGAGCGCGGCATTGCTCACTACAACATCAACCTTCAGGTAACACCGGAGAAGTTTGAAACTCTTGTGGCAACAACTCACCCGATTGAAAGAAAAATCGAAACCATCAAATCACTTCAAAAATATGGAATAAGCGTCTGTTGTGGCGGAATTCTCGGACTTGGCGAATCACTCGAAGACCGTGTAAAACTGGCATTTGCGCTGAAAGAGCTGAATGTCACAGTAATTCCTCTAAATGTGCTAGTTGCAGTAAAAGGTACTCCGCTCGAAAATCAGGAGCCTGTGACAGCGGCAGAAGTGGCTAAGACATTTGCCGTGTTCCGACTAGTGAATCCGACAAAAATCATCAAATTCGCAGCTGGTCGTGAAACTGTAATGAAAGACTTCCAAGGACTTCTGATGGTTTCAGGAGCAAACGGCATGCTGACAGGTGGTTACCTGACTACTCGCGGACGCGAAATGGAAGATGACCATAACTTCATGGCACAACTGGAGGAGTTTTAATGTACGACCGCCAGCACATTGTTGACATAGACCGAAAATACATCTGGCATCCGTTTACTCAGCAGAAAGATTATGAAAAAGTAGATCCTGTGGTCATCACCCGCGGTGAAGGAGTTTATCTTTATGATGAAGCCGGAAACCGTTACTACGACACTATTTCTTCTTGGTGGGTGAACATTCTCGGTCACTGCAATCCGCGCATCAACGAAGCGGCAAAACGTCAGCTCGACACGTTGGAACATGTCAACTTTTCAGGCTTCACGCATCCTTATGCGACTGAGTTGATTGAAGAACTTCGTCCGTTGGTTCCAGAACAGTTTACGCGCTACTTTTTCAGTGACAACGGATCTACTGCGATGGAAGTTGCCATCAAAATGGCGTTTCAATATTATCAGAATCAGGGACGCAAAGCAAAGAAGAAGTTTGCGATGCTAAACGGTTCTTATCATGGCGATACGCTTGGTGCGACTTCGGTTGGTGCTGTCGATGTGTTTCATGCGCTTTATAAACCGTTGATGTTTGAATCAATTCGCGTTGAAGCTCCATACGAAACTACACGTAAAAACCAGTTCACTCTTGACTATATTGAGGAGGGTTACAATTCGGAGTCATTTGAGCCAATGCGAAAGGCGTTGACGGAAAACGCCGAAGAACTTGCCGCAGTCGTCGTAGAGCCTCTACTTCAAGGTGCAAGCGGAATGAATCTTTATCATCCGCAGTATCTTCTTGATCTTCGTGAACTTTGTGACGAACTGGATATTTTGATAATTTGTGATGAAGTGGCAACTGGTTTCGGAAGAACTGGGAAAATGTTCTCATTTCAACATGCGGAAGGCTTTGTGCCAGACATTCTCGGTGTGGCAAAAGCGTTGACCGGCGGTTACATGCCAATGTCGCTAACAATTACTTCAGAAAAGATTTACAACGCCTTTTATGGTGATGTGATGTCAACCTTTTTCCATGGTCACAGTTACACGGCAAACCCCCTCGCCTGTGCTGTTGCAAAAGAAACCGTCAAAATCCTTAAAGAGACCGGGCTTCCTGAATCAAACCAGGATGTAATTGATCACTTTCACAAACGCCTTCGCGAGTGGACTGAATTCGACTTTGTTTCAGACATTCGCTATCTCGGCTTTTTCGGAGCAATTGATATTGTAAAAGACAGAGAAGCTGGCGAAAAGTTCAGCAAAGAAGATGATATTTTCTTCAAATTCTATCAGGAATCTTATAAAGAAGGCATCATTCTTCGTCCAATTGGCGGCAAAGCGATCTACTGGTGTCTGCCTCTGATTGTTACCAAAGAAGACATTGATGAGATTATGGACAAATCGCTAAAAGTGGTGAAGAAGGTTATTGCCGAAAATGTATAATGTGTTTGAAGACAAACTACAAGCTTTGGAACAAGCTGGACAGTTTCGCGAATTTAAACAGATTCCGGAACAAAGCCTAAATCTTTCTGCAAACGATTACCTCGGACTTGCGGCTGACAAATCGTTGCAACAACAGTTTTATGCTCAGATGAACGAAGACACTTTCTATCAGTTTCGATGCGGAAGTACCTCGTCGCGCCTGCTTTCCGGCAATCATGCAGGTTACGAACTTTTGGAGCAGGATTTGGCAACAGCTTACAACTCCGAAGCGGCAATTGTCTTCAACAGCGGCTATCACGCCAACATTGGTATTCTTCCAGCTTTAACCACCAAAAATGATCTGATTCTTTCTGATAAACTAAATCACGCCAGCATTCTCGACGGTTGCAAACTCTGCGATGCCAAAGTGCTTCGCTTTCGTCATAACGACATGGAACATTTGACCTCATTGATCGAGAAAAACCGTACGGATTATGATAATATCTTTATTATAGTCGAGTCGGTTTTCAGCATGGATGGCGATTGGGCGAATTTGAAGCAACTCTGCGAAATTAAGAAAAAGCACAACGCTTTTCTATTAGTCGACGAAGCGCACGGCACAGGGCTTTTCGGTGAAAATGGTTTGGGACTTTGTGAAGAGTTGGGACTTCTTGAAGAAGTTGATATGATAATCGGTACGTTTGGAAAAGCCTTAGCTTCTGCTGGAGCTTACGCGATCTGTAACTCTGTTGTCAAAAAATGGCTGATTAACACCATGCGTTCACTGATTTTCACAACTGCACTTCCTCCGGTTGCTGTAAACTGGAACCGTTTCGTCTTTAACAAAATGCTAAATATGCAGAACGGACGTCAGCACTTAAAGGAACTTTCCGAGTTCTGCCGAGAAAGCTTGAAAGGTTTGTACCCGACTGCTGGTAACTCACAAATCATTCCAGTCATCACCGGAGATAACCATTCTGCTCTGAAACTCTCAGAAAAGGTCAGAAAAAACGGATACACAGTTTTTGCGATTCGTCCTCCGACTGTCCCAAAAGGTTCGTCTCGCTTACGCATTTCACTTTCTGCTGCAATGAAAAAAGTCGAACTTGTTAAACTTTTTGGAATCATCGAGGAGTTTAAGAATGAAAACTAAGTGGCTATCTAAAAATGATAATGAAAAGTTGATTGTCTACTTTGCGGGTTGGAGCATGAACGGTTCTGAAGTTTCACACCTTGAAACTGCTGACTTTGATGTGCTTGCAGTTTATGATTACAAAGATTTGAACTTTGACTCAGTACAAATTAAAGATTATCAGGAAGTTTATGCAATTGCTTGGTCCTTCGGAGTTGCAGTTGCAAACAAACTGAAAATTCCTGCAAAGAGATCAATTGCGGTGAACGGTACATTAAAACCAATCGATGACAACTTCGGCATTATGAATGCATTTTTTGATCAAACACTCTCTACAATGAGTGAAGAAAACTACCAGAGTTTTCTGGCAAGAACCTTTAATAAAACTGATGATCGTTCGAATATTTCATTCCGGGAAATTGATGAACAGCGTGAAGAACTACGAAGTCTGGGGGACACATTTAGAAACTGCCAAATGCAAAACTGTTTTGACTTAGCGTTAATTTCCAAACGCGACCGTATTTTCCTTAAGCGAGCTCAAATGGCGTTCTGGGAAACTCAGAGTTGCCGAACGATTGAAATTGCCGGTGCACATTATCCGTTTCAAAGCTGGGCATCATGGCAGGAGATTATCGAGCTATGATCTGTAAGAAACGTGTCGGCGAACTTTTTCTGAAAAGTTTTAAAGATCAATATGCCAACGAAGCCAAAGTGCAGAAACAAACCGCAAAGCGTCTAGTTGAAGGGCTCTCCAAGATTCAGAGTCAATTTGAACGTGTTCTCGAACTCGGGTGCGGTTCCGGCATTTTGACCAATGAAATCGTCAGTAAACTTGAAATAGAAAAACTATTTCTGAATGATTTATCGGACATTTGTGAACTCATAGACGTTGATGCAGAGTTTATTATCGGCGATGCTGAAACTGTTAACTATCCGGATAAGCTAGATTTGATAACTTCAAATGCCGTGATTCAGTGGTTTGAGAGTCTCAGCCAACACTTTACAAAAGTCGCAGAATCGCTGATTGAAGGCGGAATTGTCGCGTTTACGACCTTTGGTCCCAAAAACATGATTGAGTTGCGTAAAACGCTAAATGTAGGGCTTGATTATCATTCAAAAGAAGAGATCACAGAGTTACTTTCTGAACGCTTTGAAATTCTTCTTGAAGAAGAGTTTGAATACAAATCGTTATTCACCTCTGCAAAAGATGTGTTGAAACATGTACAGAAAACCGGAGTAAATGGAGTTTCTGAATCCAGACTTACAAAATCAAAACTAAAGCAGTTCATTGCAGACTACCAAAAGTTCACAACTGATAACGGTGTAGAACTGACCTACAATCCAATCTTGATAATTGCAAAAAAAACGACATAGAGACGCACGGCGTTCTAGTGATGTTTTCACCTGAAAAAAGCATAAAAAAAAGTTGTTTC
>DDLT01000085.1 GCA_002340265.1 Lentisphaeria bacterium UBA2565 | reverse complement strand
CGTAGTCGTCGTGCTTTTCTACAACCCAGACATAGTTATCCACTGCCGCTTGAATCCAGAATCCATCAAGCTTGACTGTTTGAAGAATTGGACCATTTTCGTAGGCACGTACAATCAGGTGATGTGGACGATTAGTTTTGTTCATACGAATATTAAGCTTTTCGCCGTCACGGGAAAGTCCAACAGTTTCATCACACTCAAGAACCGCTTCGTTAGCTAGGCCGTCGAAGTTCCAAGTACGCCCTTTTCCAATCATGAATGCCGGGTTTTCAGCAGGTTTCTCAGTTTCGACAACGGTAACTTTTACAGTTTTGCCCGTAACAGACTCTTTACCTTTTCCTCCACCACGTGGATCGTACTCAGCATTGATGGCATACTCACCCGCACTTGAGAATTTGTAAGTTAATTTGTCACCAATGACTGTCGCATTCTCATCAGCTACCACGGCACTGCTTTGTCCGACAGCTTTACCAGGAATGAACTGCAGGTCATACTCTTTGTCATTTACCGAGATTGCAATATCCGCTACATTTTGAGCATCAGTCTTTGCGGCGGTAAACATAACAGAATCACCTTTGCGAATAGTGATTTCGTTTACAGTCGAATCTAGAAGGTTTAACGCTGTCCATTTTGTAGTTGCCGCTTTAGTCAATCCACCATTCTGGAATTTCGCAGTGATCGCTGTATCGCCATCAGTGGCAAGATCCACATTTGCGAACCATCTTGCACCAGCGCCTTGGTTGCCTTCAACTGTCAACTGTGTACTGTTTACTGTTGCCATATCGACATAGCGTGAGTTACCTTCGATACAGATTGGAGACACAAAACTTTCTGCAGGAACCGTATTTAGGGATTCTGTAGACGCAATTGAGGTTTCCACCCAATCTTTTACTCCATTACCATTGCTGTCAGGACCGCCAAGTGTCTGCACTTTCAGGTCTTTGATTTTCAGAGAAATGCGTGAGTGGACATTTTCCCAGAAGATGCGTACTGTGTGTTCACCCGGCGTGATGTATGGTGTAGTGATTCCCACTTTGCCATAGATTCCATCAGGTGCAACAAGGTTTTTCTTACCAAGGTAGTGACCATCCAAATAAACCATAAGGTCGGAGTTGTCGATTGGTGATACTGGTGAGCAAGACATTTTCAACCAAACGTGAGTCGCCTCCACTGCAAGGTGGTATGCATCACTTTCAATGACATTGAATGTGTACTCCACATAACCGCGGGCACGCTTCGCCACAATAGTGTCGCCTTCCTCTTCCCATTCACCATGAGATTCAGTCACATCTTTACCTGCAATAGTCATGACATCAGTAACTGTACCGTCAAATTCTGCCAGTTTTGGATTGGTGAATGTTTCTTTCACCTCCACATAATCAGAGATGCCATCGCCATCGGAATCAGTACTGAAAATATCAAGACCAAGGTCATATTTTTCGCCATCAGTCAAACCATCACCATTTGTGTCGGCATTGTTAGGATCAGAACCTAGTTCTGCCTCTTTAAGATTAGTTAAGCCATCGGAATCAGTATCAATTTCAGCCACTGCTTCATCAAGATCTTCTTGAGCATGAACAAAGCTATAATTTGAAATCACCTCTTTACCAAAGTCAGGACCAGACCAACTTGTCCAAAGTTCGGCTCCCAAATCTTCATAGTAGAAGTATTGCAGTTCAAATTTATGAAGACCCGCAGTAAGGGTAATTGACCCACTTTCCTCTTTTAAAGCATGAACGCCATCATTCTCCAATACGACCTGATCATTAACAAGCAAACGTGAACCGTCTTTACTGCCTACGTAGAAGGTGTATTCACCATCTTTAGGCACATTAATCATTGCCTGCATGCTCAACGCAGCTTTTCCTTCTCCTGCATGTTTTGCAACCATTCCCCAACCTTTACCAAGAGATGCGCCTTCCATCACAAAAACTTTATTGACCGGCTCTTTATCAAAGTCAGGTAGAACTAAGTATTGATTTTTACTGTATCGGGTTACAAGACCAGCTTTCTCATAAATTTTGCCATCTTTTACAATTGGTGCTATTACCGGATTGAGTCCACTATCAACCTCTACATTGTCATCAACAAGGTCAGAGTCAGTATCAGGAAGGACTTCACTCGTAGTCAACATTTGCTCTTCTATATTAGATAGGTTGTCCATATCAAAGTCAGCAGCTTCAACAACTGCGACATCCGTAATATCTGCATCAACTGCAGAATCTAAACTTGAAGAGTCTGCAAACAGACCCACGAGAACTTCATCTTTCAAGCTGATATCAGTTCTGATTTTATGCAGTGTCCAGAATTTTCCGTCTGGAGAAAGGAATGTACGAAGAACAGTTCCTTTTCTTATCGCTCTTACCCAATACGGTTTGTCACCGATATTGGTATGCGCTGAATCAATAGTCTTGCCTGTTATTTTACGCATGTTAGATCTTGTTCCATTAGCAGATGTCAAGCCAATAGATACAAACTTATCATCCGTATCAAGCCCATTACGAGCCATCACACCCGCTCGAGCGTTAACATGATCTGAATTACATGAGTTTACTTTTGCTGTTACAGAAAAGTCTCCTGTTACTTTCTTATAAGTGAAAGCAAGGCTCTCTTTTTTGTTCTTAACCGGATTTGACTGAGTATGAAAGTTAAAAGAACCAGTAGCCTCATAATAATCAATTGATGTGTCCGCTGAGACAGTACCGATAGTCGTCGCCATCCAACCACGAGGAACATTTCCGTTAGGTGTCAATGGATCGGTCAGATCAGCGACTTCATCACCATCAAGAACGCCATCACCGTCAGAATCCTGAACTTCAGGATCAGTACCAAGAGCAATCTCAGCACCATCATTCAGATTGTCATTATCTGAGTCGGCATCAAGTGGATCAAGACCGGCAACTATTTCTTCACGGTTACTCAAACCGTCTGAATCTGCATCTGAGTTAACAGTTTGTCCGTGATTTGCCGCAAGGAAAGTAATTTCATCTTCCGTCAAGGCTTCTGAACGGATCGATAGATCATCTAATAAACCATGGAAAAAGTAGCGCTGTGCTGGAAATTGAGCACCAACTGTTAGGGGGATATCTCCATTAAAATCATGATTTAAATCAGCCTTTTCGGCTTCTAGAACACCATCGATAAACACTTTAACTGTTCCAGACTGGCGAACAACAACAAAATGATGCCAAGAGCCATCATTTACTTTTGCATTTGAGCATACACTTTTCGCACGATTCCCATTATTAGGACGAAAGTCAATCTGTCCTTTTCCTGTGACATTCAACGTAAAACTATTAGTAACACCATCAAAATCCTCAGTAGAGGCGGTGCGTTGACTAAGAATTGACATTGTTGATTTTTCAGTAGTGTTAAGCCAACCAGAAATAGTGAAATCGCCTGTCCCATCAAGAGAAGACGCATTACCACAAGTTAAATAATGCTGAAGGCTTTTATCAAACTGCAATGCGGTAAAACTACCATCGTTAAACCAGGTCGGTAAATTTACCAAGTTTGCATTGTTCTGCAGAGGAGAAGAGTCAACAGCAACAACTCCACTACCATCATCAAATTTG
>DDLT01000087.1 GCA_002340265.1 Lentisphaeria bacterium UBA2565 | reverse complement strand
CGTAGTCGTCGTGCTTTTCTACCACCCAGACGTAGTTGTCCACTGCCGCTTGAATCCAGAATCCATCAAGCTTGACTGTTTGAAGAATCGGACCATTTTCGTAGGCACGGACAATCAGGTGATGCGGACGGTTGGTTTTGTTCATACGGATGTTAAGCTTTTCGCCATCACGGGATAACTGCACGGTTTCATCGTGTTCAAGAATAGTGTCATCGGCTAAGCCGTCATAGTGCCAGATGCGCCCTTTTCCAATCATGAATGCAGGATTGACAGCTGGCTTTTCTGTTTCAATTACTTTTACTGTTACAGAACCGTTCAGTGCGTTTACAGAACCACTGACTGTGAATGTGCCGGCTGTGTCAAACTTCTTCACAACCGCGGTTGCAGGAGTTGTTGCTGTGTCCACACCGTCAATGGTGATAGTTACGACATCCTCAGGAACTAAAGCTTCATCTGCCACGGCAAATTTGACTGAATCGCCTTTACGGATGGTGATTTCACTTACCTCAGAGTCCAACAGGTTCAGAGCAGTCCACTTTGTGGTTGCCGCTTTAGTCAATCCACCATTCTGGAATTTTGCAGTGATCGCTGTATCACCAGTTTCTGCTAGGTCAACATTCGCGAACCATTTTGCACCAGCGCCTTGGTTAGCTGCAATTGTCAGTGCTGAACTGTTTACTGTTGCCATATCGACATAACGAGAGTCACCTTCGATACAGATTGGAGAGACAAAGCTTTCTGCAGGAACCGTATTCAGGGACTCCGTAGAAGCAATTGAAGTTTCCACCCAATCTTTAACTCCGTCACCATTGCTGTCAGGACCGCCAAGTGTCTGCACTTTCAGATCTTTGATTTTTAGAGAAATACGTGAGTGAACATTTTCCCAGAAGATGCGTACGGTGTGTTCACCCGGCGTGATGTATGGTGTAGTGATTCCCACTTTGCCATAGATTCCATCAGGTGCGATAAGGTTTTTCTTGCCAAGGTATTGACCGTCCAGATAAACCATTAGGTCGGAGTTGTCGATTGGTGACACTGGTGAGCAAGACATTTTCAGCCACAGGTGCGTTGCTTCCACCGCTAGGTGGTATGCATCACTTTCTGTGACATTGAATGTGTACTCCACATAGCCACGGGCACGTTTTGCCACAATAGTGTCGCCTTCCTCTTCCCATTCACCTTGGGAGGAGGATACGTCTTTACCGGCAATAGTTACCACATCGGTAATTGTACCGTCAAACTCCACAGATTTAGGATTTGTAAAAGTTTCTTTAACCTCGACAAAGTCTGAGATACCGTCACCATCTGTATCTGTACCGAAAATATCAAGACCAAGATCATACTTTTCGCCGTCGGTCAAACCGTCACCGTTTGTGTCAGCGTTGTTAGGATCAGAGCCCAGTTCTGCCTCTTCAAGGTCAGTTAAGCCGTCTGAATCAGTATCAATTTCAGCCACTGCTTCATCTAGATCTTCCTGAGCATGAACAAAGCTGTAGTTTGAAATCACCTCTTTAGCAAAGTTTGGGCCAGACCAACTTGTCCAAAGTTCGGCACCTAACTGCTCATAATAGAAGTATTGAAGATCAAATTTATGCAGTCCGGCCGTTAACGTGATGGAACCCTGCTCTTCGTTCAGCGCATGAACTCCGTCATTGTTAACCACCACCTGATTGTCAATTACCAGACGTGAACCATCTTTGCTGGCAACGTAAAAGGTGTATTCGCCATCAGCTGGAACATTAATCATCGCCTGCATACTCAATGCGGCTTTACCTTGGCCCGCATTGTTTTGAACCATTTCCCAACCTTTACCTAACGAAGCACCGTCCATAACAAAAACTTTATTGACAGGTTCTTTGTCAAAGTCAGGCAGCATTAGATAGTGTTTACGTGTGTAACGAGTAACAAGCCCAGCTTTTTGGTAGGTTTTGCCGTCCTTAATAACCGGTGCTATGACTGGATTGTTTCCAGATTCGATTTCAACATTATCGTCAACAAAGTCGTCATCGGTATCAGGAAGAACCTCACTGGTAGTCAACATCTGTTCTTCCACATTTAGAAGAGTGTCCAGATCAAAGTCATCCGCTTGAGCCACTACAACATCTGTAATAGAGGAATCAATTGACAAGAACTCATCACCAGATGCCGTATAAAGTCCGACAAAAATCTCATCTGCAAGCTCAATATCGTTTCTAGTTATATGTTCAGTCCAAAACTTACCATCAGGCGAAAGGAACGTACGAATAGTAGATCCCTGTCTTAAAATACGTACCCAATACGGATTTTTACCGATGTTAGTTTGGAATTTATCAATACCCTTGCCACCTTTTTTACGTATCTTTGAAATTGTTCCATTGGCAACAGTAAGAGAGATTGACGCAAATTTAGCAGTATCACTAAGGCTGTTACGAACCATGACACCAGTCTCAGCATTTATTACTTCTGAAAGGCAAGAATCAACTTTTGCAGTTATTGAAAAGTCACCGCGTACTTTTTTATAGGTGAAGGCAAAGTTTTCACCACTTTTTAGGCTTGGTTTAGATTGAACATGAAAGTTGAACGAATCATTAGCCTCATAATAGTCAATTGATGTGTCTGCGGAAACCGTACCGACTGTCGTCGCCATCCAGCCGCGCGGCACATTGCCATTTGGAGCTAGGGGATCAGTCAGATCAGCAACTTCATCACCGTCAAGCACGCCATCACCGTCAGAATCCCCAACTTTAGGGTCTGTGCCAAGGGCGATTTCTGCACCGTCATTTAAACCGTCTGAATCGGAATCTGCATTTAAAGGATCAAGTCCAGCAAGCATTTCCTCACGATTACTCACACCGTCTGAATCGGCATCTGAGTTGACGGTCTGACCGTGGTTTGCCGCCAGAAAGGTCAACTCTGCTTCCGTTAAGGCTTCCGAACGAATTGACAGGTCATCCAATAAACCATGGAAAAAGTAGCGCTGGGCTGGAACTTGAGCACCAACTGTTAGGGGGATGTCTCCATTAAAGTCATGATTCAAATTAGCCTTTTCGGCTTCTAGGACACCGTCAATGAAAATTTTCACTGTGCCGGATTGGCGGGTTACGGCAAAGTGGTGCCAGGCGCCGTCATTTACTTTTGTATTTGAGCATACACTTTTCGCACGAGTCCCGTTGTGAGGACGAAAGTCAATCTGTCCTTTTCCGGTGACATTTAACGTAAAGCTATTGGTCACACCATCAAAATCCTCAGTAGGGGCAGTGCGTTGGCTAAGAATTGTCATTGTTGACTTTTTGGTAGTATTAACCCAACCAGATAACGTGAAGTCACCTGTCCCATCAAGAGAAGACACATTACCACAACTTAAATATTGCTGAAGGCTTTTATCAAACTGCAATGCGGTAAAACTACCATCGTTAAACCAGGTCGGTAAATTTACCAAATTTGCATTGTTCTGTAGAGGAGAGGAGTCAACAGCGACAATTCCACTACCATCATCAAATTTG
>DDLT01000074.1 GCA_002340265.1 Lentisphaeria bacterium UBA2565 | reverse complement strand
CCGACCTAAGTTGACGCTTACTCCGGATTGATAATATAGATATTATCGTGGGCTGTAACTCTTGGGAACTCCGCATTATAAATCCAGCTATTACGATACTGTACGTGCAGATTGATATTTTTTGCTTTAGCCTGCTCTGCAAAGTAAACCATTGTCTCATTGGCCTCAAGTTGAACCTGAGCGACCAACTCTGCCGAGGAACCGTAGAATACAAATTCATAGTGTTTAAACTCCAGAATCAATTCTGTACATCCAATCAACTCCATTTTGCGGAGAATCTCATTATAGATGTTCAAACCTTCGTCATAAACATATTTCGGGAAGTATTTATACAGTGAAATATCAATAAAGTGGTTCTGCTCTGAGGTCAAGTCGACGATCAATTTAAGGCCTTTTGAATTAAGCCATGCTTTTTCCGCCGTCAAGACCGCATCTGTTTTATTTATAAGGTAAGATGCGTCGACTTTCAGACCTTCAAACTTAGTGAAGATTTCAGTATTATCAGCGACAAATTTCTTAAGGTCAAACGTTTCACGACCAATGTAGATATAGTGACCGGACTTACTCTGTGTAACCTCTAGCGCATCATAATCCACAGCATCAACAGTTACTCCTTCTAAAGTAACCAAACCGCTTTCTTTGTTGATGAAGATGGTTTTCACATCATTATACAATGCATCCATAGTTTCATAATAAAGATCAACAACCGTTGCTTGCGCACTACTGATTTTTGCCTGATCCACACCTTTGGCTTTATCAATCCAGCACACATCTGCACCAGTTAAGACACGAACACCATTATCTGCACACTGTGTCGCAATAGCAGCAGGAACCGAATCGGCAACAAGAGTTGGCACCGCACGTTTCAGAGTAATTAATCGATTTACAATAATCTGTAAATCAGCTTCGTCCGTTATATTTCTTGCATCAACAAGTGTGTTTATAACACGACGGTTCAGGTATTTTGCAGATTTAACAAGCTGCTCACCCGAAGTATTCAGGAATGTTTCACCATCAATTTTCACACCGTTGTAATGGAAGAAAAAGTCGTAAAATTCAGGAATGCGGTTTCGAAGTACAGCCAAATCAGGCATTGCCACATAACGGTTTTCAGGTCGGCCGTTGTGAATACAGTACGGCATCTCCTCCACATTCTCTTCTGTAAGCGTAATTTTATAAATACGAACATCACGCCCCTCAATATGTGAAGCATCGGAAAGCCCGTAATCAGTTCTTGGAGACAGGTGTCTTGGAGTATAAAGCACTCCTCCGTCAAAGTACTTGATAATATCTCTATCGTCATTCAAGTCAACCTCTTCAATAGTGGTGATTGCACCGATCTTAGACTCAATAGAAAACGGTTGACTTGTCATTTCGGCATTAAAGACACCAAGGTAGTATTCACCTGCTTTTACACGACAAGCGACATGGTTAAGTTTATTATTATTAACAGTAAAAAGCATTTTTTCCATACTGCGAAGGTCAAGAAGGCGGTGACTAAAGTTCATCATGTTGTAAGCGTACTGAATATCACCATTATCACCAAGGTTATCCTTGTTCATTCCATAAGGACTCAGTACAACACTCAAACGACCGTTGTTCTGATAAGGAATTTCAACCACAAGCGGTGTACCATTCACCATAGCCAAAGTCACAGCCTCGGCAGGAAGATTTACGCCGTTATAATATTGGAATGATTTTGGTTCAGCTGCCGAATATGAACTATTTCCATCAGGAAGGCTTTCATCCCACTGTACCACCGTGCCAGCGGCAGCGTAGCTTAACGAACTACCACTGAACCATTCCGGGAATAGAGATTCGGCCTGTTTACCAAAAATTACTACATCACGTCCATAGTTGGCGAAATTCTCCAACTTATCCTTGATCATTTGAGATTCCTGAGTCGCCTCTCCTGCCCAAACCACAAGACCGTAACGTTCAAGCAGCGTAGGCTGTACGTCACTGTAAAGAATATCAGTCACACTACCGTACGGCGTTCCCATCATGTGCTTAAAAATCTGGCCATTTTTGGAGTTGGTGTAATTAGGGTAGAAAAAGTCAACTAATCCATGAGTTTGATAGTCACACTCCTCGTAACCTTTAATCTCATTATACCAGACATTTCTTCTGTTACTCCATGGTACCTGCCATCCGTTGTAAAAATCGAGAACCAGAGCAATCGGTGTCTGCACAGGACCGGGGCGCCCGATTGAACGCGTCACTTTCTGTGCTCTTGCGAAAAATTCTGTAAATGGATAAGTTGTACCAATCTCCCAACGTCCATTAGCCAGATTGGTTAACCAGTTGTAATAATACATCTGGCGTGCATAAGATAGGTCACATGCAGACCGGTTAAGCTCTCCAGTATACTGTCCAAACTCATCATTTTTGGCAGATGTCATCTGAGAAAACTGTGCATCAATCAAATCTCCATACTGTTTTGAAGCTCCACGACAATTGGTCATTACCACCGGACTTGCCGAACCACGTGTACTGTGCCAAAACTGAGTACTGATCATCGACGCAATCTGCTCTTTTGGAGTGTAGAAGTAACCAAACATCGCATGCTCGAACATTACAACATCCGCATTTCCACCCTCCATCTGTGCATCGATAAAATCGTTGAATAACGCCATCTTCTTACGGCGTGTTCGAGGTACCGGAGCACTGGCCATGCGTGCCGCAGAACGACAGAAAACTTGATCGGTTTCACCTACTTTTGGTCCATAATAGTGACTGTTTTCGACACCGGCATTCTTGGCTTTGTCAATCAGCCCCTGAATATACGCATCAGAAGGCTTCTCCTTCAGAACCTCACGCTCACCAGTTGGAAGACGGTCGGCTTTTCCAATTCCGTCAAAATCCAATATACCCAGCGCACTTGCTCCCTGTGCCACAGGTGTACCTATATGCCAGCCACCACCATCTGATAGAGCTAAGCCGAAATCAATTGAGTCACCAGCTGAATTCCAGATACTCAAATCGTAATTCATACGATTACCCATATCTTTCCAGGTAGGTGCATAACCATTACGGGTCTTCTTCTCCGGATAGTTACTTGGAGTCACATAGATTGAGTTTACAGGAATCTTGTTTTGTCCATTCTTAGCACGCCACTGGGCTGTCAACTCCAATTCACCGTAACTACCATTAGAAATAGTCTCAACTTTGTTACCATCTTGGTCAAACCATCCATTAAATGTGGCATCCGCTCGATCATCAACATCTGGTATGATGATATCATTACTACCAAAGGTGTAGTCTGATGGTAGATCTAGATCTGTCAACTCGTCCACTTCTGCACCGTTGAAAGTCAAACTGTAGCTCAATGGTGTAAGAGTAATACTTTCATTTACATCTGCACCATTTACTGTGATATTAACTTGTGCGTCTTCGTAACCGGTAGCAGAAACAGTGCAGTTGTAATCTCCATCAACTAGATAGAACTGTGCATTCCCCGCGACATCTGTCTTCTTAGATGACTGATTCGTTACAGAGACTACTGCTTTCTCAACTACACCGTCAACACCATTAACGGTAATGTTAAAACTGTCCGAAGGTGTGAAAGTTGCCGAAATCTCCACATTGGCATCCGGCATGACAAAAGATTTAGTTGATAGATCA
>DDLT01000069.1 GCA_002340265.1 Lentisphaeria bacterium UBA2565 | reverse complement strand
CACTATTTGCTCAAATAGACGAATTCCGCGTCTGGTCTGAAGCACGCACAGCAGCACAAATCTCAGAAAATGCCGATAATGTTGAGACAAATTCAGAGAACCTTGAAGCTTATTTTAAATTTGACCAGTCCGGTGACAACTATCTATTCGACTATTCTGGAAATGGTAACCATGGAAGACTGGTAAATATACAGACAGATACTGCATGGACATCGACGACTCTGTCCAGCACTGCACCAGTACTGACTCCTGCCGTTCTAACTCGTACCGGCTTTAACTTAAACTGGGTAGGTTTCTCTGAAAACTATAAACTGGACATTGCGACTGACGACGGTTTCACCAGCTTTGTTACCGGTTACAACGACAAAACTGTTACCGCTCAGACAATATCTGTAAACATACCAGATTTTAGCGCGACTTACTATGTTCGAGTACGTGGTGTAACCAATAGTTCAGCGACTGCAAATTCACCAACTATTACTGTGTCACCTGCCCTTATGGGAACTGGTGAAAGCTTTGAAACAACAATTCCTTTGAGTTGGACCACTGTCGATACAAATAGCGGTGATGCAGGTTTTTGGACCTCTGTAACTACCACCTACAAATCGGGAGCAGACGACGTACCAGCGCCACCTGACGGCAACAACTTTGCATACTGCCGATTTGATAATAAAGCATCAAACGAAGACTGGTTGATTCTTCCTCCTGTTGAACTAACCTCAGCCGGAGACGCCTTTTTAAAGTTCAAAGCATGTACATCCCATGCAAACTACTACGAAAGTTTCAAAATAATGGCGTCAACATCCAACACAAACAGTCCGTCTGATTTCAATATTGAGTTGGCAGACATTACATTTGCTACAGATGCATGGAAGGATTTTGAATTTGATATCATTGCCCTTTCCAACGGGGAAATTGTCCATGGAGATATCGTTTCTCTGGCAATCAATTACACGGCTGTGAATAAACGTTTTCTCACAGTCGATCTAGTACAAGTTGAAACGGGACTTTCATCACCAGAGCCTCTAACAGTGTCAAATATCAAAGCAGACTCATTTAACCTCACATGGATGCCAATATCAGGTTGCAATTACTTGATAGACGTAGCGACTGATAGCGGTTTCACTTCCATACTTCCAAACTGGAACAGTAAGACCATCACCACAAATCACATAACCGTCACAAACCTTAACCCAGGCTCGTCCTACTTTGTACGCGTCAAAGCACAGGCAAATGATGGCAGTATGGAGTCTGAGTATACTGCAACAAAAAACATCAACACATCAACAGACCAAAATTATGCACTATATATTCATGATGGAGGAGCTAATGATGTAGTGACTGTCGGTCGTGTAGAGGAAATGGAGAGTTTATCACAATTTACTGTGGAAATGTGGTGGAAAAGTAATGCAGCCTATGATAACGGGACACGTGAAAGTGCATTTGCTTATCGTGCATCTGGTAATGAACGCTTTCTACTTTCTACAGGTGTAGCTAAACCATCAGAAAAAAGTCAGATTTGGCTGACGATTGCCACCGGTGGTACAGATGCTGTTGCCAAAACTCCGGATGGTTGCCTTCCTTCGTCTGGAGTCGGCAATGGTCAATGGGTACATGTGGCAGCAGTTTTCGACGGCACTGCAACTGGGAATGAGAACCGCGTCAAAATCTACTTAAATGGAGTGGAACAATTGTTGACATTCAGCGGTACAATTCCTACAATGACCACTGCACAATCTGGATTAATGAGACTTGGAGAAAACAATTTCGACGGAACTCTGGACGAGTTTAGGTTCTGGACTGTCAAACGTACTCCTCAACAAATCCGAGACAATATTTACTCCGAACTGGATTATGAAAATGATAATACCGGATTACTAATTTATTACGATTTCAACCTAGCATCTGGAGACACATTATATGACCGTTCTGCGAGCGGGAACGATGGAACCCTAAACAGTCGATTCTTCGAAAGAAGTAGCAACTGCTGGTCTCCTTCTAAAGCTATTTATCCTTGTACAGAGAGTGAATTCACATCTTCTAACCCTGCTGTAATTGGTGGAGATGTGACCTCAACTACCACAAATAGCGGTGCTGAAATCCAATCTGCACAACCTCTTCAGAGTGATGAAAGTATTGCTTTAATAGTTCATTCATCTTCCGATGAAACTGTATCAGATGACGATTTGGGAACAAGACGCCTTGCGGCCAACTGGTATGTAGCCGTGCAAACCACAAATAGTTGCCCTGTTACAGTGAAATTCTCAGCAGCGAAAGTTGCTCTACTCGAAGGAGACGCTGGAGACACTTATGAGCTACTTCATAGTACGGATGGTACTAATTTTAATAAAAAAGTAGGAGTGCCAGTTCCAAATCTATCTCAGTCAGCTCTATTTTCTACTCGAAGTGGCAGTGATATAATCTTCGCCGATGTGCCCCTAAACGATGGCTTCTATACACTGGGAATGCAGCGTGCAACAACACCTGCCATCGGGTTGGAGTTCACCAAACAAACGGTAGATGGAAAACTGAACCTAACTTGGACAGCTGAAGAAGGAATTGGGGTTGCTAAGTATGCCATCGAGAAAAAAACTGAAAATGGCTGGAAAACCGTTTATGTAACTGATGATATTAACGGAGATAATTACAGCTTTGTAGATGAAAATGGCGATATGAGTTCAGAATACCGCCTAATTACCTACGACAGCTATGGCACTAAATCAACGACATCTGTTGATTCGCCTCAAACCAAGATCTATTTAACTCTTAACAAAGGGTGGAATCTGCTTTCGCTTCCAATTAAAGGGGCAGATATGTCAAAACTCCATAACAAATCAGGTACTATCTGGGGTTGGAATGGAACTAATTACGTGAAAGTTGAGTTGCCTGAACCTTTTAATGGATTCTGGGTTTATTCTGAAATAGAAGAAACAGTTTTGGTAACTGGACAATATCCTGATGATACTGACTGGACAAAAAACCTAAATACTGGTTGGAACCTCAGAGGTCCATATAGCAATCAAAGGAAACCTAATTATATTGACGAGGCCTTCTCGTGGACCGACTCATATAACAATGTACTTGAAGATAATATACTGATGCGAGGCGTCGGTTACTGGCTATTCGTTACTCAATAAAATTCAGTGAAGGTAACTTGTAAATAGTTACCTTCAGCATGATTCAAAGTTAAAAATAAATTAGTTATAGCTATAAAAAGGAGGCAAACTAATGAAAAAAGCAATGTTACTAACATCTGCAATTGTTTCGCAATTGGCATTTTCACAGGAGGTTGAGAAAATGCCGGAAATTGAAGTAAAAGCAAAAGCTGAAAAAAACCGGCGACTTGAATTTCACCGCTCAACATCCGTCGGACTCGAAATTGCCGAAACTACAGTTAGTCGAGAAGACATCGAAAAACTCAATGCGCGTACCCTTACCGACGCATTAGATACCGCACCGGGAGCTCTTACCGAAACCCGTGGTCGAAAAATCAAACAGTTAACCTCTTTTCGTGGTCAGATCTATCCCTATCCAAGTTATGCAATTAACGGAATCTGGCAGCGTGAATTTCATGAAATACCGTACGTAATTCCGGCAGAAATGGTAGAGGAAATCGACATTATGCGTTCAAGCGGTAGCCTGATGCTGGGACTTTCCGACATCAGTGGAGTTATTAATGTAAAAACTCGCCGCTTTAAAGATGAAACCACAATTGTCGGAGCTGAATACGGAAGCTACGACTCTCAAAAGCTTTCATTGGTAAACGGAAACTCTTTTGATAATAGCTGGTACACTTTAGGACTTACACGTTGGAGAACTGAAGGACCAAGTGATGAAAATGCTGCAGAAGAAATTCATTCTCTATTCTTAAACTCCGGCTGGAAGTTCAACGAATTGACGTTGGAAATGAATGCATTTTACATCAACGGGAACCGTGAACTTCGCAAAGGAAATGAAGACACATCCGGCTCTATGCAGCAGAGAACAGAAGAATACGATCCGTTCGAATACATGTCTTTATCTTTTAAAGGAACCTACAAGCATAGTTCTGATTTGACTACAGAAATGACCACTTATGTATCGCACCGTCGAGCTGACTACGAACGTCGAGACTGGCGACCAACCGAATATTTTGAAGAAGATTACGAGTACGGACTTTCGTTGTCGCAGGCACGCAAGTTATCTCAGGATAATACTTTGAGCTACGGTGTTCACTATAATCATTGGGTTGCACCGAAAGGGAAGCGTAACTACGTCGGCAACCGTATGGATCAGCACACTTATGCACTTTCTGTGGTAGATGAACACGTCTTTGACAAACTGATTATCGATGCTGGTTTCCGCTATGCTAGAACTTATGACAAAGACAACAGCGGTCACGCTTTCAACATAACTGGAAGCAATAATTCGTTTGCTAACCCAATTGAAGACGAATGGCGAGAACCTGAACTTCGCTGGTCGTTAGGCGGTAAATACCTTTTAACTAACATCACTACGTTGTATTCGAACTTTACTTTTGGAATGCTTGACGCGCCAAACGGTGCAACAACTGTTGACTTCGAAAGTCCTGCAAGAGAAAATCGTTATATGGTTGATGCGGGCGTTAAGTTTGCTTCTGAAGAATACGGTTTTGTTAAAATTGGCGGATTTTATACATTCCGCGATAATGCAATCACACTAAGCGGTCAGACTGCAATTGATCCGGGAACCGGCGAGGAATATGACCTTTACCTGAATCGTGATATTCAGCAATACGGATTGGAGTTTGAAGCTCGTTCAGCAAAAATAAACAAAATGTTTGAACTTTTCACTTCCGCAACTCTTATGGATTCAGAAGCTGACAGTGGTGATGGTTATGAGAACTATTCAGAAATTCCAGACTTCATCGCCAATGCCGGAATCTATTCTGAAATTGGAAACTTCGACTTCAACTTTTTCGCAAAATATGTATCTTGGTTTGAAAATAGTCGTTTTTCGGGAAATGGAGAATATCAGGATTTAGGCGATTTCTGGGATTTAAATCTTAATTTTGGTTATAAATTAGCGCCGCAAACACGAGTCTACTGTTCTTTGGAAAATCTTCTGGATGATGAATATTCAACTGTTGTCGGCTATCCGGACTATGGATTTCAGGGATTTGTCGGTATTAAACACCAGTTTTAGTAAGTTCATAGCCGGAATTCAGCATCTTTAAGTTGACTTCGACTTATTTCTCCCGTCCTAAAAATGGATTCAGGAGTGTAAATATTCCAAGTGAAAATACCACGCTTTAACTCAAAGCGTGGTATACTTCGCTCTATAGGTATAAAATGAAATTAAGTATGACCAAAACCATATTAATAATAGTAGCTTTTCTGTCAGCAAACACTGTTTTAGCCTGCGACACACCAGTTTTCCGCTATGCAATGGAACGCTGGGAATCTTCTCCTTACCAGTTAAAGGTTTTTCATAACCGTGACTTCAATGCCGAAGAACTGGAACTTCTCGAGCTATTAATCAATAGTTCAGTTCAAAAGAACAAAGATGCGAATTTGATTGTCGAAACTATTAACCTTCAACGACAAAAGATTTTACCCAAAGGAGCTCTTCCTGTAAAAAACAAAGTTGAGCTGCAGGTGGCCTACCCTCTGGATTGCCCTGTACAAAAAACAGTCTGGCAATGTGAGTTTACACCGGAAAACATAAATGAAATAATCAACTCTCCCACACGTCAGATTTTAGGCACACATCTGACGAATGGTTCGCCAATTGTCTGGTTCTTCATAAAAGGAACTGATGAAACCTCTTCAGCGAAGAAGTTGCAACTGCTAAAAGGTGAACTGACTAAACTTCAAAAAAAGTGGATAATTTCACAGCTTCTTGATAACAAAGGCGAACCGAAAGTTCAGCTATCTCCAATTGTCGTTTCAGAATACAAACAACCGCAAAACAATTTTCTGCACACTCTGCTAAAATCTATCAACTCCAAACACCTTGCAACAACGGAACCGATGGTCTTCTCATTTTACGGTCAAGGCCGTGCTCTTAATGCCTTAGTCGGAAATGAGATCACACTAAAGAATATTGAAAAACAGTGTGAATATCTCATCGGCAAATGTTCCTGTATTGTCAAAGAGCAGAACCCTGGAGTCGATGTTCTATTTAACACAGACTGGACAAGAAACCTTGGCGAAACCTGGATTGATGAAGAACCGATGCCTCAAATCGGCGGTTTTGACAGTTTTATAGAAGAGGTAGAGCTTCCGGAATTGACTCCACCTGAACCGAAAGCTGTAGAACCAGTAGTGATAAAACCTGTAGGTACGGCGCAACCTAAAGAAAAGCAGATAGTTAAACACGATGAGCTTAAGTTTTCCCCACTTATTATCATTTCTGTCGTAATAATTGCTGTTATAGGAATTTTCGTGACGCTTTTACTGCTAAAAAAAGAGGATTAACATGAACACATTTAAACTTGTCAACCGCGAGATTTTTCGCAGAAAAGTCAATTATCTCATCGGCTTTGCAATCGTAGCAATTACAACGGCAATTGTCATCGGAACTCTTTCTCTTCTGAAAATTCATGATCTACAGACTGCTCAAATTCTAGCTCAAAAAGAGGCCGAACTTAACGAACGTGTTCTCGTCCTGCAAGATGATTATCGTAAGATTTCGCTGGAGTTAGGATTCAATCTGTTAATAATTCCTGAAGGTCAGAATCTGGGAAACTTCTACGCAGATGACTTTGCCAGTAAGTATATGGATGAATCAGTGACAGATAAACTTGTTTCATCAAGAACACTGACAATTCAGCATCTGCTTCCGAGTTTGACCCAGAAAATTGTCTGGCCGGAACAAAAGCAGTCCATCATTCTAATCGGAACCAAAGGCGAGGTTCCGTATCTTTACAGAAATCCGAAGAAACCAATGCTTCAACCGGTTCCAGACGGAGGGATGGTTTTGGGTTATGAACTTCACCGAATTCTTAACCTGAAAGAAGGAAGCAAGGTCAAACTTCTTGGTCGTGAATTTACCATAACAAAATGTAATGAACGACGCGGTTCAAAGGATGATGCCACAGTTTGGATACCTCTAAAAGATGCTCAGGAACTTCTGAACAAAGAAGGTAAAATCAACGCCATTCTTGCGCTAAAATGTCACTGTGCAAGCGGCACACTCACAAATATCATTCAGAGTGTAAAAGAGTTAATTCCAAATGTTCAGGTTCTGCAGAAAAATAAAGAAGTTGCAATCCGTGCCAAAGCCAGAGATCGTGCCAAACGTGAAGCAAAAGAAGCTCTTAAAGCGGAAGAGTTATCACGAACAGAACTGAAAAATGAACAACTTCGTTTTGCTAAAGTGCTAATTCCACTGGTTATAATCACCGGTGCATTTATGATTTGCCTTACTTTCATCGCCAATGTAAAAAGCCGACAGGATGAAATTGGTATTCTTCGTACAATCGGCACAAAGCAACACACAATTTTAATTATGTTTCTAATGAAGTCGATATTAATCGCCATTCCAGCAGCAGTTACCGGTTATTTAATTGGCATATTCACATCGACAATTTCTGTGGAAAACTTTGAGTTGTCAGAACTTTTCGGCACCTTCGCATTGATTATCACAATCTGCCTTGCCGGATTGATTTCAACAGCCGCAAGCTGGCTACCAGCCCTTTATGCATCGTTGCAGGATCCGGCAAAAATTATTCAAGACTAAGGGGGAGTCATCATGTTAAAAGTAGAAAACATTACAAAGTTTTACCAAAAAGGTTCAACAAAAATCACAGCAATTAATGATCTCTCCCTGACACTGAATAAAGGTGAATTCATCGCCATAAAAGGCGAAAGCGGCAGCGGAAAAACCTCACTTCTTCATACAATCGGCGGACTCCTCCGTCCCGACGAAGGCACAATTTTGATAAACAAGCACGATGTCTATAGCCTAAATAAAAATGAACGCGCCGCATTTCGTGCTGAACAAATCGGTTTTGTGTTCCAGCAATTTCACCTGATTCCTTATTTGACAGTCTCCGAAAACATCGCTGCGCCTTTAATTGCAAAGAAATTGAAGATTGGCAGTCGGGTTGATGAACTGATTGAAAAGTTCGGACTTTCGGAACGTAAAAATCATTTACCGAAAGAGTTAAGTGCCGGCGAGAAGCAGCGTACCGCCCTCGCCCGTGCCCTGCTTTTCAATCCGCAAATTCTTCTTGCCGACGAAGTCACAGGTAACTTAGACCCAGGAAACTCCGAACTCGTTCTCGACAGTTTAAGAGAATTCTCAGACAATGGTGGAATTGTCATTCTAGTCACCCACGACGAATCTGCGGCTTCGAAAGCCGACAAAACTATGACAATTAGTAACGGAATTCTTTCGTAAGGCATCAGAGCTATGCAACCTAAAAACAAATTGCCTATCTCAAGCTCTTCAGCCGAAGAGCTTGAAAGTTTCTTTAAAACCAGAGATGACAGACTACTGAGTTTTGACTTTGATGATGAAAAGACATTCCCATTAATTGAACAACTTCAAGGTCAAAGTAGTCGCTACGGCTCTGAACGCTTTTATGCTAAAGGCGGCTCAAAACAAATCTTCAAAGTTTATGATCAATCAACTGGCCGTTTTATTGCAATGGGTTGCCTCAGAGAAGAGTTTTGTAATGACAAAACTAAACAGGAACAGTTTTTAAGAGAAGCACGTATCACCTCCTACCTTTCGCACCCCAATATCATGCCAGTCTACAATATCGGTTTCCGTAATGAGCAACCGTTCTTTACGATGAAGCTTATTGAGGGGGACAGTCTATCTATTATCATTCGCGAGCTCAGAAAACAAAATCCACTTTATAGAAAAAAATACACGCTAAACAAACTTATTGACATCTTTGTAAAAGTTTGTGATGCGATGGCTTATGCTCATTCACGAGGTGTGATTCATCTCGACTTAAAGCCTGATAATATTCGCGTTAATAATTACGGTGAAGTTCTTGTTTGTGACTGGGGAATTGCACGGGTAAGTAACAGCCCTCAAACTAAAAATGAAGAGGCTGAAAACATTCAACTTATTGATTCTGATCTGATTAATGAAATAACCCTGAGTGGGATTATTAAAGGCACGCCCGGCTATATGGCTCCTGAACAGATAAAAGAACAGTTTGGCAGTAAAACGGCTCAAACCGACGTCTATGCACTCGGTTCTATTCTGTATTCAATCTTGACTTATCACAGCCCGTTGGATCATTTAGACGAGATTAATCTTGTGTTAGCAAAAACTATTAAAGGAATGATTCCTCCGCCATCATCACTAAACTCCTCGGTTCCCAAAAGTCTGGAAGCAATCTGTTTAAAAGCAATGAATCCAAGCCAGCAAAAACGCTATAAAAGTGTCAGCGCACTCCTTACTGATGTTCAAAACTATCAGCACAATTTCATCACAAACGCAGAAAATGTCACCCTTCTAAAAATCATCTACTTTTTCATAAAACGGCATAAAACAGCATCTCTGTTCCTGTTCTTCATTGCGATTTCCAACTCAATATTCATGTATAACCTTTATCAAAAAGAGAAAAAGGCAACACACAACCTCGACTTGTACAAACAGGAGCGAGAAATGGCCGACTATTTTAATGAAAAAGGTTTTGAACATATCTTTAAAAACTTTAAAAATGAATTTGGTTGGAAGAACGCGTCAGCTAATCTAAAAATAGCCAACTACATGCTGACCAAAAACCCTGATAGCAACTCTGCAATGGGGCTAAAGGGCTTGGCTCTTTTTGCCCAACAGGATTACCAACAGGCAAAAACTCTTTTTAAAACGTCTAACGCCAAGCTGTATCAGGACTTAATTCAACTGTGCGAACTGCAGCAGCAAAAAATCGACCATTTAAGTATGTTGAAAGCTCTATACGAAGAAGGACGTTTTCCACTGACTAGGCAGTCTTTCGAATTTATTTTCAATAATGAAAAAGAGGTAAAGAAAAAAGAAGAATGGTTGAAGGAACTCATAGTAATTTTTAATAAAGGTATAAGCAAAGAGTCCATACGTTTGAGCTGTCGTAAGCAAAAAAACGGTGGTCTAACTGTAAGTGTTACGGCACCCAAGGCAATAGTTAATCTCGATTTTTTACGCCACCTCGCAATTGAGACTTTAAAAATCAACAACATGAAACAAGTTGACCTTTCAAATTTAGAAATTTTACCGGTAAAAAGACTAAACCTTGCAAATACACAACTTGAAAGCTTTGAACCCCTATTAAAAATGCCCAAGCTACGTTTCCTGATTTTAGATGAAGCTCACAAAGTTGATAAATCTCTATACGAAAAGCTGAGACACTGCGGCATTGAGATAACCTATGTCCCGACAATCCCGGCACCACCTAAAGGTTAAAAGTTACAGTAGAGACGAACGGCGTGCGTCTAAGAGTTACAAGGTTCTAAGTTTCAGTTTAAAAATTTCTGATACCCCCCCCCATTTTACTAATGTAGGATTACCCACTGACATCCTAGCTATTACCCCATACAAAAAAACTCTCCTTAATTAAAAGGAGAGCTACAACAGACAGGAAACCGTCCTGTCCAGGGAGAGAAGATTAATCAGTTAAAGGTTTGAAAGTTACAGGTTGCAAGTGAAAAAAGCTGCGAACCTGGAACTTGTTAAACTGTAACCTTATAGAGAAAAGATCCAGTAACCTTTTCCGCCCATTAGAACTTTGTCTTCGCCGGCAATCTCATCGTAAATTTCACTCCATGCGTAAACTGTATCAGCTTTTGCAGGAATGTAATCATTTTCAACCGGACCAACCATGTTCCACCCTAGGTTCAGGCTAATTTTTGCATCGGATTTAGTGCCAGAAACGTGAACCTGTTTCGCGATTGGAGAATAAACCCAAACTGCTTCTGTTGCAGAAGCAGTTTCAACTACTTCGTAACCAGAACCGTTCCAGCCCCAGAGAACACCGACTGTTTCATCTTTAAGTGTCTCAAGGTCAGCATCGTCAGATGTGACAGCAATCAGATTCCAACCCTCTTCAAGATCATAAACCTGAATCTTCACGTTACCATCTTCTGGAAGATAAGTTTGCTCGTGGCCTGAGTCGTCAACTACAACAAGTTTCACTTTTGCATCAGCAGGAATTTTTAAAGAGTAGAAGTCCGCATCAACAGCCTGAACTGTATCGAAAAGTTCTCCGTCAACAAAGATTTGGTATCCCTTTACGCCGATTTCATCTTCAACAGTCCAGACAAGTTCATTACCAGTTTGAGACACTTGAAGTCCGATTGCCGGAGTAATTACTGAACCTACTGTTACACCTGCAACCCAACGGTACGAAGTGCCTTGACTCCCTGAAATAGTGCCTGCAGAGTCATTATCATCATCAGTGTCGGCAACTGTTGAAGCTTGAGGCTCATCCTCAAATCTCCAGTAAAGTTCCATACTGTTAAATGAAGAATCCAATTCATGACCTGTTCCACCGTCATATATTTCAGAAACTTCCTGAGCTGTTAACTCTTTAGAGAATACAGCAATTTCATCATATGCCAATTTACTACCTGACTCGGCAGGGTTATTCGCCAGAGTTGAACCGAGTTCTAAAATAGCGTTAGTTGCGGCATTCTGATTAACTTCAGTATCCCAAACTAACGCACCATTGATATATATCTTGTTACTTGAAGTCGTAGAACCTGTAATCGCAAACTGAACCCACTGATCAATTGGGAACAAGCCATTTGCAGAACCTTTATAGGCTCCGTTCCAAAATTCAATTCGTCCAGCATTAGCACCGTTTGGATTAACCCAGAAACCAAATGGATTATTTCCTGTATCTACATCATCCTCACCAATGGTAGCGAAACAGCCGCGTTGTCCTGTACTGTCAACTTTAATCCAACCTGTCATACTAAACGCAGAACCAGTTAGATTTGGTGTAGATTCAATCGAATCTGCAGGAGTCAAAATTTCGACCCCAAAGCTTTCAGTTACAATCACATTTGCGGTCACAGTTTCAGCTGTATTATCTGTATAGCCTTCTGGGATTGCACCGAGAGTCGCAGTAAAGATGTAAGTACCATTTGAAGAGTTATCATAGTTTGGGGAGCTGTCCGTAGTCCAGGTCACGGCACGTGTATCAAAAGTTCCGGCGATAGTCACAGTCGAAGGCAGCAGAGCTTGAACTTCCGCAAGCTCATCTACAGCTGTATCACTATTTCTCAAAGCTAGGTCTGCAATTGCATCATAACCAGTAATTTCAGTTGTTGTGATTTCTGTCAGTTTCACATCATCAAGAGAAAGTGCACGACCGTTGCTTCCATCATATACAAAAGCGATGTAGATATCTTTCCCTTTATAGGCGTTATCACTAATATCTACGTCGAAGTCCTGAAAATTTTGGTCTGGGTGAATTCCATCGAAACTAAATACATCGTTGTAATCACCAGTAGTTAGCTGATTACTACCTGTATCAACAGCCACTTTCACTTTAAATTTTCTCTGAGATGCGGAACCCGTAGACCCTGTTCTATAGCCATGATAAGCTTTAAAGCTCAACTTTGCACCCTTTGCGGGGGGGATTGCAACTTTATGAGTAATTAACCAGTCATTATTAGGTCTATCATAAGTACAGGACACATACTTCCCATCAGTATTTGTTGGTCTGTAACTACTAGTGGCTGGCGCTCCCGAAATCCACGCATCGTCACCTGAAAGATTTAAAACTGGCCAGTCTGTAGGGATACCATTATCAAAAGATTCTGTTAAACCTGCACCGAGAAGGTATGTAGAAACAGTAATTGGAGCAGAGTAAGAGCTGGTTACACCGCCATCAACAGCCGCCACTCGATAGTAATAAGTCACGTTTGAACTTTTATTAACAACAAAAGAGGTACCTATGATTCCAGTTTCAACAGCAGAACCAGTGAATGCCGCATTATCGGCATATTCAAGGTTATAACTATCTGCTCCTGATTGGCTATTCCAGTTTGCTGTAAATGATGAACCTGACGTATTAGAAGCTGGTAAAGCAGTAGGAGAGTCATCAACTCCTACATTGATATTATCGAATCTAGCACCAGAGATATTCTTCCCACTCGCACCGGTTACAACAGTAAAAACAATTTTAGACAATGTAGTTGCAGGAGTTGTAGTGTTGTAATCAAGGCCAGTTAAACTTACATCTGCTCCAACAAGGTTGGTCATACTGAGGTCAAAATTTGTAGGATGCAGCCTTAGGTAAAAACTAGCAAAATCAGACGAATCAGCGATTGCCGCACTGGTATTGTATTTTATAGATCCACCAGTGGCTTGAGCTGTATCAGAAGAGTTAAAAGTAAAAATTTGCTGTGTTTGCGAGGCAGATGAGTTGAAACGAAGCTTAAAAAGCCTGTCAGTTCCAGTAGCGCCACCAAAGCCTTCAACATAGACATAACCATTACCGGAGGAGTTTCTACGTGATAGAAAGCTATCAAATTCCATAACAAGGGTGCTGTCCACAGCCTGCGGAGTATTCAATTCTAGGGTTGCCGTAGCATTAAAATTGGCATTTTTACCTCCAGAATCCAGCCAAAGGAACTCATTTGAGGCATCGCCGGTAAATGCTTTAGAAACTAAAGATCCTCCGGTCGTTTTAGTCACATTCGACCATGTCGCGCCAGTTGTTCCACTACTATTTAAAATTACTGCTGTAGCGGGATTTGTAGAATCGTTAATACCATCAAAGTTGGCTTCAGTAACATTTGTGATAGCAGCCTGCGCTTGATAAGACATAAATAACGCACAACTGAGCGTAAGAATGTTTCTCCTTGCTAAAAACATATCCATCTCCTGTAGTTTTAGTTAATAATTGGCAAAAAAACTGCCTTATTACTAATGCATACAGAGAGACTTATAAATTTTTTGACACTTTTTCAAAAAATATATTATAATATCTTTTTTGATGACTCTTCAGCTAGGTCAAGAAATGGAACAGAACCTTCACTTCACTAGCCAAGTTGTTTTTTTAGGTATTTGATTTCAGCAGTCAACTTTTCCGAGACACGTGCCCGATACACATAAACGCTGTTTTCTGCGATATCGAATTCGCTGGCAACTTCAGCAATGCTTTTCCCTTCGAGCAACGCATAAAATACTTCGATGGCTTTTCCTGAAAAGCGTTTGCGAATTTTATCCATTGCCAAATTGGCGATATGCGCTTTCCATTCACGATCCAGCAATTCGTCAAGGTGGGAACTTTCTGGAAGATGAATATCCACATCCTTTCCATACTCTTCTTTTTTCTGATTATATCGCCCTTCTCTTCGCCAGTAATCAACAAGAGTACGCTTGGTTACACGATAAAGCCAGTTACGGAATCCCCCCTTCTCTTTATCATACGAAAACTTCGGTAGAACATCCCACAGTTTCAGCAGAACTTGTTGAGTCACATCCTTGCTTTCGGAAGCAGAAAGTCCACTTTCTCTGACAATGGTGTAGATAAACCGTTCATAAAACTGAACAAAGTCAGCCCATGAATCGTCATCGTACTGGTCTTTTATTTTTTCTAAAAGTGTCTGTCGTGTCTGATAATCATTCATATTTACGTTTTTGTATGATGGTTGGAAGTAATTTTTGACTCTATAAATTGTTCGAAATAAAAATTATTTCAATTCATAAATGAAAAGTGTCAAATAATAACACAGTTTATGCGTAAGGTTTTAAAGGAAATAGTATTCATATAAGGAGGAACTCATGAATCACAAGCTTATTTTACTTTCATCTACTGCCGTTTTGGCATCACAAGCCTACGCTAAAACACCGAATGTAGTTTTCATTATGGCTGATGATTTGGGATATAATCATTTATCAGTTTACGGTCAGAAACGGATGCAGACACCGCATATCGACAGTATGGCAAAAAAGGGTTTACGTTTTCTAAATGCCTATTCCGGCTCCACTGTCTGCGGTCCTTCGCGTTCGTCACTGATGACCGGACTTCACGGTGGACACATTCCATATAAATCCAACCCTGGCTTTGCTGACCTCGATCCTGACAACATCACGATTGGTGAGATTTTCAAGAAGCAGGGCTACAACACCGGCTACTTTGGGAAATGGGGGCTTGGTGGTCAAAATAGCGGAATCACACCAAATGACTTGGGCTATGATAAATTTTTAGGGATTCTTGATCAAGGGCACGGTCACCGCCACTACCCAGCCTACATTATTGATAACGGTAAAAAGAAGCCGTTAAACAAAACAGCTGCGAATGGAAACACCAGCCTGAATAAAGAAGACCGCAAAGTGCATACACATGACGCATTTACCGAGGGTGCCTTGAACTTTATCTCAAAAGCAGGAAAAGATAAGAAAAGTCCGTTCTTCTGTTTTGTTTCATTTACCCTTCCGCACACAGAAATCATTGCCACAGACAAAGAGGCAAACGAGTTTATCGACTTGGGATGGAAAGAAGACTACACCGCACGCACATCTCTTCATTTTCCGCAAAATAAACCGCGTTCACATTTTGCCGGAATGATTCGAATGGTTGATAACTCTGTCGGTGCGCTTGTCCAAAAAATCGAAAAAATGAATCTGGCAAATGACACCTTAATAATCTTTACATCTGATAACGGTGGACAGCTAAAACAGGTCTGGGGAAATGCACCATCGGTTTGGTTCGACGCCAACGGTATTCTACGCGGTGGAAAGCAGGAGCTTTATGAAGGCGGAATTCGCGTACCGATGCTTGCCTACTGGAAAGGAAAAACGCCAGTCAATAAAACCACTGTACATCAATGCTACTTTGCCGATATACTGCCGACATTTTGTAATCTATTGAGAACAGAAACGCCTGAAAAAACTGACGGAATTTCAATCCTCCCTACTCTGCTCGGACGTACGAATCAGAAAAAACACGACTTTCTATTCTGGTCAGATAACAACCGGAAATTTGCGGTATTAAAGAACAATTGGAAAGCCGTAAAGTTCGGAAAGAAGCCTGTCGAAATTTATAATCTGAAAGAAGATCCTTCTGAGAAGAAGAATATCGCGTCACAAAAACCTGAGTTAGCCAAAGCGATGGAAAAGATTATAAAAGCTGAGGCAATGCCGGATAGCAAAAAAGCAAGACCTTCAAAAAATTCCCCAAGATATCCTAAAGAAAAGTAAAAAGAGGCGATATCACTATGTTTAAATATAAGCAATTAGTTATCGGATGTAGCATCAGCTCACTTGTAAGCTTGAGTTATGCCCATGAAGATGGACACCGTAAACCGGATCACTATCATGTGGCGATTCCAGATTATTTAGCAAAAATGAAAAAACCTGCGCCAAAGTCGCATTCAAACACTAAATTCAGTTTCTGTGTCATCGCCGACACTCAGGCATCTGATGGATCAGGAGCCTATAATCTACAAATTACACCTCCCATTATCGAAGCTGCAAAAGCAAGAAATCCTCTTTTCACAGTATTCCCCGGCGACTTGTGTGAAGATGGAAATGCTCCACGTTGGAAGAAATGGCTGAAAGTCACTGAATCACTAGGAGACAACCGTTACATTGTTCCGGGAAATCATGATTTACATCCAATTCGTCGCGCAACAATGAAACAGTGGCAGGAAGTGTTCAGCGCCGCATTGCCATGGGTGAACGAAACTGCTGAAAAAGGACAAGCCGGACCACTTCTTCCAAAATTTGATGGAAATGACCACGCCTTTGAAGATCGCCGTTCTGTTGATTATTTTGTAGATCATGGTAATACGCGAATTGCCTGTGTCGCGACTGATAATACACATAGTGAAAACACGGCGAATCCACCGGCAAATCTGGAGTGGTTTCGTAAAGTAATGCAAATGCCTTCAACAAAAGCCAAAACCAACGTCATCGTATTTACTCACAAACCATTGACCATGGAAGGTTTTGCCGGCAATCCTGACACAGGTGGAACAGGTTGGAAGTGGTGGCGAGCAATTTCAGGCATGGATCACGGCAGTAAAAAAGCATCTGCTCTATTTACAGGGCATTACCACATGTACCGACCTGGACGTCCGGATGCGGGAAAAACCAGAACCATGGAAATTATAAGCGGAACCGCTGGAGGTCACCTTGAATGTTATTATCACCATCGTCACCACGGTTTTTTAGAAATTGATGTCGATGGCGATAAAATGACTGCAACTTTCTGGGGCGATGCTGACGGCAAAGAAAACGGATGGAAGTTTGATGATATTTTCGACCAATTTGTTATTGCAGGCGGCGCAAAGGAGAAGTTCTCAGGGCAACTTACGAACTATAACTTTGAAGGTAAAAATCCTCTATCTGACAATTCACTCTCCACAAACTCAAAAGATATTCCGTTGCTTTTAAAAGGTGGTGCAAAGATTGTAGACGCACCACGCAAAGGTCAGGTTCTTGAAACTGGTGCAGGTAAATTTGCCACGACACTTGATTTAAAGGATCACAATCTGGCACTGACAGGCGATTTAAGCATTTCAGTTAATGTAAAAGCCAAGACTAAATTAACAGGTAAATCGGGCGATAACGTCATCCTCTCCTACGGTTGCGGTCAGGCGAACGGTACGTTTTCTGGCATTCCACGTTACAAGGCAGACGAACGCAATGAGGCCGAAAACTATACCTACATTCTGTCAATTGATGCCGATAACAAACTAAGGCTATCATGGCAATATAGAGTTCATCATGAAGATTCTTGGAAGCCAATTAGAAAGAAACGTCAGAAACCTGATTCGAATCGTTTGAAAATGGAATCCGTAGTCTCTACAAAGTCCATCGGAGATGTCACGAAATGGAACTACATTCAGGTGACCCGAAATGCCAAAACCAAAACCGTTCAATTTTATCTTAACGGTAATAAGCTCGGTAATCCTGTAAAATACCAGAACCAAGCCACCGGCGGACAAATCGGCACACTAGCAATTGGTGGTTTAGCGCGAAATGGGAACGAAAAAATCGATACTCAGGCAATCGATTGGAGTGGTTTCATCGACGATGTAAAAATCTACGACAATCCTAAGTTCTATAAAGGAAAACGTAGATAAAGAGAGGATAGGAGATAGAAACAAGATGTAAATTCTATCTCCGCCCCCGATCAATATGTTTTACTTTTTTTCAGTCCTCAAAGCCGCACGCCGTGCACCTCTACATTTTTCACTATTCACTATTCACTTTTCGTTTTTCATTGTTTATACATGGTTGCGAAGTTTCAGTTCCGATGGATGCGGCTTCAGGTAAACCTGTATTTTTAGATACTCTTTATCGTATTTACGGACGAAATGGTTCAGTAAAGTGACTGGGACAATCAACGGAATCAAGCCCTTTCGGAACTCTTCGATCACTTCTAAAATTTCCTCTTTTTCATCGTGTGTCAATTCCCCTTTAAAATATCCCATGATGTGTGCCAAAACATTGCAATGACGTTTCACATTCGGTTTTCTTTCCAACACCTTCATCAACTCTTCGAAGTACTGCGTTTGAAGTTCTGAAAGGTTTGTCGAGTTCAGAGCAGCAACGATTCTCCCCAACCGGCTTGTTGCAGTCTGATTGTGCGACATAATCAAGTATTTGTGAGCAGCGTGAAAATTCACAAAAGCCGACTTAGTGCCTTCTTTCAGCACTTGTTGCCAACGATAATACACAAAGATTCGTTCAATAAAATTTTCTCGAATCAACGCATCATTCAACCTCCCCTCCTCTTCCACAGGAAGCAAAGGAAAACGTTCCATAAAAGCTTTTGCGAAAATGCCGACACCTTTCTTTTCGGGGATGCCTTTTGCGTTATACACTTTTACACGTGTCATTCCTGAACTAGGTGATTTGGACTTAAAGATATAACCGCAGAGGTTTTCTTTTTCCAATTCATCAAGTTTTCCCGACATCCACGATTTCATCATCGGTGTTTTGTCTTCAAATGTTTTGTTTGTAACCAGTTTCGGGTTATCGATATCACCGATAAGCCGCATCGCTTCACGCGGAACGGGCATTCCGCAATCTCTTTCGGGACAAACCGGCACCCATTCGACAAAATCACTTAAGACATCACAAACAAATTTATCGCGTTTATGTGAACCATCGTAACGGACATTTTCGCCCAAAAGACAGGTACTGACACCAAGTTTTAACTTTTCCATTTTGACTCCAAGTAGTTAGATGTTTAGACCACTAAATAGCAAGCTATTTTATATCCAGTAAATCATTCCTGTGACGATATAACAGATGCTTTATTAACACCACATATTTATTCTTCGGTAATTTACTGATGTATTCGTTAAGAACTTTTTCATCAATTCTACGAGTTTTAGGATTAATGAGCGGTTCCAATTCATCTATCACAGGCATAAATTTATCGCTTCGCATTGATGTATTTTTACCTGAGTAACCATTTTCTAATGAAAGCCTAAAATATGTTCTTGCCTCATCAAACTTCTGAGCTGTAATGGATAACCATCCCAGATAAAACAATGTTCGACCATTTTCAGGGTTGAGCTGTAAAGATTTGTTCAACTTTTCATAGGCTACCCTGTAATTGTAACCATAATATGCCGTAATAGCCTCACTGCAAAGTTTTTCCGAAGCAATCACACCAATCTCCTTTTTCTCAATCCTTTCCAGTCTCAGCTTCTTAAGACTAAGCAAAGCCTCCTGCTCACTCTTCAGTGCCTTTTGCTCACTATCTTTCATCTGCTTAATAGAAACGCCAACCACTGAAATGATGGCTAAAAAAGAAAATACTATAAGATTAAATATCAGTTTATTACGAAGGTAGAAGAGAGAAAACTGGGTAACGAAACCCGCATGCTCAGCCGAAGTCGCATAGCCATCCATATATGCACGAACCTCTTTTTGCAGTTGAACAACCGAATCGTACCTTTTATCAGGTGAAAGGCGCATTGCTTTCTGGCATACCTTAATCAGAGGATCTGGTATCTGCATCCGCTTCTGCCATTTTTTAAGAGGAATAGTGTTACCGTTAAGCGTATCTGAAAGCATCTGGCTGATTTTCCCTGACTTCAGAGGACTTTTAAAACTTAGTAGGTAGTAAAGCAGAGCGCCGAGCGAATAGATATCTGTCCGCTCATTCTTTTCAGTTTTTTTAGTAGAAGCCTGCTCAGGTGCCATAAATCCCGGCGTCCCCTGAACCACACCTTTAACTGTTATATTGAGAAAGTCCATTGAGTGAATTTTATCTGTTCCAGTCAATTTCTCGGTATCGAAACCTTTTATAAATCTGGCAAGTCCCCAGTCACACACCAAAACCTGACCAAAGTCATCCAGCTGAATATTCTCAGGTTTCAGATCTAGATGAATGATACCACGTGAATGTGCGAAAGCGACTCCATCACAAATTTTCAGAAAAATCTCCAGACGTGCCGATAAAGTTTTATATTCGTCAAACTTATGAGCAGACCTGATAAGAGTCGCAAGATTAAAACCGCCTTTTATCAATTTCATTGTAAAATACGGCTGATTTATCGAATTAACACCGATGTCATAAACCGGCATGATATTCGGATGCTGAAGAAATGCGGTTAATCGTGCTTCTCTTAAAAACTCCTCGATTGCCTCTTCACTTTCGTTATCTTTAAGCACCGCCATCGCCACATGTCGATTGGTAGCAGAATCTTTTACCTTAACTACTTTTTTTGAACCGCCTTCGGCAATTTTGTTACTAATCCAATATCTTTGATGTTCCGACGCAAGTTCAGAAAGAATAGTGCTCGCACCCTCTTTATCCATACTTTCAGCCATGTCGAAAAGGTTCTCTAAAGATGAATCAAAAAGAGAAAAGTGTGATTTGTCACTAGTTGAGTTCATAATTCAACCTTTTTATTTCACGGCAAAGGCGTTTCTGAATTCGTGTTCGGTATACATAAAGCGTGCTCTCCTGAAGTTCATACTTTTGAGAAACCTTTTTGATATCTGTCCCGTTCATCAGTTCAATAAATGCACTGAGGTTTTTTTCAGAAAATTCATCTTTGATATTTTCAAGCGCTTTGCTGGCCACAAACTTTTTCCACTCAACTTCAACAATTTCATCAATAGCTTTATTATCACTGAAAAAATTATCCTCAAGTTCATCGGTTTGAGGACGTCGACTGTTATCTCGAAATTTAGTCCTTACACTATTTTTTGTGATGGTAGAAATCCATGAACGAAATCGTCCCTTTGATGATGAATAATCAAAATCAGGCAGAGCTTTCCATGCTTTAACAAAAATCTCCTGAACAAGATCCTTTGCACTGTGTTCATCTACCCCCATATTGACTACAATTATAAACACATAGTCCTTGTAATAGTTGTAAAACTCGTCCCAGGAAAGGTCATCATGAGGATCTTTCACACGTTCAAGCAGCGTCTTTCTCGTCTGTATTTCTTTCATCATAAAAAACTCAAAAAAGGTTTAAACAGTATTTTCATCAACTTATAAAACGTATCAAACCAGTTCACATCTACAAGAGATAAAAATAAATCTTTCGTTTAAATTAAAAAAAAATTAATTTTCACGTAAATATCTGAAAAAACTGGAGTACCTAGTTTAGAGAGGGTTATAATTTTTAAAGAAAAAAGCTCAGATACTGTGTTTATTTAAAACAAAAACAAGGAAATGGACATGAAAAAAACAGCAAAATCATTAATGCTCGGACTGATGTGCCTAGGCACGTCGGTGATGGCAGCGGACGACCCGGGAAAGGCAATTGACTGGAGCGGAAATGGTGACTACATAAAGTCTAGTTACAACGGTGTAGGCGGTAATGCGGCTCGAACATTTGAAACATGGGCTCAATTTGACAATGCAAACAACCGCCCTCTTTTCGGTGAAGGAGATACTGGGGCGACAGGAATCACTGTGGTACAAAATGGTGGTACACTTAGGTTAGAAGTAGGCAGTACTGCTACAGTTGCAACAGCCGTAACTGTAAATTCCTCACCAGAAACATGGTATCATGTTGCTTTTACTGTTAAACCAAATACTACAACCGCCCCAACTAATGCAGACCTTGTCTTTTACCTAAATGGAGAGATTATTGGTTCTTATACAGATGTAGCTCTTGATACAACCAACACGAAGGGACTTTATGTGGGTAACGGAGCTGGCGGAGAAGATAACGTTTGGGATGGCTCAATTGATGAGACTCGTTACTGGAGTGTAGCTCTAACGCAAAACCAAATTAAAGCGGCGGCTTCAGGACTAGCAACCACAGATGGCTCCAATGTAAAATTCGGAGGTATTGAAGAAGCGGGGCTTAACTGGTCTGATTTGGAGCTTTACTTCACTTATGATACCGAGGCAAATAAAGCTACTGCGATTATAGACCGTTCAGAAAATGCCCATACTCAAACCGCACCAGGCGGTTCATCATGGACATTCATTGACTTTAACAGTTTTGCCTTTTCTCCACACCCAAATTCCAGTAACGAAATTACGGCTTATGATTCACTTGCAAATGTAGATGCAGGATATGCAATCAACCCTACTTATGTTACTAATCAGGATGTTCTTGACTACTTAAATGCAAATGTAACTTCTGCTGTAATCACAGGTAGTACCCCTTCAGCATCAACCCCTATTGTAGCCAACAGTTGGGCCGCTGTTGATTCATACGATTCGTCTGTAGCAAATAGCTACACTTTCCGTGCAAACCTTGACACTGCTAACCTTCCGACTGGTTATGTTGATAACGACTCCACAATAACTACAGTAGATATTGAAGTTGTTGTTGCATCTGGGGCGCCTGATGTAAATGTAACAGCTGTAGATGTAGCTGATGAAACCGTAACGGTAACTTGGGATAATATTGTGGGAGTCGATCACTACGTTGTTAACATCACTAAAGGAGACGGTTCTACAGCCGATCTGTCTTCAACCACCTCAAACTCACAGGTTATCACTTTTGCACAGCTGGACTTGGATTCAGCTGTTGATCCTGATTTAAGCAATAAAGGATTTGATCCACTGTTTCTACCTTTTGTCGTTCGTTCAGAAAACTCAGGAAACACAGAGCTTAGTAACTCTGCAGGTGATACATCCCTCTCTGTAAATGGTGAAGCTGCAACAGGTGGCACAGATATGCAGAAGATTGTCTACCTTGGCAAAACTGCTAATGCTCACTATGTAACTATTGGTAGTGGAACCTTCAACACTATTAGATCATGTGTTCAACGTCTTGTAACCCAATACAGTGATGGTGCAGTTGAAGCTGATATCAAAATAAAACGTAGTGTAAGTGAACCAACTCACCTTCTGCCGATTTATAATGCAAGTTCTGGGGATGCCAATTATGATGCAGATTACAACACTGCAAACTCTGTGCATAACAGATTCCGTGATCTTAACTGGAAAAATAATAGCGAGCCTCTAGCCATTGTTAAAGCTGGTGACAGCTTTGATTTATCAATTAATATTAAAGACAATAAATCTGCCACAGGTAATCAGCAAAATAGCTCACAAGGTTATCTTTGGGTAGATTGGAACAATGACGGTGACTTTGATGATGCAAATGAAACCATCACTTCTGACTACAAAATCGGTATTGATTTAAATAATGATGGTGTTTTGGATGACAAAGCAGTAACAGCCAACTCTCTTGCAAATTATCTAACCCTATTGACTGATTCTGTAACAGCTGGAACTTTTGATCAGCCTCTGGCATCTTATGAGTTTCCATCTGAACTAAGTTCAAGCAATAGCGCTGCAGCAAGCGGTCTTTCGCGAGTAAACGCAACAAATAGTCTTACTTACTCACAAACCTTTAAAGCAGGAGAAGACTTGACTACTGTTCACATTCAAAACTCTGACAGTTCTATTGTACCTAACAACAAATATGCAAACCCACTTTGGATCAAAAGAACCATTACGGTTCCTGCCGGAACTCCACTTGGGAAAGTACGTGCCAGAATGCGCTACGGATTTAATGAACCCGCTAATGCGCATACTTATGGTCGAAAAGGTGGTAACAATTTAAATGGACTTTTATACGACTTCGAGATTGAAGTGAGCACAGTTACACCTGCGATTGGTGTGAAAGTGACTCAGACCGGTACTCTCGTAGAGTGGACTGTTGAAGATGAGCGCGATGTAAAAGAGTATCAGCTTGTTGATGCTGACGGAAACGTTCTTGAGACTGTAGTTGCTAAAGGTCTAGATTCTTACTCAGTAACTCTTGATGAGTTCACTGTTGTAGAGCTAGTTGTTGTAGATAATGACGGATCACGTCAAACTTTCACACCTACTGACGGTAACGAAGTAACTACGACCTATAACCTTGTTGAAGGTTGGAATCTGATTGCGACAATCGGTGACTATACTGACCTTTCTAAAGTTGAAGATGCAACTATCGGAACTATTTGGGCATGGGACGGCAACAAATATGTAGCCACAGATGCGCAGGACGCAAATCAGGGTATCTGGGTTTATGCTCCAGTTGCTAAAACTGTTAAAGCAACAGCAATCAAAGCAGGTGCGACCCTAATACTTCAACCAGGGTGGACACTTACCGGTCCTTCAAACAATGTGGATGCTCCTGCCGACGCAGTAGTTTTCTCATGGACTACCAAATACAATGAGATTATTGAAAAAGCCAATGCGCTGATTCAAGGTCAAGGTTACTGGTTCTTCGTGACAGAGGAAACAGAAATCGATGTTAATGTAAAATAACAATAGTTAAACGATTGTTGAACAATGGTTTAACTATCGTTTAACAATGGTTAAGAGAATTTCTTCTCCCTAGGGTCGTCGGATTAATTTTCGGCGGCCTTTTTTTTGTTCACATGAAAAACAGTAAAAAAACAAAAAGACCTAACTGCCAACAACTTACAAACATTTCCTCATCAAAAACAACTAGAAATAACCATGGTTTAACCTATATATTATCTAGCTTGGTTAAAATTTGAGCTCCAGCTAGGAACATGAGTTCATTTTTTAAGAATTTGTTATAATAAAACGTAACGAGATGGGGTAAAAAGATGAAGATGAGACTAAAAGCGTTTACTTTGCTGACAACCACACTTCTAGCAATTTCAGCGCAAACCTACGGACAAAGTGTCGATATTGAAATCGGACTCGATAGAAGCCGAGAGTTTTCAGAGGTCTTCGAAGGTGCTGCGGGAGCTTCTGCAACTCTATACGATACAGGTGAGGCAATCAAAATATCTGCCGATGGAACTGTAACCACAACGGTTTCATCCGGCCTCTCAAACGCATTATCCACTGTCGGAGTAAATGGTAGGCCAAATAATAGTTCTCAAACAGAGATAGGGGTCATCGGCTTCTCTGCTAAAGGCAATAACTACTTCGCAATTCTACAAATCGATGGACATATTGACGGAGTGTCATCAACAATAGGAATTGGTAGTGGAAAGCTTGGAGTCGCAGGCAATACTATTAACGCACTTGGAGAAAGTTTAAACCTTAAAGTTACAGACATCTTAGATGATCAAGGTAATTCAATAACCCTACCTCCTATAAGTCTTGCTGTTGATGATGTGGCAAGGTTTATTTATTATACCACAGGTAATGCAACGGCTTCTGAAAAACTTGAAGTTTATGTAAATGGTAATGTGGGAACGATAGGAGGCACTACACCACCAATTACTGGATATGACTACCTTGGAAATGCAACATTTCCTACTTCGCCCACTCCGGTCACACAGTACCGAGTAAGAAGGCCAGGAAACGGGAATGTCACATTTCGCTATACGACCCTGCAATTTGTAACCACCAATTTTCCACAAGGAAATGTCGAAATTACCGGATACGAGACATTGACGAATGTTGATGGCGGATATGAAGTTAATCCGAATTATGCTAATGCGTCAGCAGTTATCACTTATCTTGATGCGAATGTAACTTCTGCAACAATTTCCGATACTTCCGACACAGTTGCTATCACCGGATGGACAGAAACAGGCACTTATAGTACAGTAGCTGGTTCGTACACTTTTACCGGCACATTGGACACTGCAAACTATCCTCCAGGCTACGTTGATAATCTTGATCAAATCACATCTGTAGAAGTTGAAGTTGTAATCAATTCTGGAGCTCCAGATGTCAATATCACGTCCGCCGACCTCGCAGATGGTGCAATTACTGTAAACTGGGAGGCTATAACTGGTGTAACAGAATATGTAGTAGAAATTACAAAGGGTGATTTAACTACTTTTGACTACCCGGCAACAGCAGGAACCTCCCAAGTCATTACTTTTGCAGACCTTGGACTTGCTTCAGCTGTTGATCCTAATTTATCAAACAAAGGATTTGATCCGGTATTTCTACCAATTACAGTGCGTGCCGAAGATGGAGCAAGTAATGAGCTGTCTAACTCATCAACTGACACAAGCTTTACTGTAAATGGACAAAACCGTTCCACATCGCTTAATGCGACTTATCTTGGTAAAACAGGAACAACAGATTATTTAATGATCGGTTCAAATTACCCAGCGGGACGTAACTGTGCAATTCGTATGACAGCCCAAAATGTAGATGGAAACAAAGTCTACGACAATTGGATCAAGCGAACAAAAAATGAGTCCCCTTTCACTAATGTAATTTACCAACTCCCTGATACCGATCCGAATTATGATGAAGACTTTAATGTCCTCAATGCTGTGAATGAAACCTACCGTGATTTAACCTGGAAAGATGGTGGAGCGGCAGTTGTAGAAGCCTTTAATGAAGAGACTGTGACACTTAACTTCTTAGTAAGAGACAATAAAGCAAACAGTACAGGAACACAGCAAAACTCGACTAATGGGAAACTGTGGATTGACTGGAACCGTGACGGCGATTTTGATGACGCTGGAGAACTTATAGAATCAGATTATCAAGTGGGTTGCGATCTTAATGATGATGGAATTCTCGTTGATGATCCGGTAACTGCAACAGCGATTCCAAACTGGCTGGAGCTATATTCTGATGATGATGACTTAGGCCCAATGCCAGTTGGAACTATAAACGCGAATACAACCGGTTACTATGCTCAATCCACTTTAGCAAATTTAACAGAAACAAGTGCGACAAAGACGCCGGTTAACGGGCGTATTGATATGGATGGCTGGAAAAACTCTTTCGTTTATGATGCATATAACGATGTAATTCGAGTTCTTGTTGACTCATCTGGAGATATCGTCGGCTCAGCCAGAATAGGTAATCCTCTATGGATTAAACGCCCTATAACTGTACCGGTTGGTGTTTCAGCTGGTAGGGTTCGTGCGAGAATGCGCTACTCTTTCACAAATTCAGCTACTAGTGCACCTGCAAACCCTGCATCTTTTGATCAACAAAATGCAGATGGTCCTATTTATGACTTTGAAATAGAGATAACCGACACGCCAACTCCGGCACGTGATGTTGTAGTGACCCAAACAGGAAAAGAAGTTCGTTGGACTGTTGGTGAAGAGTTTGATGTCAAAGAGTATCGCCTTGTTGACTCTTCAGGTAACATCATTCAAGTGATCCAAGCCGAAGGACTAGGAGAATACATAGTCTATCTTGATGAGTTAATTGAAGTTGAACTTCAGGTTGTAGGTAATGATGACTATATCGAGTACTATCCACCGGAAGACGGAAATGTAGTAACTGCTAAATACGACCTAAAATCCGGCTGGAACCTGATTGCAACAATCGGAACAGACTCAAACCTAAATGAACTGATAAAAGTACAACAAGGTTTGATTTGGGGCTGGAACGGTCAATACTATGAAAGAACCGAAGCCCAAGAAGCAAACCAAGGTATCTGGGTTTATGTCACTGAAGACATACTGGTTCGGGCTTCTTCAATTAAAGCTGATTCAACTAAAACATTAGAAATAGGTTGGAACCTAGTTGGTCCTTCAAACAGTATCACTGCGCCAACCAATGTGGACTTTATCTTCACCTGGGACCCGCAAGGTACCAAGTATCTTGAAAACTACAATACAATCAGCAAAGGTGTTGGATACTGGATGTTTACAGATGAAGTTGTAGATGTTCAGATGGACACTGTTGAAGAATAGTTAATAACACCTCACCAAGCACAAAGGCTTTCGATGAATTTCGAAAGCCTTTTTTTATTAGGTAGTTAGTTGATTTGGTAGTTAGGATTTAGCAGTTATGATTTTCAATCGCCTAATCTAACGCTTTTTCACAATGACCTAGTTTTTGACTAAAGCTACTCATTTTCCAGAAGGTTGTTTCTGTGTCGATAAATAAGATGTTTGAAAACGATTCGAAATTTTCGTTCAGGGAAACGACTCATGCCGGCATTGATAAGTTCTTCATCAAGAAGGCCTGTCTCCTCATCTACTAAACCCTCAAATGTCTCACTCAATCTTAACATCTCTTTGAGCTTTGATTTACGACTTGAATTTGAATCCTTTGCCCGTTTTAAAGCCTCTTTATAATAAACAATAGCTTCATCAAACTTTTGCGCGGTAAAACTCAGCCACCCCAAGTTTGCATAGGTAGCCTCCTGATCACTATCAAGTGTCAAAGCATATTTAAGCAGTTTAAACGCTTTTTTATACTCCTCTTTTGATGTCGCCAAACTCATCGCTTCTCTATTCTTTTGAATGGCGGCAATTGACCCCAACTGCTTATTTGCCTCCTGAGCTTGCTTAAAGGCATCAAGATTTGCCAATGCTTTTTTCTCACTTTCAAGAGCCCTTGCTTCGCTGAGGCGAGCCTTATGTTCACTCTCTTTGACACTATCGATAAAGTACATTGTAAGACCAATAAACATAAGAACCGCCATTATCAGCAGGTTTACCCGAAATTTATTTCGACTGTAAAACAGTGCCAACTGAACTCTAAATCCGGCATTTTCAGCCATTGTGGCATAACCGTCCATGTAAGCACGAATCTCATCCTGAATCGCTGTAACCGACTGATAACGATTTTCCGGATTAAGACTCATTGCACGTTCACTAACCTTTATCAGAGATGACGGAAGTCCTAGTTTTTTTCTCCATTTTGCCAATGGGACTGTGTTTCCTTTTAATGTATCTGACAACATCTTTTTCACAGGACCAATTTTCAATGGACTGTGGAAACACAAAAGATAATAAAGCAGTGCGCCAAGTGCATAAATATCGGTTCGTTCATCCTTCACACGCTTTTCTGTGGTAGCCTGCTCCGGAGCCATAAAGCCGGGAGTTCCCTGAATTAAACCTTTTACAGTCAAGTTCAGGAAATCCATAGAATTAATCTCATCAGTTCCGGATACAGAAACCGTATCACGACCTTTTACAAAACGTGCCAGTCCCCAATCACAAATCAAAACCTGACCAAAACTATCAAGCTGAATATTTTCTGGTTTCAGATCAAGATGGAGAATTCCATTGGCATGAGCAAACGAAACGCCATCACAAATTTTCAGAAAAACCTCAAGTCTGGATGCCAATGTTTCGAAACCGGAAATTCGTTTAACGGATTTTGCCAGAGAACCAAGATTATGACCATATTCAATCAACTTCATAGTAAAATATGGCTCATCCGCAGAATTTACGCCAATGTCATAAACCGGCATAATGTTAGGATGTTGGAGGGATGCGGTAAGGCGGGCTTCACGTAGAAAAGCTTCTACTTCAGAGCTTTCTGCCTTATCTTTCAATATTGCCATGGCCACATGACGGTTAGTTGAAGAGTCCTTTACTTTAAGAATTGTTTTTGAACCGCCCTCAGCAATTTTATTGGCAATCCAATATCGCTGATAATCAGACTTCAACTCTGTGAAGATAGCAGAACTGCCCTCCTCTGCTTCAACAATTTCTTTGGCAATATCAAAGAATTGATCCAGAGCCGGATTAAAAACTGTAAATTCATCAGGTTGATCAGCAATCGAGTTCATGGAGCAAGGTGGCGATTTCGCGACAAAGTCGCTTTTTTATTCTACTTTTATACACATAAAGTGTAGCTTCTTCGATCTCAAAGCCTTCTGACACCGAACTGATTGACTTACCTTCAGCAAGCGCCATAAAGGCATCGAGATACTTCTGAGAAAATTCTGCAGAAATATTATCCCAAGCTTTTTTAGAGATAAAACGATTCCACTCCCTCTCTATAATTACATCAATTTCAGCTTTTCGATCAGCAGTCACATGTTCAAGAGAGTCGACCTGCAAATCTTTAGATTTTTTTCTGGCGAAATCGTACACTTCGTTTTTAGCAATTCGAGTCAGCCACCAGCGAAACTTTCCCTTTTCCGGAGAGTATTCAAACTTAGGCATCGCCTTCCAGGCCTTTAAAAGAATATTCTGCAGAAGTTCTTCCGCATCATGGTGATTAACGCCCATATTCACAATCACGACAAAAATATAGTCTTTATAATAACCATAAAACTCATTCCAGGAAAAATCGTCAAATGGATCTTTCACTCGTTCAATCAACGTTTTTCTGGTATGAATTTCATTTTTTGTCATTTTTTCAAAAACTCGCGTTAAGATTTCGGATATCGCTTTGTATTGTTTGTTATATATAATCTTGTTACACATCTAAACTAATTTTACATAAACAGTCTACAAGCTGTAACTAATAATTTTATCAGGATAAATAATTTTTAAGGGGATCATTATGAAAATCAACGTAACTTTTAGAGGTTTTATCGTTACTCTATTAACTGTAACTATGCTATCGACAGCTGCGAATGCTGCAAAAGGAACCAAAAACAAAGGTAGTAAAAACGCCAGCGAATACTCCATTGGAAGCAAAGAAGGTAGCGATATCACCTTCCACCAATTCCTCGGAAGCCCCAAGCTCGATACTGAAGGAAAAGCTGAGTTGCCAACCCCTTATGACGCTGTATTAAAGGGCGAGGTACAAGGAAAACCCTTTGAAGCTGTTTTCACCATTAATGCACAGAAAAAAAGACTAAATTTAAACCCTAACGGTTTATCTTGTAATGGTGACAAGTCTCTTAACATAAGAAACCCTGGTCCCATCACCATTGAATTTAAGGGATTTACAACAGGCGAAGAACAGATACAGTATACTGGACTTAGAACTATCACGCTCCAGGCGATGAGTGGAGTCGCAAAGGCTAAATTGAATACAGATGTCAAGGAAATAGGAGTCTACGCCACGCCGAAGCTTGGGGAAGAGATTGTAGAAATATCGGTTAATCATGCCAAGAAACCGATCTCAATCGTTAGGGTTGAAAAATCATTTGTAGTCAGTCAGTTTTCCGCAAAATTTATTTTGCGAAAAAAGAAACTAAATAAAAGCACAACAACTCCGACAACAGTAGCAAAACAACAATCCACACCTAAAACTTCAAACACAGCAATGAATATTACAGCCTCCTTCTCGGGAAATAAGCTCATATGGATTGCAGAAGACGAGAGTAACATTAAAGCATATAAAATCGTAAAACGCGGAACGACGCAACTAATTCAACAAATAGAACCACTCGGAGCCGACGAATACAGCCTTGAACTGGAAGATACGGCTATCGACCTTTTAGTTGACAAGCTAAAAGGAAAAAGACAGCGTATTACACCAACGAAATAATTGATGATTGATAATTAAGAATTAATTTTCGCTACGTTTTGCCCCCTTCGAGGTCATCGTTCAGCTAGCAGAAATCACTGGGAACGCCGAGCTCCTGCTCGGCAAATCTCGCACCTCTCATCTCGCATTCCACATTCCTAATCCCTAAATCCTACCCCCTAATCCCTAAAAAAACATTTTTTTTTAAAACTCGAGTTAGGTTTGCTCAAACCATCAGTATTATTTGTTGTATTTTTTCATTTTGAGGAGAGTGTTTGTTTACAATTGTCCTCAAAAGATTGTTTAACTGAAATTCAGTAATCGTTTCAACAAAAATTATCAAGTAACAATAACACGAAAACGGGAAAGAAAAATGAAACTAAAATCAAAAGTACGTTCTTTAGTGGCAACCACATTGCTGTTTGCAGGTGCAAGCAGTTTTGCAGCGACTTTGAACTATACAGTGGGTAAAGGTGAAAATATCACTTTTGAAGAGATGTTTGGTGGTAACAATGGTACAACGACCTATAGCGCAGGTGATGCAATAAAAGTTACTGCTGATGGGGTGACTACCGTGAATATATCACAAGCTCTTGCAGACGCCCTTACCGCAAAAAACGTTGATGGAATACCAGATAATACTTCTGCTATAGAAGTCGGTGTTGTCGGATTCCAAGCAAACGGAAACGACTATTTTGCTATTCTCCAGTTTGAGGCAACAAAAGATGGAGTCGCAGCAACTGTTGGTTTCAACAATAATAAGATGGCAGTAAACGGGAGTGACATTGACGCTCTTGGAGAAAGTCTTATTTATACAGTGACAGATATTCTAAAAGACGATGGAACAACTGTGACAGATGACGGTGTTGTCCTTACTAATGCCTATGTATTTAACGGTATTGGTATAGGCAGTGCCAAGTCTAGCGAACTTCCAAATCAAACTTTCTACATTAATTCTAAAGCTGACACTCTTCCACTAGATACAGGCACACCAGACTTTACAGGTAACGCGCAAGATTGGACAACTACACCGGTGAAAAAGTTACGTTGGAGATGTCTAGGTAGCAAGGTAAATAACTCATTTGTTAAAATTCAGTTTGATACTGACGGCATGATTCCACCATCAGGTCCTACAGAGCTTGACACACTTGACCAGTTCGACAACGTGGCGGCTGACGGTACTGCGTCACTACTAAGTGCAGGCGGAACAACAGATGCACCAACCTATGCAGACTGGGCTGCAGTTCAAACAGCTCTAGGTTCTGTATTGAAGGTGAATGGAGTGGATGCTGTTAACGTGTCATGGGCGAACGATACAACGACTCCTTATGCTGGAGCAGCTGGAACTTATAATTTTAGTGGTACAATTGGTTCAGTGTTGACTGCCAATAATTTTGTTGATGACCAAGCACCTAATGTGGGTGGAGAGACTGTAACTGCAACATTGACTGTAGCAGAACCTACAGAGATTACTGGCTACGATGCGGTTGCTGCACCATTCGCGGGTTCTATCCAGCACCAAGTTTTTGCAGATGAAGCTGCTGTTGCTTCTGCTTTGGGTACCCAACTAACTGCAACAGAGGGTGACGCATTGGTTGAAGTGTCTTGGGCATCTTCTCCAGCATTTAATCCCGCAGTTGCACGTACATACACATTTACCGCGACTGTCACAGACACTCCTGATGGGTATGTGGACAATGAAGCTAACGACCCGGCTAAAGTAACGGTTGATGTCGTTGTAACAAAGGCTGACTTCGTAACGTCTGACACCTTCCTGCAAAACAGTCTGGTTGCAGCTGCTCAAGGCACCTCATTCCAATACTTCTTCCCTGGGATAGTCGGCTCACAAAATGTAACAGGTACAATTTACGTTGTATTGGAAGATGGAAATGTTGCTAACGAAGCTCTTTATGAAATTGATCTAAAGGTGAGTGCTGAACCTGAACTAGACTCTACACTTGCATTAAACAGTGGCAGAATTACAGTAAACGGACCACTTGGTAATGCCAATAATATCAATGCTGGTCAGAGTGTTAGATTTGATGTGGTAGAAGTAAGAAAAGGTGGTAGTAAAGTTACTAAAAAATTATTCGGTTTCAGCTCTGTCGACTGTGGTAACAACAATGGCAGTGAGCCAGTAACTTGGACTACAGACAAAGGGAACTCAACACAAGATGCTGGAGATATCGACTTCTCAACTGCGACAGGTATCACCGGTCTTCCTACAAGCTTTATTAAAGCTACTCAGGACAATGGAAGTTCTACTATCAACAGTTTCCAATTCGACTTCAACTCAGATTCAGTAACTCCTGCTCGTGGTGTGGAAGTTGAACAGACTGGTACTCTTGTGACTTGGACTGTACAGGAAGAGATTAACGTAGAAGGTTATAAACTTGTTAAGAAAGGTACTGACGAAGTTGTGGCATTCATCGATTACGATGCGGCTAAAAACGGGAAGTATGCGCTTGACCTAGTGGACTACGACGGACTTGTTGATCTGATTGTTGTTGACAGTGACGGCAAAGAGTCTTTCCCATACTCTCCTGAAAATGGCAATGAAGTTACAGGTAACTACAACCTTGTAGAAGGCTGGAACTTGATCTCTGTACCAGGTGACAATGCTGATCTATCAGCTGTTGAAGCTGCGACTTCCGGTTCTTTCTGGGGATGGGATGGTTCAAAATATGTTGAAACTGATGGCCAAACTGCTTACGAAGGTATCTGGGTATACGCCACTAAAACAGCAGCTGTAACTGCTAAAGCAACTAAAGCGGCTACCACTCTAGACATTGAGGCTGGTTGGACGCTTGCAGGGCCTGGCAACACAGTTGAAGTACCAGAAAACGTGACTGTATTCAGCTGGGATGGCAAATATTCACCAACACTATCAATCGACATGGGTGTAGGTTACTGGTTCTTCACTCCAGAAGCAACTACAATCACACTTGATATTGACTAACATTACAGTCAGCAGTAAACAGTAAGCAGTTATCATAAATTAACTGCTTACTGAACAGTTCAGTTGTTAACTGATTACTGCTAACTGTTAATTGAGAAAAACTTCTCCTCCTAAGGGACTCCGGCACTCTCCTCCGCCGGGGTCCTTTTTTTGTTCGTACTACGTGATACGTGATACGTGATGCGTACTAAGTTTGCCAATGCCTAGCTCCTAGCTCCTAAATCCTAGCT
>DDLT01000058.1 GCA_002340265.1 Lentisphaeria bacterium UBA2565 | reverse complement strand
AAAATCGGCTATTAAAATCTGTATCAGATTTATCCAATCAATTGGCTAGATCGCAAGACGTAAAATTTAACGTTGATGATATTTTTAAAAGTCGGAAATGACCAATTCTATAACTACAACTACTGAAGTTACGACTAGAGTACTTAGGTTGAGAAACTACTAGGAAAACGAATATATTCGGAACCTGAGAGAGCAAGCAACCGAAGAAATTCGTAACGAACAGTATAATATTCCACGACTACCTACGGAAGAGATTCATAGTGGTGATAGAGAAGCCGATTTCTTGAACTTACTTGAATCGGACGTAAGAACCGAGGAATTTAGGCGAAATTTATTGGAAACAATCGCCAACCGACAAACCGACACTGGCATGTTTCGTGAGTTAATACGGTACATGGATCCTGAAACTACTGAATGGCTTATGGATATCATAAGTCAGCCATTACGAGGTCCTGAAAACTTTGGTAGAATACATAATATATTGAGAATCGGGTTTGCGTTAGGTATGACTGATACTGTAATGGTAACGCAAGAAATATTTGCTGCTGTGAGTGAACAAATTGATGACAATTTAATGGAATTTACGGAAAGGGCCAATGAAATTAGTTCGGAAAGACTTGAAAACGTAGCTGAAGTGAGTGAAGAGGCTCAAAATAATGCAGAAGCAGCTGATGAGCGAGGGAGACGAGACAGAACGCTAGCTTTTAATCGCTACAGAACTCGGATGGCAATAGCCGGAGCTCTCACTTCATTATTTGCTGCAGGAGGTATGTATTTAGGGATAAGTCCTCAAAACGTAATACCAATGATTCGAGATACGGTTTTAGGTACGATTGGGGTTAGAGCGGGTGACACTGTCAGACCGACAGCTCCTAATACTTCTAATAACAGCTTATTAGGGTCTATTTTTCAGACACTAGCTGATTATTTTAATAATAATTAATGATTCGAAAAGGGAAAGTAACAAAATGTTTTAACTCTGTAAAGAGGCAGACTTGCACCAAGCTAACCGACTTACATACTGTGCGCTGGTATTCAGTAACAAGCATAGCTGCTATTGAGTATAAAGAAATTGATTGGAAAAAGTGTATTTCTGATTTGAGAGCGAAACAGGCAGAGATTGTAAGGGCATATAGAAATAAGTCTGAAAATAAAAAAGTGAGTAGATTACAAAAAGAGCTGGTTAGATCATTTGCCGCTAGAGCATTAGCTGTAAGAAAGGTTTCTACCAACTCAGGAAAAAAGACACCAGGAATTGACCAAGTTATATGGGACACAGATGAGAAAAAGATTGATGCTATTAAAAGGTTAAGTAACTTAGCTAATTATAAAGCGCTTCCTGTTAAAAGGATTTATATCCCCAAAGCAGATGGAACGCCCAGACCACTAGGGATTCCAACAATGCGAGATAGAGCAGTACAGACCATGTGGACGTTTGCTCTGGACCCCATCGCCGAAGAAATGTCGGATACACGCAGTTATGGGTTTAGGCCTTATAGAGGGGTACACGATTGTGCGACGTATCTCCACTTACTTTTAAGTTCTAAGCACAACTTACGTAGACATGTTTTGGATGCTGATATAAAAAATTTCTTTAACTCTGTTTCACATAACTGGTTAATGGATAACATTCCAATGGATAAAAAGATACTTAATCAATTCATCAAAGCTGGTTTTTTGAAAACTAACCAGTTTAATTCCACTGATGTCGGATTTCCACAGGGAGGTTGCATTTCTCCCTTAATAGCTCGTATGGTTCTAGACGGTTTAGAAGATGAATTAGGTGAAGAATATAGAATTACCAGATATGCAGATGATTTTATTGTTCTCGGCAAATCGAAAAATCGTCTTAAAAAACATGCACTGCCAATAGTGCAAAAGTTTTTAAATATCAGAGGATTAGAATTAAATCTGGACAAAACCAATGTTAGAACAGTTCAACAAGGATTTGATTTTTTGGGTCTTCATTTCAAAGAATATGAAGATCCGAAGCGAGCAAAGGGAACAAAGAAAGGAATCTTTCTTGTGACCCCGTCTAAACAAAAAATAACTGATTATAAAAAGAAACTTTCAAAAATAGTAAAAGCATCTAGAAGTGCACCAATAGCGGTACTTATTAACACTCTTAATTTGTCGTTGCGTGGGTGGGCTGAACATTATCGTGCAGTAACTTCAACTAAAACTTTTAATGATATTTCTCGACATGTGTTTATTATAATTTATAAGTTTCTTAAACATCGGTATAAAGGTGTGCCTAAAAGACAGATAGTTCAAAGACATTTTACCAAAATAGGTAATAATCGCTGGGTTTTCTGTGGGAAACCTTTAGACGGAAGCAATTTAGCCAAGAAATCTGAAAAAGCTTTACTCTTTCAGATTGGCTATGTTAAAATGAAAAGACATATGGTATGTAAACCACTGAATATGTATGATCCGGCTAATTATGAATACTTTGAAAAAAGAATTGCGCGAACTAATGTTCCTGACCTTAATCCAAAGTCCCTTCGAAGTCGGCTTTTCAAAAAACAAAAAGGAGTATGCCTTATTTGTCAAGGCGCTCTAAATCAAGAAAATGATTTAGAAATACACCATAAATTGGCAAAAAGTAAAGGAGGTAAAGATACTTTACAAAATCTTGTTCTTCTTCACAAGGAATGTCATAAACAAGTTACTCACACAAAAAATGAAAAACTTATAGCCTCATTTAAAGTATTAGATATAATTCGTTAAGATTGACTATTACAATGCTTTTTTTGAACGGAGGCTCGAGCTGTATGATATGAAAATATCACGTACAGTTCCCAGCGGGGGAAAATTCGTGAGAATCTACCTATCGCAATCACAGGTTTCTGCTAATTTGTAAAAAGATGTATTGAAACTGACGCCTGCCCAGTGCTGTAAGATTAAAGGAAAAAGTCTTTTGGCTTTGACCCTAACCCCCAGTAAACGGCGGCTGTAA
>DDLT01000029.1 GCA_002340265.1 Lentisphaeria bacterium UBA2565 | reverse complement strand
CTCTAACCAACTGAGCTACAACCACCACTTTTTGTAAGTTTTGTGTCGTTTAGTGCCGACGTCTTGATAATAAAGGAAAGTTGACGTTTATCAAATCCACTTTTTACATTTTCTTAATAAAATTGCCATTTTCTGCCCTTTTCCTCAATTTGAGGGTAATTTCGCTCATTATTTCCTGCAAATTCACAAGAAACAGGCAATAAAAAAGCCGAGACTTTCGCATCGGCTTTTTGTAAAGTTTTTCAAAAAAACTTACGCATCGAAGATTTTATCTTCATGTTCTTTGTGAACCGGTGGAATATCAACCCAAGGTCGGAACGCAAGCACAAGCGCAATAATCACAGTTACTGCGATAAACAGCGTACCGTAAATGTTCAACGCAGTTGCCGAGTAACCTTCGTATCCTTTTGTGACATCGTTGTAGAATGCTGCAATTAGAATTGCACCAAGAATTACCGGACAAACAAACTTCACAAGGAAGTTCCAAACTTTTGGAAGACGCATACCTGAATCGGCAGAGTCATTGATATGTTTATTAATAACCTTAGCTTTAACAACCCATCCTACAAACAAACACTCAAGAAGACCACCAACAAGAAGACCGTACTGATTCACAAAGTGATCTACAATGTCAAGAACAAGTAGTCCGGCCTGAGTTGTGAATACCACACTACCGAAGAATCCGATTACACAAATTCCAGTTACCACTTTACCACGCGACACTTTGAATTTATCAACAAGTGCACAAGTCAATGCTTCGATAAGTGAAATACCCGAAGACAAACCTGCCACTAGAAGTGTAAAGAAGAAAAGCACACCAAATGCACTATTACCAAATGGAAGCTGGTTAATCGCTTCTGGATAGGTCACAAATGCCAAAGCAGGACCTGCCTTAACAACTTCTGCAACTGCCACGCCTTTTGCATTAGCCATGAAACCTAGAGTTGCAAATACCGCAAATCCGGCAAATACAGAGTAACCACAGTTACAAACAGTCGTAATCAGAGCACTTTTGGTAATATTCACTCTATCAGGCAGGTAACTTGCATATGTAATCATAATACCGAACCCAAGCGACAGGCTGAAGAAAATCTGACCAAATGCCGCTGCCCATGTATCAATTGACGCCAGTTTTTCCATGTGAACATCGAAAAGATAGGCTCTTACACCATCCCACGCGCCATCAAGCGTCAGAGACCAGATTACCAGAACTGTAGTCAAAACAAACAAAAGCGGCATGAAGATAGTACATGCTTTTTCAATACCTTTGTTCACCTCACGGAAACAGATAATCCAGCAGAAAAACCAGATAAAGCCTGTAGAAAGCAGAATATCCCAGTTAATTGCACCAAAGGCGAATGGAGAGTTACCTGGTTTTACCAGATCTGTAGAGATATTCAGAAAATCACCAAAGAAGAACGCTTCGGTATTTGCACCCCATGAAAGATCGAAGGAGAACATGATGTACCGCAAACACCACGGCATAAAAGAGATTGATACCGATAGTTGCAATTGTCGGCATCCACCAACCGATTCCTTCCCATTTCTTACTTCCGCGATAAAAAGACAGAGGAGCCGAACCACGCTCTTTGTGTCCTAAACCGTATTCCACAATCAAAATCGGAATACCGGCGACCAAAATCGCCACTAGATATGGAATCATAAACGCGGCACCGCCATTGTCGTATGCGACATAGCTGAAACGCCAGATATTTCCGAGACCCACGGCAGAACCGATTGCGGCCATCAGAAAGCCGAATTTACTACCCCAAACTGCACGATCATTTTGATCACTCATAAACAACTCCTAGTTTTATTTAAGCTGGAAAAAGACTTATAGTCTAAATTGGATACATCTAAATAAAGATGCAAAATTTAACAATAAACATACCAAGCGTGGTATTTTTAATTTCGATAACTTACTAAATTAGTAAACAATTACAATATGTTAGGAACCCATTAACCGCCCTCTTTTGAAAAATATCGCAATAACCTACCATTTTTATACATTTACACTGCAAACAAGTTGCAATGAGTACGAATTCGGTTATTTTACACGCTCAAATTCAAACCAACATTTATTTGATTAAAGGATTTTTATTATGGGTCAGCAACTTAAAGCTAGAATCAAACGTGCTCGTCGTAAACGTTACATGGAACGTCTAAAAGAACGCGCGGCTGCTGCAAAAAACAGCAAATAATACAGATTTCTGTTATTGAGACCCGGCTATTACGCCGGGTTTTTTTGTATAGACCAATTGTCATAATCAAGGCAAAGATGTAGTTTCAAATGTACAAAACACAATTGACAATTTAAGAGGACGAATAATGAACGAAGAAGTCAAAAAAAATATCGAAGAGATCAAAGCCGAACTTAAAAATGCCGACGCGGAAACAGCAACTCGCCTGAAAGCGCTGTTGAAAGATTTGGAAACAAAGCTTGATGAGAGCAAAGAGGACGACCTTGATCTGGGTGAAATTATCGAACGCTTTGAAACCGCTCATCCAAAATTGACTGATATGTTCAACCGATTAGCAGACCTACTAAGCAACATCGGAATCTAACAAGTTTCATCCGCCTCATAGCGATAGAACTACTTTAAGCCGACTGGTTAATTTCAGTCGGCTTTTTTTATTTCTTATGTTTTTATTTATTGAATAAGCGAAGCTGAATCGTAACTTTTGGTAGACATTTTATCAAACTTTAAGATTCACGGAGAAAAACAATGGAAGATCAGCTCATTACCGGTGTCATTTTAATCATCTTCTTTCTGACTGTTTCAGTCGCCTCGTCAATCATTCTCAAAAAGATACACTTCCCCTACACAATCGGACTTGTCGTCGTCGGCGTAATTTTCGGGCTTCTGGCAATGCGTTACGAATCGCTTTCCTTGTTGAATGAGATCGACCTATCTCCTGAACTGATTCTCTACATTATCCTCCCTACCCTGATTTTTGACGCCGCAATCGATATCGATACCAAAACTCTATTCAAAAATATCATACCGATTCTACTACTTGCAGTACTTGGATTGCTTATTTCAACGGCTTTAATCGGCATCGGAATCAGTGCAACTACAAAATTGGCGTTATCAGGCGCATTAGTTTACGGCGCTTTAATCTCTGCAACCGATCCTGTTGCCGTGATTGCACTTTTCAAAGAGATTGGTGCACCAAAGCGGCTTATGACATTAATCGACGGCGAATCACTATTTAACGATGCCACAGCCATTGTCCTGTTCTCCATTTTAATCGAAATGTTCGGAGGTACTGCAGAAGCATCTTTCAGCCTTTTTCATTCAATAATCAATTTTTTGGTCGTTCTTTCCGGCGGGTTACTTGTCGGTTCAGTCATTGGTTATATCGGCGCACAGATGCTCAAAGTAGAAAAAGGCAGCGTCCTGCTTCAAGTCACAGTCAGTCTAATTATGGCGTATGTCTCTTTTATCGTCGCGGATCATTTTCTTCACGTATCCGGAGTAATGTCCACGTTGGCGGCAGGGCTTATTATTCAAAATAAAGCTGGCGATGTAATCAAACGATCAAACATTCAGACTATCGAACATTTCTGGGAATATTTCGCATTTGTCGCCAACAGTTTTGTCTTTTTACTTTTGGGACTAACTGAAGTAAACCGTTTCAGAACCGAGTCTACATTTGTTGAAATCTTGATTGGACTTTTCACCATTGTACCGATCATTCTAATTGCCCGTGCTGTAGGAATTTATCTACTCATTCCGCTTTACAATAAATTTGTCAAAAACAGTGAAAAGAAAGCCATTCCAAAATCTTATCAAACGATACTTTTCTGGGGCGGACTTCGAGGGGCTGTACCGATTGCTCTTGTGTTGGCAATTCCTAAAGACTTCGCACACAGAGGAGGCATCATCAACGCGACGCTTGCCTACATTCTTTTCACACTTCTCATTCAGGGAACGACCATAAAAAAACTAATGGATTTTTTCCAGATTAAACCGGAGCGTTCAGCATTTGATGATGAAAATGCACTGCATCGCCAATATCCGCTGGGTTCAATCAGTCTGGCATCGCTGGTCACGCGCGAAATGCGACTTCTTTTTGAAGACGAAGGCTTTTTTATTCGAGAGAAACGTGATGAATCAAATCACACTTACGAGCTTTTGATGAAACGAAATAAAATTATGATTCTTGTAGAACAGGAGGGAGAAAACCTTTCAGTAACTGCTCAACCCGAAGACATCTGTTATCTTAACAGAATACTGTATGAAACTCTGCTGGGGTTAAAGAAATCAGTAGAAGGCATCAAAAAAGCGGTAAATGTCAAAAAGATTAAAGAGCTTCTAGCAGTTGATGTAGAAAAAGAAGAACTGGAGTTTGACCTGATGCAATTTATAAAACCTGAACAAATTTGCACAACACTGGAAAGCGATACCAAGAACGATTTAATAAAAGAACTTGTGGGAAAGCTCCAAAAGAGTGGTGCAGTTGCGGAGTCGGACAACGTGCTTTCTGAAGTTATGGAACGAGAAAAATCAATGACCACGGCTTTAGGTGAAGGTATTGCCATGCCGCATGCCCGCACAGAAGCGGTTTCTGAGGTCACCGCATTTATCGGAATATCTCAAAAAGGGGTCGACTTTGATGCGCTTGATAAAAAGCCTGTTCACATCTTTGTCTTAATTCTATCTCCAAAGAATGATTCAGGTCCGCATCTGCAATTTCTCGCAGAAATGACCAAACTTCTGGCAAATGAAGAAGTCAGAAAAAAAGTCATCGCCGAAACTTCGAACGATGACTTATATGAACTCTTTAGGCAAGCAGTGAAGGAAAATTAACTCTGGCTGTAACGGCCTTTTTTTCCTTTCCTTTTCTTTGTCGGTTTGGGCTCTTCAAATGGATACTTTTTTGGGATCCATTTTTTGTTTGAATTTACCGCAATTCCGACATTTCCGGATGCCTTCCAGCCGATAATTCCGAATAACTGTCCTTTAGGAGAAAACAGCGGAGAACCAGGACGGCAACGGCGAAGCTGTGAAGTAATTTCACAAACAGCACCTTTCTTTTTCCCCTTCCCTGTCGTCATTTCCGGGAAATCTCCATAATCAAAACTGACAGCAGCCAGCGAAACCGTTTTGTTTGCTTTGAATGTTTTAGACAAAGCGACAGGATTCAGTTGTTTAGGATAAGGCGCTTTCAACTTAAAGCAGATGAGATCATTTGTTTCTTTTGCCGAAGCGATATTTAGTGACCCATTTCCTTCAAGCGTTTTGATGGTGATTTTGCCTTTACTCACCGAACTTTTGTCAGTCACGACATAAATACCCTTTGGGTCTTTAACGACCGCACCGTAAAAAGTCGAAGTACCATTCGAAACTTTTACAATACTGTTCTTTACCTTATCGTAGAACTTATCATAACTGTTCTCGGCAGTTACCACTTCCGTCGTTTCGGAATACATCTCTTCATCTTCGCTGTCATTAGTATATTCACCAACTTCAGCCTTTGATACTTTCTTCGGTTGCAATGCCTCCACACTCACAAAGATAGAATCATCCGCTGATTCTGCTTCGATCGTCAGACATGGCAACCCGGCAAGTAAACCTGCGACAATAAAACTCGCTTTCATATCTTTTCTCTCCCTCAGATATGAGGCAATTTTAACAATTACCAATAATTATGTTAAAAACGAAGTGAGTGGACTCGTCGCACTCGCTCCAAATGATTTTGACGCTAAGCCGGAAGTGTAAGCCGTTCTTCCCGCTTCAATCGCCATATTAAAAGCTTTCGCCATCTTTACCGGATCAGCCGCTGCGGCAATTGCAGTATTGATCAAACAAGCCGAAGCACCCATTTCCATTGCTTCAGCCGCATGTGAAGGTGCACCAATTCCCGCATCAACAATAACCGGAACCGAAGCCTGCTCGATAATAATCTCAATCATCGACTTTGTATCCAATCCGCGATTTGAACCAATCGGAGCCGCCAACGGCATAACCGTTGCACAACCAACCTCTTCCAAGCGCTTCGCCAAAACCGGGTCTGCGTGAATATATGGAAAGACAGTAAATCCCTCTTTCACAAGCTGTTCTGCCGCCTTCAACGTTTCAATCGGATCAGGCATCAGATAACGTGGATCAGGGTGAATTTCCAATTTAACCCAATCAGAAAGACCGGCCGCTTTCGACAAACGTGCTAGTCGAACCGCCTCTTCCGCATTTGCCGCGCCACTGGTATTCGGCAGAAGTTGAATACGTTCCAGATTTAGATAGTCCGTAAGATTCTTATTGTTCGTCTTACCGATATCAACTCGACGTAATGCAACTGTAACAATTTCACTCTGACAAGCCTCGATAGCTTCCGCCATTGTTTCAGGACTTGAGAACTTTCCGGTTCCCGTCAAAAGACGAGAACTGAACTCACGACCATTTACAACAAATTTATCCATATTCATATTTTAAGTTTAAAACTCTCAAATTCAGAAAGCCTCAAACTCATACCTTCTTATACGTATTATTTTTAGTAACTTTAACAGTAAACATAAAAAAAGCCTGCCGTTTCCGACAGGCTTTGAATTTCTCTATGATAAAGAGTTAGGCTTCAACAACCTCAACAGCCGGAGCTTCTTTCTCTTTAGCTTCTTCTTTCTCATTCCAGATCGAAACAACCGAACTTGCCACGAAGATAGAAGAATAAGTACCCACGATCACACCAAGAAGCATCACAAGTGCGAAGTCTTCAATCGCACCACCACCGAATACGAACAGGATAACAACCACAATCAAAGTTGTGAAAGATGTCAGAACCGTACGACTCAGAGTCTGGTTGATACTTAGGTTAATGATTTCAGTGTAAGATTTGTCTTTCATCAGACCAAGGTCTTCACGAATGCGGTCAAACACAACGATTGTATCATTCAGAGAATAACCGATAATTGTCAGAATAGCCGCAATAATCGGCAGAGAAATCTGACGTCCGCAAAGTAGGTAGATTCCAGTCGCAATCAAAACGTCGTGCACAAGTGCCACATTCGCCGCAATCGCGAATTTGAATTCAAATCGGAAGCTGATGTAGATGATAATACCAAGAACAGCCAGAATCATAGACCAGATCGCTTTGCTCTGGAATTCAGCACTGATAGTAGAACCGATTTTGTTAATCGCACCAAGTTTGAACTGTGCTTCAGGCATCGCTTCGTTTAGCTTCGCAGCTACCTGTTCAGAGAATGTATTAGACTCGATGTCAGCAATTGTAGATGGGAAAGTTACAGCAAGCATTTTACCGCCGGCTTTCACGTCGGCACGAACACCTTGATAACCCGCTTTTGTAAAGATGTCTTTAACAGATTCGCTCTCTAGTGCTACACCACCTTCATTTGTGAAAGTAATCTGAGAGCCACCGATAAAGTCAACACTCAGTGCATCTTTACCGCGAACAACCGCAGTCACAAGACCAAGTACGATAAGCAGTACAGAAATTACAGCAGCAATTTTACGTTTGCCTAGGAAGTCGATATTCGGCTTCTTGAAAAGCTGTAGCATTTTAAGCTTTTTAACAGCATCATATTTCAATAGGAAGTCAAAGATTGCACGAGTCATAAACAGTGCAGTGAACATAGAAGCAATAATACCGATACTTAGAGTAACCGCAAAACCTTTGATTGAACCAGTACCAACTTTATAAAGAATGTACGCAGTCAAAAGAGTTGTAAGGTTGGCATCGATAATTGTAACGAAAGCGCGGTCGAAACCGTAGTGAATTGCGTTTGCAATTGATTTACCTTTCTCAAGCTCTTCACGAATACGCTCGAAAATAATCACGTTCGCATCAACCGCCATACCGATTGTCAAAACAATACCGGCAATACCAGGAAGCGTAAGAGTTGCGTTGAAGATTACCAGAGTACCCATGATAAGTAGAATGTTTGCCGCAAGTGCGATAGAAGCAATTACACCGGAAGCCATGTAGTAAATAATCATGAATACGAAAACACCTACAAGACCCCAAACAGCAGCAGAAGTACCGCTTTCTACAGAGTCAGCACCAAGTGTAGGGTCATTACCAACCTCAGTATCGATATCGATAGAAACCGGCAGGTTACCGGAGTTAAGTACATTTGCCAGACGTTTCGCTTCAGTAATATCGAAGTTACCGGTAATCTGAGCAGAACCACCGTAAATCGCTTCGTTAATATTTGGTGCGCTGTAAACCTGTCCGTCAAGAACAATTGCCAGACGCTTACCAACGTATTTAGCAGTTACATCACCGAAAGCTTTTGCGCCTTCGCTGTTAAAACGAAGACTTACAAGGTAACCACCGCCGTTACCACCGATTGTAGCAATTGCGCGGTCAAGTTGTTCACCTTTAACAGGCTCAGGACGGCTTTTTACCACGAAATAAGTCTGAGTCTCTTTCTTAGTCTCTTCATCAACTTCAGGTTTGCCGGGTTTTACAACATAACCGATTGGAGCAGAAAAGTTCTCTTTGTCAGCTTCGTACTGAGCAATAAGAGACTCATTGTCATCGTGAACTTTGTGGAACTCAAGTTTTGCAGTCTGACGGATCAAAGCACGAATTTCAGCTTTTTCGTCTTCTTTAGTACTCGGCATTTTTAGAGAAATAGATGCGTCGCCACTCGGTTTCAATTCAGGTTCTTTCAAACCTTCGCTATCCACACGGTTGCGAAGAATTTCCAAAATCTGGTCACGAACTTCAGATGCATCTTTGCCCGCAGGAATGTCTTCTGTGTTGAAACCGATAACAAACTCGGTACCACCCGCAAGGTCAAGACCTTTCTTAACTTCGCGTTTTGAGAACTCCATTCCCCAAACACCCACAATTACGAAGATGATTACGAAACGCCACAATAGTGATTTGTCTTTTGCTTTCATATAATTGCTATCCCTTTATGATTAAGCTTGTTTATCTTCAGTGTTGTTAACCACGCCACCGATGCTGCTTTTGCTGATTTTGATGTCAACTTTATCCGCAATAGTCAAAGTCGCCATTGCGTTGTCGACAGATTTAATTACACCGTAAATACCACCAGAAGTCACAACTTTGTCGCCGGCCTTAATCGCTTCAACCATTGCACGGTGCTGTTTCATTTTCTTCTGTTGCGGACGAATCAGCAAAAAGTAGAAAATGACAAAAATTAGAATCATCGGCATAAATGAACCAAAACCTGGTTGCCCCTGTGTGGCCGGAGCCGTTGCTGCATCAAGCAAAAAACTGTATTGCATGCGTATTTTCCTTATTAAATTTTAGGTTTTCTTAAGTTAAATTTGTAAACATTCTTGGATTCGTGATGTTGTTTAATTAGTTCAGGTTCAAGGCAACATATTGTGTACTGTAGTAACTACTGTAATAATATGTTAACGCAGAAGATGGACTAATTAAACTGCATCCGAAGGACGGTATCTTTTGTTAATTCTCGCCTACAATCCCCTAAAAAAGACACTAGAGAAAACTATAAAATACCCCGTCACGGATTCAAGAGGTTATAAAAAGCAGTCTCAAAGTACCGCTTTTACAGCATATTAAAAACGAAAATCCGTAAAAAAACAGAAATTATAAATCGATAAATCGAGGTCAAATTTCATATTTTTCACGGATTATATACTAGACGAAAGTTAATTTATTTTTCTTCAGCTACCGCTAATGTTTCAAAACTCTTCAATTGATTTTGTAACTGCACGCTCATTTCTTCTACATTTTCAGCGGGTTTCGAACTTTTGGCGGTGCTGTAAAGATTACCCAGAATCTTAAGCAGACTCTTCTCAATCTTATCACGATCATAATCCTGCGAACTCAAAGAAAGGTAAAGCGGAACATACAACGGACGTAAATCAGTTCTGGTATAAAATCCCTTTTTCAAATTATCAGCAACCGTCAATGCCAGCTTTTTAATCTGATAACGATTTGCCTCCGAATGTGTCGACTTCCGCTCAAGCGTAATCAGCGCAAAATGACACGCCGCATGAGTTTTTAGAAATGCCTCCGCCTTTTCCTCATCTGTCACAGCTACCGGTTTCAACTCCTCAACTCCCGAGAAACGAATCTGACGATTCACAATCGTCTGCGCATCTTCAAGAGAAATCGTTTTCATAATCGGCTGATACAGATAACCTGATACACTCTGCACTTTATCCAAAGCAATCATCAAACCGGCAATTCCGATTACAACAATAATCACCACAACCAGAATTGTTTTAAGATGTCTTAAAGTCGAACTCATAAAAATCCCCCGTTAAATTTCAAAGTTCGTTAAAATAAATCCAAACAGCCTGTTTACGAATCTTCTTTATTCACATTTTTAAGCGTAAGCTTATTATTCAGGAACAAAGAGTTCGGCACAAGACACAGTTCATCGGCAGTTTTCAAAGTGATGTATCGCAGATTTATATCCACAACAGTCCCTTCACTTCCCGAAATCACCACTTCACTTCCGATTTCAAAAGGCTTATAAATCACAATCATAATCCCTGCAATCAAATTAGAAATCGCATCTTTCAACGCAAAACCAAGAGCAAAGCCTGACAAACCAAGCCCAGCCACAAGAGCCGAAACATCAAAACCAAGCTGATCAATCGCAATAATTGAACCAATCAAAATCAGAACCGCACGCTGAGAGTTAGAAAGCAGTCGGAACACCTCGGAAGCCGCTGTATCAAAACGTTTAGAAGCCTTCTTCAACACAATTGAAATCAATAGACTTGCAAGATAAAACGCCGCAAAAATAACAAATGCATTCTGAATATTACCAACAGTTTCTTCACTCATCTTTCTACTCTCCGTTTTTTACGATCTGTTCAACTAATCCGCTACACTTCCCTATTCTGCAATATATGCGCCGACGATTTCACCGTAGAACATTTCGTGGAAATTGCCGTTTTTATAAAACCCGCCTTTCACGTCTTCAAAAATAGCCTCTTTATCTTGTGGCTGACGGTAAATCACTTTACACTCCAAAGTCAATGGCAACTGTTTGATTCCGGGCGTCGCAATATTCATTGGTTCAGAAAGCGTCAAATCAAGATCTTCAAACTTATTCGTATCACGTCCAGATTTAGAGCCACAATGAGCAACAATTTTCTTAATGTCTTCAGACTGTTCCAGTGGGATATTTATTGTAAACTCACCACTTTCAAGCATCTCATAAGTGTGACGAGATGGACGGATATAACTACAGAAAATAAGTTTATTCCATTCGAGACCCACTTTTCCCCAAGAGATAGTCATTGTATTGAGTTCATCATCTTTCTTAGTCGTAATCAGCACGCCTTTTTTCAGCTGCTTCATAATTACATTCATGTAGTCATACACATCTACTTCTTTATTCATCGTGTCACCTTCAAAGTTGTTTTGATTTCAATAATAGTAATAAAAAGAATGGTCCGCCGCAAAGAGCGGTAATTACTCCGACCGGGATTTCCGCCGGCGGAATGATAACTCGTGCCAACGCATCTGAAAACGTCAGAAATGCGGCACCAAAAAGTATGGAAAGCGGAATCAGTTTTTTATGATTTGTTCCGACAATTTTACGACAGATATGCGGCGAAATCATTCCAACAAAGCTGATTGGCCCGCAAATTGATACAATCGAAGCAATCGCAATGGATACAGCAAAGAACAGTTTTTTACGCAGCTTTTTCACCTCAACGCCACGTGAATGCGCAATTTCATCACCAGTCGCCAAAAGATCCAGTTCGAAAGACTTCATAAAGATATAAACAAAGATAAAAAGCAAAGGCGTCAAATACGCCAAATCTTCATAAGTTCCTGTCGTCAGCTTGCCCAAAAGCCAGTGAATAATTTCAAAAGCTCGATGATAATCAGCAAGGTATTGAATGAGAAGAAGCAAACTCGAAAAGAAAAAATTTACTGCCACGCCGACAAGAATCATGTCAGCCAAACTGCAGTTCTTTTTCAAATGAAAAATGGAATAGACAATTGCGATAGCTATTATCGCTCCGGCAAGAGCGGTTCCTGTCACAAAAACCGAAGAAAACCCGCAGGCAATCGCCAAAGCCGCACCGAATGCGGCACCGCTTGAAGTGCCCAAAGTAAAAGGTGTCGCTAAGGTCGATTTAAAGATATTCTGAAAAACCATTCCACAAAGCGAAAGCGTTCCGCCAGCGAGAATTCCCAAAAGCACGCGGGGAATTCGAATATCAACGAAAACCGTCATGGAGGGAGAAACTCCACCAGAACCGAAAAATGGAGAAATTAAAATCGCCACAAAACATAAGATAATAACTAATGACTTTTTCATGCAAAATCTCCGTAATTTGGAATCGCGATTTTGCGTATCGAATCATCAATTATAGAAAAATCATGATCATAGATCTGTTTTAAAACTGCTGAATCAATCAACTCAAGCGCATCAATAAAATTGACAACTTCACCATTTTTCAACGCCAGAATCTTATCGGAAAAAAGCGCCGCCGAGTTGATATCGTGACTCACTTCCAAAACCGTAAGATTTTTCTCTTTAGCGACCCGTTTTAAAGTCGTCATAATTTCTACCGTAAACGACGGGTCGAGTGATGCAGTCGGCTCGTCTAAAATAATAATCTCAGCTTCCTGAACCAAAGCCGAAGCAATCAATGTTTTCTGTTTCTCTCCACCGCTTAAACTAGAAAAATCACGTTCTGAAAATTCGGTCAAATTCAGTTGCTCGAGCACATTATCGACAATTTGATGATCGTTTTGCGAATAGTTAAAACTTTTACGATAAGGATAACGGGAAAGTAGAAGAAAATCGTTCACCTGCATGTGAAGATTTTCGGGAGGATTTTGCGGCACGTAACTCATAATTC
>DDLT01000096.1 GCA_002340265.1 Lentisphaeria bacterium UBA2565 | reverse complement strand
GGTGTCAGCTTCGGTTTTTTATCCTCCTTCGGCTTCACCTCTTTTACAGGTTCTGGAGTCTTCTCCACCTTACGGGATGCAAGGTCTTTGTTAATTCTATCTGTACTACTTTTACCACCTTTATCGAGATGAAGTTCAATTCGTTCAGACCCTTTCACCAAAACCACATAAGTACTTCCATCACTCTCTTTTTTACTTCTAGGCACAAAGTGAATTTCAGTCAGCTTATAGCCTGTTTCTCCAACCATTTCACCCTTATGAACCACATTGCTTTTACCTTCACGGGAATAGGTATTAGAAGGTTTTTTCAAACTTGAAGGAGTACGAGAGCTGGTTCTTGTTGTGCGATAGCGGCTTGAACTTGAGCGATATGACGAACTTCTTGAGGAGCCTTTGTTTACTGTAATTGCCGCGTAAGACTTTTTCCCATAACGGCCAGCTCCGATAAGTTCCATTTTATACTGTCCGACCTCAGTCTGACCTTTAACTCCATCCTTAGTTGCATCGACAATTTTTTCCTCTTTTCGCAAAGAGTTAAAAAGAGTACGTTGCCACTGTTTATCAGCTTGAGAACGAGTCAACACTTCATTCTCGCTTAAAAAATCAACTAAACCGTCTTTCTCAATTTTCTTTGATTTAACGACTGTCTGATTACGAAGTTTTTTGTCCAAGGCAGGTAAATCCTGCTTCACATCCCAAGGGGAAGAAACTGCAGCCCAAACAGCTAAACCACCTAGAATCGGAAAAGTTATAAGTTGAATCGGCTTCATTTCTTACCTCCCTTTCCTGGATTTAGCAGCTTTGTCGCTTTTTTAGTCAGTACATAAGTCGTCAACTGACCGCTTATATAAACCTTATTCTGGTCACGGCTATCTGGGCGGATTGAACAACTTTCCCAAAAGACTGTCGGCTTCATCTCATCAATCTCTCTAAAAAGTGCACTTGCTTCACGCATTGAACACATTAAGGACACAGACATCTGAACCTTTTTAATATTCTTTGTCACCTCAGAATCTCGAGCGGTCCCGGTACTTCTAAACTTCACCTTTGCACTTGAAGCCGCGCGTTTAATCGCATTCTGAATGGTTAGATTCGGTGTGACACCTGTAGTTTTCCAAAAATATTCCGAATTAAGCTTCAACGTATCTTTCTTTGCAGCCTCTTCAGCCGCTTTGTCCAGCTTCGCTTTCTTCTCAAATCGTAAGTTTTTTAGCTTTTTCTCAAGGTTTTCTACAGAGCCAGTCGATGAAAAAATTGTCGGGACATATTCATAAGCATAGGAGCCGAGAATAATAATCAGAATAAGCGCCATTATCTTATGTTTCTTACTCATTCGCTTCATTTGGCAGCCTCCTCTTCATTCTCTCGAACCAACTCTTTCACCTGCATTTCCAGAGTCATTTTCACCTGATTACTGGAGGATGTATCTTTCTTAAAGGTAATATTTTCAAACACACCAGTCTGCTCAAATACTGTGGCAATATCAGAATCCTCTTTCTGAGACTTTAAGGTAACAGTAAACTTTTCTCCATTCCAACTCAAACGATCACACCATAGCGAATCATCCACAGTTTCTGTAATAACAGTCAGTAAATCGGCAAAACTAGGGCGATTTCTTAACGTATCATTCATCTGGGTTTCAAGTTCTCGAATCGACTCTTCGTCAGTCTGTTCAATTTGGATTGCATCAATTTCCCCCTGAAGGCGTGAAATGTGCTTTTTATAAAGACCAGTCTCCGCATTGTGTGCATTCAGGTAATTCACCCCGGTCATAATTCCCATAATCATAAGTGAAACTGCCAGAATCGCATTCACAATCAGCAGACCTTTACGACGTTTGGTCTGAATAGTCTGTGGAACTTTAACCAAAGTACGGCGATCTTTACGGAAATTGCCCTCTTTTCCATAGCAAGCCAAAAGCGTTGCTTTATACACAAATTCATTAACGCGTTTAAGACCTTGAGGATAATCGATAGATTCAGGTAAAAGAAACGGACACTCTCCGTCATTTTCGGTAAAAGCCGGATGTCTAAGCCCTAACTCATCTTTCTGATAAAAAGTACAGCTGTCATCATCACCGTAACTGCAGAAATCGGTATCACCGAAAGCTGGATCAAGTGCCATAACAGTCGGAACAATCATCTCCACGCCACCGTTAACAGTACTTACCTGATTAATTGTATGTTCCCAGTTTTCAACCGGCGTAATACCAAGGCGAAGATGAAGTCCTTTATCCCCGATATCATTAACAATTCGGTAACCCCAGACAATCTCATCCTCGGAAAGCGGAGTATATTTAGGGATTTCAAAATCCAATGCATTGTGCAGATCTTCAAGTGCCAGCTTCGGCATCACCAAATCCACACAATTTCCAAGTCGATCACTACCAACTACCACCAGAGAATCAACCGACGGATTTACCGACTCCACAAGTTCTTTCACCTGCGAAGCCTGATTCTCTTCGGACAGCTCCCCCGAAGCCACTTCCAGAATGGTCGTTTTCTTATCTTCAATGCCAAGCTTTACCACCTGACAAAAGTCACCACTCAGGAAAACCCCGATGTAGTTTTCATTGCCCCATAAACTCATAAAAAAATCATTTTGTTGAATTAAAAGAATCTACAATTTTGCCTTCAAAAAAATCCATTCAGAAATAAAAAGGTTCAGCAGGATTTATAAAAAGAAGAACATAGTTGTTTAGGGTACAGACAGTTTGCATATTTTCAACATCCTAACATAAAATGTAAGCCTGTTGTAAGATTTTTTTCATGCAAACGTAATGTTGGGAGTTTGTTCAAACTAGCAAATAGTTGGTTTGGTGGCTGGTTAGTTAGCGACTAGTTTGTAAATCTTTACAATAAATATCTATATAGATGGCGGTATAGGAAAGAGTTTGTAACTATTCATCCTGCAACTTGCAACCTTGAAACTTACTAACTCGAAAATTCCTGATACACACCGGAAAGTCCGAGAATGATAAGAACAAGCACTGTGAGAAGAAATACAACCACAGCACGTGGATTAAACGTTGCACCGTCAAAATGCGAGCGTTGGCGCAATTTTCGACTTCGTAGAACTGTTTTATAGGAAGGAGACATTTGGGGAATTAGGAATTAAGAATTAGGAACAAAAAGGCTTCGAAAATATCTAGGTTTATGCGTGAGTAATAATGTAGAGACGCAAGGCGTGCGTCTAATTACACAACCCACACCTGCAACTTACTAACCGAAAATTGCAAATAAAGCCGCCGCAATAAGACCGAAACCAATCAAAACCGTCAGAGAAAGTGGAAGAAACAGCGAAAAACCAATCTTAAAAAGCTGCCAACCCGTAAACTTCGGAAACTCGAATGATGAACCGCCACCGGAAATGTCACCAACCTTTTCATCAGTCAGCTCAATTCTTAAAAGGTTACGACGCGTCGATTCAATCTTAGAAGAAACCTTCGCCATCTGATCACTTGGCAATGACTCCGGATCAACCTTCAACAATTCTTCAATTTCAGACTGAAGATCGTTTAACTGCTTCTGAAGATCATTCTCATTGCTGTAAAGCACTTGATATTCACGCATACGTTTCTGATTCGTCGCATGCAATTTCTGCAGCATATCATCCAAATCACGCAATGTACGACTCAGTTCCTTCTTGCGGTCACCAACCACTTTTTCACGCACCTTAGTCGCCGTTTTATTCAAACGCACACGATTCTCTTCTTCAAGTTTATCCTTCTTCAATTTAACTGATCCCTCAAACGTGTTAACCGTAAAATTTCTAATAATGTAGGGTGCGAACCTATGTGTTCGCCCGGATTCACAATAGTTTGGGTAGACACATAGGTCTACCCCTACCGTTCGTAAATCTCAAAGGGTTTTTATGACGAGCGAGTTCTAACAGTGCTAGACAATCACCCTATTCCGCAGATTTATCGTATTTCAGTTCTACTTCAGCTTTCCCATGCTCGTCAACATCTTTGACAGAGAATCCGTCAAAGCCGAACTGCCAGTAACCATTCAGAGAATGCATCTCCCAACCACCATTGTTCTCAGGAATATTATAAACATTATTCTCCGAATCCCATCCCCAGACAGGAGCACCGGAAACTCGCCTTGTTGTGGCTTCGTCATAACCTACTGGAGAGATCATTCGCCATTTATCTTCAAGTAAAGGTACTTTAAAAAAGTTCGAATTTTCTGCACTATTAAGGTCAGAGACGTAAGCCGCTGGTTTATTCGGCGCTAGACTAATCGCATTTTCCCCATTCTCATATACACCATCTGGGAGAATATGGAAAAGCCAATATGCTGAACCTTTTTCAATATCTTTTAACCTTTCGGACTGTTCATCAATACAGGAAATGTATGAAACTCCATTCCATCCCCAACCTGCTTCAAGCTCCTGTTCAAGAGCATAAAAGCCGGACTCAGTAAATTCGTACGGAACGCCTAGCATATTCCAACCAGTTCGAACAGTAAAGTCACGACCATATTCCAAACGAACAGTCTGCGACACGCCATCAACGCTGAAAGTTACATCTTCATATCCAAGTGCTGTCACATTCTCGACAATAATCTGAGAACCGTCATCTGAAAGTCTCAAATCACTAAAATCAGGGTCAGGAAGGACAATAGTTGCATCTCCGTTTCGTAAATCCAGATCAGTTATGAGATCCGAGCTTAAAGAAAGTGCCACATCATAACCATCACCCGTTGGATCATCCGGTATATAACCATCCGCAAAGTTCAGTGTAGACTTCAGTACGGTCAGTTTGAACGAATCTTCAGCTGACTCACCTGAACTATCAACAACTAGAATAGAGACTGTTTCTTCTCCAATAAAATCACGAGCAGATTGATAAAAGGACTCTTTAATCTCTGCGTATGGGACGTAATAAAAGTGACCGTTCTCCGCACCAGTAAAGACATCCATATCCATATCATACTCATCAGAAAAGGATTCTATCACATTCAATCTGTGCAACATATCCACTTCCATGCTAGTTGGTTCAATGGAAGCTTTAGGCGGGTCATTTTTTCTAGGAGAATAGAACTGATAAAGATCAAACTCACCGTCGCGTCCTTCCAACGCATCGGAGTTTGCGACATAAGTAATTGAACTACCAATCGGAGTAATATTAGAAAAACCAATAACGTCCTCACCTGGAACAGTTACAATATCTTTAACCTTATTTTCTACTGCACGCAAAAGAAATGACTTCAGTACGTTATCTTTTACAAAAGTCACCTCAGCTCCCGACGCGGACACAAATGGATGTGATGCCCCGCTCAATTCGGAATCAGAGATAAAATCATTAATAAAGAAATCATAAATATTGATACCGCTTTGATCCTCATAAACAAGAATTCGACCATTGCGACTCACAGAGGGACTTGTAAAAGTGGTCACACCCGATAACGCATCCGGTTGCACAACAAACTCATTTCCTTTACGATCTATTCCAAATATCGCCAATCCACCCAGATCTTTCTTTGTCACAACAAAATTACCATTTGCCGAAACCGCTATTGGTGAAAGTATGTCCAAATCAGCAAAACCGTCGGTAATCAATGTTGGATCAGTTACAGGATTTGTTGCAGCAAATTCCGGTTTCCAATGGTACAGATTTTTCTCTTTTAAGAAAACCACATTCTTACCATTTTCATCCATTGCAAACTGTTTCACCGAAGACGCAGAAACAACAACAGCTGGGTTCAGGCTGAAGTCAGCATTTACCGTATAGTAGTTTAATCCAGAAGTCGTCGCCTCAAGAATCACATCTCCAGAATCAGAAAGTTTGTAACGATTCAGCTTAGTACCGATTCCCAAATCGTAGCTAACTCCAGTAAGATTATTTGCAAGAATTGGCACTTCATCGCCGCCAAGTGGAGTCTTTTTAATAAAAAGCGTACGCGAACCGTCAGCTGATGTACAGATACCCTTTGCTCCGACAATTTCAGTAGAGTCAAAGCCAGTGCTAATCACACGCCCCGCCGCGAAGTCCGCATCCCAATCCAACTCATATCTAAGAACAGACGAAAACGGAGCGAATTCACTAAGTTTCGCATAAAAAACCACATACTCACCACTCTCGGAAATGGAAATTCTACGGGCATCGTAAACCGTCTCAGTCTCCACTTTTGAAAGACATTTAACCGCGCCACTTACTGTATCCATCAGATAAGCATTGGAATCTCCGTAAACCTCAGTGGCGTCACCATAAATATCACTACTGGAAAAAGCGAAAAATCGGCCATTTTCAGAACAGGCCGGCACAGACGAGAAACTAATATTCGCAGCAATCAGTTTAGGGTATAACTCTTCACCATGTGAGACTTTATACAAATTTGATCCATCAACATAAAAATGTTGATTGAAGTTTTTTGAAACTGACAAACTGTTCCCGTCAACAATTTTAACAGATTCGTCCATCGCTACATCATACTTATAAATTTCACCACCAGTCTGATAAAAAACCAAGCTTCCATCCGGTGAAACAAACGAGGAGCTTCCAAACGCAAAGGACGTTGTACTAATTTGGGTCACCATATCTTGCAGCCAGCCCCCCTCTTCAAACTTAAATTTAATCATAAAAAGACCATTCTCGGCACCGACAGTGACAAATATATTCTTATCATCACCATTAGCCTGCATCCAATAAATAGTTCTTCCAAGACTAATTCCGGAAACAAAGTCACTACCGAATGTAGTTCCCGTAAAATAATAAAGTGCTTTTGTCGTACCGACAAAAGGCAAATTTGTAAGGTCGGCATAAAGCGTAAACCGTCCTAATTCATGATCAAAAACAATCACATCTTCTGGACTCTTACTTATATTTATTTGTGTCAGAGAGTCCGAACTGTACTCATAAATCGCATCGCCTGAAGCAATAAAAACCACATTTCCTTCATCTGCAAAAACCGAAGGTGGCACATTGGAACTTCCGGCAAACACAGTATCGTCACTGATATTCACCAAAGTGCCTGCAGAAGCGATAAAGCAAAAACAGCTAGTTAAGATTAAAAATATTTTCTTCATTTTCACTATTTATTAAAAGTTATTAATTATTCAGTTTTAATTTCTAATCACGACTCATTATTTGCTAAACAATAAGTCGCAATTAAAAATCAAAAAAGGGCACTCAAAGATAAGTGCCCTTTAAAATTTTCAGTGGACAACCTGCTTAGAATGAATAGACAAGTTTAACTTCTGTACTCATACCTGAAAGATCCATGTTCACCACATTTGTGTTAACATTATCAGGGATGTAGTCATAACGAAGCCCCACTTCCATTCCCCAATTCTCACTAAAGTCATAAATCAAGCCAAGTGTGCCGTAAAGCCCCCAGCGTGCCACAATATCGTCGTCAGACTCGTCAACAACAACATCTTGGTCGTTAATGAAACCGGCATACCCTTCATAAGAGACGTTGTAGTTAACCAAGGTCAAAGAAGGTCCCATTCCAATTTTTAGATCAAGCGGACCCATTTCAAAACGTGAAGCGATTCCTGCACCGAATGTAAATGCATCAATATCAAGGTCAAAACGTGCAGATGATGCGACCACATCGGCCAAAGGATAGTCTCCTTCTACGACAGGTTGTGGAGTTTCGCCTGCAAAATCACCTGGTGTTTTATTTGTCAAGAATGTATCTCCACCAGTTTCACTTAAACCTGCTTTTCCTTGATCGACACCAACCCAAACTAAACTCAAGTCAAACTTCCAATCCAAACCACCGACTTTATTCATAGTAGAAGTTTGAATATCGCGAGTCCACTGAAGGACAAGTCCAGTAGAGTTTTCCAGATCATCGGTCGATGACCCAAAGGAAACTGAATGTAATGACACAATATGGTTGCCAGCAAGCGGTGCCTCCGCAGGAGACACCTGCTTTGCTGTGTCTTTAACAGTAGCATTTGCTCCGTCATAAGTTCCGTTAAAATACTGTTCCTCTGTAGCAAAGGATTTAAACTCCGTACTTTTGAACTTTCGAAAGGTTGCACCAACGGACATATCCCAGTCACCATCTCCGGCCATGGCCGTCGTCACCGCACCGCCAATCAAAAAAGTGGTCAAAATCTTATTAAACATAATACTCCTCGTATTTAAAATTCTAAAGAAAGGAAGGCCGGTTAAGCCTTCCCATGCTTGTTATAATTAGTCAAGTCCAGGTCCAGCTGGTATTGATTGAGCTTCTTTACACTTAACCCAGCCGGTTCCTAGGTTTCCTTCACCAACAGCGTTCACATGCACTTCATATTCTCCACTTCCTAGCGCCTGAGTAAGCGTCACATTATAGGCATTGTTTCCACCAAGTGTCACTTTATCAAAGAAGCCTAGCGACTTAGGGGCTTTCACAGTCACTGGCTGACCTTTATCATCAGTAGTCGCAAAGTCGACCATTTCAATAACGTAAATCTGGACGTAAAGTGCATCTTCAATGCCGAACACACTTACCTCTTTAGACCCTTTAAACATAAATTGCGCACCACTTGCCGACGGTTTCACCGCACCGTTCGAATCTACGATAAACCATGCTACTTCAGACCACTCTTCACTGTAGCCAGCCTGTTCGTTACGTGCAATTACATGCCACTTATACAGGCCTGGAGCAAGAGCCACTGTTGCCTTCGGTTCGGTTGCAGGAATGCGTCCAAGACCAGGAATATCCTTACCATCTGCGGTAGCAAGATAGATTAGATAGTTCTCTGCCCATGGAACTGCCGGCCAGCTGAACGACACATCTTTTTTATCACCTGACTGCGGTTTACCCACATTTTCAGGAGCAGCTACAGTATAGCCACCACCTGGAACCATTTCAGTCCAGTTAACCTCAAGCCCGTTACCAGGGTTAACGTTTGGCTCACCATAAATATTGGCATCAAATTCAAAAGTGATTTGATACGGTTTAACTGGGTCTTCATCATCTGCCGGCTTTGGATTAATTGGAGTCACAGTGAACGTGTAGCTACCGCTTTCCGTCAATGTCTCTGTTTTTACAACAGATGCACTAGTAGAAAGTTCGTCCTCGCTGTTCGGAGTAAAGAACACAGTTGTGGACTTACTAATGCTATCTGATGTCAACGTATAAGTATATCCAGAAACGTCTTCAAGCTCGGCTCTAAACACAAACGCATTGGTTGGTTCACTCTTAAACGGAACAGACTCAAGTGAGAAAAACTCACCAGGGTCAACGTTAACTACGTTATTTGAGTCTTCCTTATTAGTTAAACCTAGGTTGTAATCTGTCACTGAACCTTCTTTCGCGGCAGCAACACCGTAATCTTCAACTGTAAACTCATCGTCAGTTACAGGAACGTCCTGATCGAACTCCATTGTCGCGTCGTTATACATCTTAACAGAACTGATCGTATAATCGACACCAGGTTTAAGACCAGCTATTGCGTAGTTCCAACTTCCGTTGATATAGTCACGAGGAGTCACCTCTGTATCGCCTTCATCAACAGACATATCAACAACCGCTGCATCAAAGTCAGATACCACTTCAGTGTAAACTAAACGGTAAGCTCCGTTTTCAAGACCTGATGATACGAAGTCAGCAAGGTCAAGAGCAGGGAACCAAGGTGGGTTACCAATTGTAATGCGCTTAGAATTTTCTGCAGAATCAACAGTTGTATCATTAACAGTTACGAAAACCTCCACTTTATCATCCTTCATAAACTCACTTAGACTGAAGTCTGCTGGAGTTGCTGAAATGTTAAGAGGAAGAGTTTTGTCAAAACCTTCTATATCAGTAACCAAATACTCATGTGGACTTGAATCGCCTTTTCGTGTAAGAACAAATTTAACATTCTTAGTATCAAGTTTTGAATCATTGTCATCAACATCCGAAGCGTTCACAATTGCAACAAGGCTTGTAATCTCTTCAGGCTTACTTGTTGGAACTTTGTCGCTACCATTACGTGCCTCAATTTTGATTGAGTCTACAACAGGTGCATCATTTACACCGCTTACTGATACTGTAAATGTATCGTTGGCAGTCTTTGGATCATTCACGTCACCATCGGTAACAATCATAGTAACAGTAACGTCTTCTGGAGTATCACCATCATCAAGGTTTTCAAACTTACCATTCGGATCAAAAATGACATCTCCATTATCAAGAGTGACCTTACCTTTCGTCGTTGTCACGTCGGTAATTGCCAGATTATCCTCATCTGCATCTGTAAACGCTTTCACTAGGTCAGTTCCCAGATATGTTTTAGCAGAGTCTTCATTTGCTGTCTGATCAACATCCTCGCCGTTTGCAGCAGGTGCTGAGTTTGAAATTGTAATTTCAGCTTCTTTACTACCTGTTGCCACTTTTGGATAGTTAGCACCAACCGGAGGACGACCATCGTAAACAGTAACTTTGGCTACGAAAGTATTATTTTTTAGTGTAGAAGCTAATGAAAGAGTTGATGTTACATTATCTCCTTCAAGGTTGTCTGTCTGAATAATAGTTTTTGGTGTTGACTTATTAAACCATTCAACAACATAAACCAACCCATCCCGATCCTCTGCATCTTCATCAGTTGCACCTTTAGTCACTGTCGCAACCAATTTATCAGTAGTAAATGCCGGGTCAGGTGTAATAGCAACAGCTGTGCTTCCGATTTTTGGAGTGTTATTCGCATCATCAACGTCAATAACCCAATCTTTATTTTCAGATTTTACTTTGCTTTCACTTCCATCATTCGCGAAGGCTCTAACAACATACTGGTTATCATCACCATGTGTTTGGAAATTCTGATCTGGCGTAAACGTAAATGTCGACAATCCTGATTCACCTGATTGAACTGCAGTATCAGTGTCTACCTTTTCATCAACAACGATATTATTCTTCAGAACCTGCCACGTAATCGAATCAACTCCAGAATCTTGAGGAAGAGAACCATCGGCAAACTTAGCGGTAAACACAATCTTATTAGTTACTTCACCAGGCACATTCTCGACAACCTTCAAAGAAGATGGATCTGCCGAACTTTCAACCAATGAAGGTGGCATATTCTCAATTGATGCAACAAGTACGATTTCGTTGCTGTCAAGTGATTCATTATCACTAGCTTTAATGGTAAGTTTGACTGTATCATACTGTACAAAAGTTTTTGGGTTGAAAATAAGTGAGTCTGGAGCATCGTTAACTAAGAAGCTACCCGAAACATCGTCAGGATTATCATCGCCAAATCGTTCAACCGACCATGTATAGCTAACAGTAATATTTGCACCTGTATCCTCTGTATCTATATCCACAACACTCAATTTGTCAAGTGGAACTGTAAAACCATTACTATTTGCCTCTGCTACAGTTGCATAGTAAGTAGGATTGATTGTATCAACTCCCGAAATCACAGGAGCATCATTCACATTCAAAACAGTCAGATCAAAGGTTGTTGAAACATCATCACCTGCTTTATCAGTTGCTGTTACAGTAATAGTAAGTGGACTTACTGTCACATCAGCATTCAACGGCGTTCCCGAGAATTTTGAACCATCAAAACTCAACCATGCAGGCAGAGCACTCGTAGTCAAAGTCAATTTATCCTCATTAGTAACAATATCTGCATCGTCAAATGCATCTGCTGGAACTGGGTAGTTAAATGCAATATCTTGTGTTGCAGTTTGATCATCAACCCCCTTATCCACTACAGGTTCATCATTCACAGCTGTCACTTCAACATCGAATGTTTTAGTCACAAAGTTCACATCACCATTTGCAGTTCCGTCTTTTCCGTTGTCAGAAACTTTAACAGTAATCGTTGCAGTTCCGTTTGCATCTGCGACAGGCGTGTACTTAAGAGTTCCCGTCGCGTTAGAAGATGTGTATGTAACAGTTGGGTTAGGAATAAGATCTGCTTTGCTGCTTACAGCAGTTACTCTAAGAGTTTGAGAAAGCTCAGGATCACCGTCAGTAATACCTGCTAGGTTGATTGTCTGTTCAAGAGCATCTTCCAAAATTGCGACAGGGTCAGCTATTACATTAATAGTTGGTGCATTATTAACTGCGGTTACATTCACTTCAAAAGTCTCAGTAGTCTCATTAATACCACCGTTGGCACTTCCTCCATTGTCAGTAACGGTCACTGTAATTGTTGCACGTCCATTTGCTTTAGCTACAGGAGTATATTTAAGTGAACCTGAAGTCTCACCTGAAGTGTAAGTAACTGTAGGATTTGGAATCAACGCTGTGTTGCTACTTTCTGCAGTAACAGTAATAGTTTGATTGTCTTCTGGATTAGCTCTAGGATCGCCATCAGTAATTCCAGAAAGGTTAATAGTCTGCTCTGAAGCACTTTCCAGAATATCCGCAGGATTTGAAATATCACTGATTGTCGGCGCATCATTCACAGGAGTGACGCTGACAATGATTGTTCCGTTATCAGAATCAAGGTTACCATCATTTACTTTAACATTGACAGTTAAGTCTCCGTTAAAATCTTTATCTGGAGTTACAATATTTCCGCTAAATGTGTAATCTGTACCGGGAAGTACAATTAAAGAGATATCTTCGTCGTCATTATCCACGTCACTGATTGTGAACATAGATTTTGTCAACGTAATTGCCTTATCTTCTAAAGTAGTTTGTCGGAAAGAGCCAGTGATTACCGGTTTGTCATTAACAGCTGTTACATCAATGTAAATAGTTGCTGTATCGGACACTTCGGCTGCATCAATTGTGACTTTAGCTTTATAAACAAAGCGCACTGGTGTGTCTGTTGTGAAAAAGTGCTGAGCGGGTGTAAATACCACTTTATTATTGACAACTTCTGCTACCCCTTGATCAGGGATAGTCAAAGAAGTGACATATGTTGGATCTCCGCTAGATGAAATCGCCAAACCTTCAACAGTGATATCTCTGCTGACTGGATTAGTATTTTCATCAACATTAAGATCATTAGCAACTACATCAAAGGTTCTTTTTGCGACATCTGTTTCATCTTCACTCATTGTCAGCGGAGTTTCTTCTGAGCCATCATCTATAGCACTAAACAAACGAATGAACTCAGCTTCTCCACTAGTAAAAGTACCTCCGCTAGGACCATATCCATTATCATTGGAATAAACATTTGCTATAATCGAAGTTAGTGTCGTACCGTCAGTCACATGATTGTAATCATCATTATCGATGTCAACAATAACAGTCCCAGCCTCTGAAGACTCAAAAGAGTAAGTTGCAAGGAGGTATTCCTGTCCAGACTCTACTGGAATGCTACCAGCAAAGTTGGTCCAATCCCCTGCCAAAGTTCCATCGCTGGCATCTTCGTCTTTGAACGAACTATTCACCCAACCTGCACCAAAAATACCTGTATTATATGCAATTCCACCATCTTTCAATGACATTTTTGTCTGGTCAAACTTAATAGACCATGTAAAGCCTTTAGCTGTGGTTGTCGTATCATCATTTTCCATGACAAACTTAACTGTAACCTCGGCTGCTTTTCCATCAACAACCCCTTGTGACTCGCTAACCACTAATTTAGCAGCATGCGACGGCAAGGCACCCACCAACAACAAAGCGGCAAATGCGAATGCTTTTTTTGTAAACAACCTACTCATAAACAACTCCTATAATATTTCCTTTAGTAATTAATATAAATCTGGGTAAATCTTTTTAACATTGCCGATAACAGTAGCCGCAACCTGCGAGTTTGGGTGTACAGCTGACGTATCATTCAAATCCTTATTCCATACAACAATGGTGTTATATATTAAAACTGTATCCGCAAAGGTAACAAAACCATTTCCATCAACATCATAGGCATCACCACTTGCTTGAACGTTCTCTATTACAGTAGCCGCAACTTGTGTGTTTGGATGCACTGCTGATGTATCATTCAAGTCTTTATTCCAAACAACAACAGTATTATATATAAGAACGGTATCTGCAAAAGTCACAAAACCGTTACCATCAACATCCAGTGTTGCAAGTACGACTGAATTGTCAATCGCTAGCTGTGCAGTTTGACCAGCACCAGCAACCTTGTTAATCACAAGCGTACTTGTGATTTTTTCAATCTTGCCAATATTTTTGGAATCAGTACTTACATCAGCAGTCACTGTAAAAAGTTTCTGTTCGGTATTCTTCGCAATTAAAGTATTATAAGTAAATGTGTATGTCAGATTATCCGAAGACGTCGGATCAACGCCTCCAAGCACGTCGGAGAAAGTCAGGTTTGTCATTTCAGCCGGCACTGTGAATGTTGCGGTTAGTTCGTTAGAATCTGAGCTACCAATATTGGCAATTACGTCAAATTCAATAGAAACAGGATTTCCATCTTCAGGACGAGCTGCCACAATGTCTGGATCAAACTGAAGAGCATTCTCAGTTGCCGCCACAACTTCCACTTCCACGGGAATTGTTGCTACAACAGGTTTACCCTGCCTGTCCTTTGCCACGATTATAATTTCAGTTCCATCAAGAACACCAACCTGTGTTGCGGTAAACTGAAATGCAAATGCAGCGACACCTGGGTCTACAGGGTCTGAACCGACACCTGCCGGAACATCAAAAAGTTCATCTATAGAAACTTGACCAGTTACATCAGTAGTTAGAGCCTCAACATTTGTTTCAAGACTCGTGTTCAAATTCTTCACTAAAACTGCAACAGTCACAGCATCTCCGACTTTTAAGTCACCTAAATTAACTCCTGCAGTGGGTTCAATTACTAAGTTAGCACCACCATCAGGAGAGTATTGATCTAGAACTTTCACGTCTATAACCTTTTTCACTCCGTCATATCTTGGATCTGGCGATTTATCTTCCGCAGGACCATTTACATTAATATTCAATTTAAAATTAGAGTGCGCAGGGAACTTCCCCGAGTTTTCAGGAAGTGTAGGATCTGTATTGTTTGGTATTGAGATATCATTTGAAGTAACTGTAATCTCCTGACTAAAACCTTCAGCTGGGAACGAATCTTTCAAAACTGTAAAAGTTGCAGGCGAGACTGTAACCGAATTCTTAGAGTCTCCATCTGCGACGATGGTAATACTCATATCATCCGTCGGCTTTTTATCCATTGTAAAAGTAAACTTCTTTTCATCTCCATCATCAAACATAGTGATACCATCAGCCGAAACAGAAGCTTCGGCCGGAATAAAAGTATACTTCCCGATTTTTGAGAAAGATGACCCAGGGGAGGTATTAATCACGAACGGGTCTGGAGTAATCCAAGCTTCTTCCAGATTTTGAACGTCATCGAATTCGATAGTGTAACTTTTGTATGGTAAATCACCTGTTGGAACACCACGCAATTCCCTCGGCGCTTCAAACTCACTTTCAATACCATCTAAGTAATAATCGCCTGTAGAATTATCCTTCAACTGCCAGAACGTTCCACGCAGTTCATCCTCCGAAGGTGCAGCGGCACCCTCAAAAGCATAATCAACCAACAGTGACCGAACCTCTTTCTTCTTATATATTACAGAATCGCTGTAACCAGAAGACCCAATAGTAAAAGGCTTTGGATCAGGGGTTGCATAACCTACGACATCTTGAAAAACAAGCGTGTCGGTAACAGGGAGGTTTTGTATAACGAGCTTTGTCCCACTATCTCTCCAGACAAAATTGGGATTCTCACTTTGCAATGCCCATTTACCGCCAATATCCTTAGGTTCAAGAACGACCTCTAAAGTACTCGCAGTTACTTTTGTAAAAATGATAAAATAGGTCCGATTACCAAGAATTGAAAGTCTATCGTCCCCCGTATATGGTTTATCTGTGATTGTTTTTTGATCATAGGTACCTCCCCCAGTTATGGTAACAGTGCCGACTTCAGAGCCTGTCTCAAAGGCTGTAGCATCAAAATCCATTTTTAAGCTTTTTGAATATCCGGTCGGAACTTTAACAAAAAACTTCCAAACTGCAGATGTTGAAGTTTTTAGGCGCTCATCAACCTTCAAGTTCGTAGTATCGCCAATCTCAGGCCAGTTGGAGCGATAAAAGTATGCAACAGGACTTGTTACTCCACCAGGCGGGTCAAAAGGTTTTGCATCAGCATCCCCTTCTGTAGTCAGACCAAACGCCGTATCTTGATCTTGAACCAAAACATCATCTTCGTATATGTTCACATTCACCACCGTATCGGCAACTGCATTGTTCAAAAAGTTAAAAAGTAGCACCCACATTGGCACTATCTTCAACCACACAACCATCTTTGAATACATAAGATTCTCTCCTATTTTTATTAAAATTTTCCCCAAGAATATTTTATTTGAAGTTGGTTAACTTATTTCAGAGCTATAGGAATACAACCCTAAGAATTAAATTGTAACTCTTTTGTAACAACGCTCCACAAGAACAAAAAATGAGCACAAACCAATAATACTGTCTCAACTATGAATCACGTGAAAAGATTACAAAAAAATTACACAAAAGAGATGTGTCTCAATTCAACAAGAAACTCATCCCATTTTTCTTTGACAGGAAGGACCAACGGCACTTCGTCTTCCTCAATGCCGCGTAATACATCGGACTCTTCTCCGGCGACGATTTCAACAATATCAGATACGCTTATTTCTGCAACCATTCTGCCCGGGAAAAAGTATAACTCTTCATCTGAAGTTCTCCCAAGGAGCCCTTTTTCATTCAAAAGGTGTACTACAGCATGCACACTTTTGGGTGAAAGAGAAAACTCTTCAGCAAATTGATCCGGCGACCACCTTGCACCAGTTCGAAAGGCTTCCACAACTTCTTTCATTGCAAGAACTCCCAGTCCGACCTGAGTTCTAAAACTCATATCTTTGCCGTATGCCTCCTCCTCATAACTTTTCCAATGCTGTACCGCATAGGCGACCTCTGCTCCGAGAAGTGTCACAACCCAGCTTGCATAAAGCCAGACCAGAAAGAGTGGTAGAGCGGCAAAAGTTCCGTAAACCGGATTGGACTGAGTCAAGCCAGCCTGCGATTTAACAAAAATAATCAACATCAATTTCCAACTCAAACCAGCCACCATACTTCCTGCAAATGCAGGAACTATTCGCACTTTAGTATTTGGCAACCATATATATAGAAGAAAAAATGCAACGAAAAGCGCTAAAGTACCCGAAGCACTCATCAACGACTTCACGACACCTACCGCAGAACCTCCAGACCACTCTTCAAGCTTTATCATAAAATCACTTGATGATAGCGTTACAGTCATAGAAGCCGAAGCCACAATAAGCACTGGGATCATAATAATCACACTAATATAATCAGAAAACTTACGCATTAAACTGCGATGTTCGGTCACAACCCAAATATCATTAAAACTATGTTCAATTTTACCAAGAAGTTTAACCGCCGTTAAAGCAGCGATTATAAAGCCCGTAGCTCCCATTGCTGTATAGTCTGCCTCTTGGACTGTTGCAATAATTTCATTGACAACATCTGTAATATCCGAAGGGATTTCCGTCATTCCCTTTTGAATAAGTTCAATCAACTTTTCCGTTGCACCTATTGCTTTGGCGATTGCAAATGCAAAAACCAAAGTCGGAACAATTGAAACCAAAGTGATGTAAGTTAATGATGCGGCACGCATTGTGATCAAGTCATCAGAAAACCCTTTAAAGGTAATCCAGACCATGCGCAGAAAAGTCAGCAACGTACGCCGTTTCCGGTCAAACCCCTGCCAAGCATGATTACTGTGAATCAATCGAAACAACTCATCGGATTTCTTTTTTATAGACATAAATACCTCAGTTATGGAATAATTTTCTCAACTAACTTATAAAACTTTCGATTGTGACTTGTAGCCGTGAATCAACGCCTTATTTTTGAAAAACAAAAAATCTCAACAAGAGCGAACCGATGTTTAAAATCTCTAATCTTACAAAGAAATTCAAGCTCGAAAAAGACTTTATCACCGTTTTTGAGGATTTGTCATTTTCAATAGAATCCGGCGAATGGATTTCCCTAACGGGCTCATCCGGTTGTGGAAAGACAACTTTACTTCACCTGCTAGGCGGCCTAGACAAACCTACGAATGGCCAAATACTATTTAAAGACCAACGTTTTTCAAACCTAAGCCCAGCTTCAAGAGCTAAACTACGACGCAAAAATATTGGGTTTGTCTTTCAGTCGTTTAACCTTTTCCCTGAGCTCAGTGCCCTTGAAAATGTGACATTGCCTGCAAGAATTGCCGGAGCTACTCTAACTGATGCAAAAGCCAAAGAACTTCTCGATCACGTTGGACTTTCTCACCGTTTAAAGCACCGTCCTGCCGAGCTATCAGGAGGCGAACAGCAACGCGTTGCTATTGCCCGAGCGCTAATGATGGAACCTGAAGTGCTTTTGGCCGATGAACCAACAGGAAACCTCGATGATGAAAATAGCATCGAAATCATGAAAATCTTCCAAAAACTTCACCAAGACCATAATAAAACCATAATAATGGTAACTCACCAGAAGGGGTTGACCCATTATGCGACCCGTTCACTCTTTCTTAAAGACGGGTCAATTAGTGAATAATGTATAGACTTTTCTTAGTTTTTTTTCTACTCTGCTCGGTTCGTATTTCTGCGAACATCTCGAAAATTATAAAAGAAATTGAGCAGAGTGGCAAAATCTCAATCTCCCTAAAGTCACTAAAAGGAGAAGTGCTTTTTGCACACAATACCAAAGAAAAGTTGATTCCAGCCTCAAATCTAAAATTGATAAGCTCTGCGGCCATTCTGGATGAATTCGGGTTAAACCACACTTTTGGAACCAACTTCTACTGGAATGGAAAAGAGTTAATTATTAAAGGTTCTGGCGACCCGGCTATCAGCGACAGATTTTACGAAAAAGAGTTCCACATTTTCGAAAGCCTATTAAAGGTATTGAAATCACACAATATCACCAAAATCGAAAAGCTCTCTGGTGACAATTCGCTCTTTTCCGGTATCACCACACCACCAGACTGGGAAACAGCAGACAAAGTCTATTACTATGCGCCTGAGCTTTCTCCCCTCTCCTACAACGATAACTGTATAGATTTAACAACAAACAGCAAAGCCGTTGAATGGTTTCCCTTCAATACCGACTACGCAAAAATTATAAATAAACTGAAATATGGAACAGATTATAAAGAGAAAATTATTAAGGACAAAAATACATTCACTCTTTGCTCCGAAATACCCAAAGGAATTCAAAAGAAAGAATACTTAGCTGTTTCAAAGCCAGCCTTCTATACGCTCCATGTGCTCAAAGAGTTTCTTGAAGAGAACGGCATTACATGCGAAGAAATAGATGTTTATGAAAAAGAAGTTGATTACAAAGGTTTTATCAAACTATTCACCCACCAATCCCCAAAAATGGAGAAACTACTCAAAATAGTATTGCATAACAGCAACAACTTTTTTACAGAGATGCTCACTTGGTCAGCCTCGGCTCAAAAGTATGAAACAAAAGGTTCATACCACAACTCTTTAAAACTTATAAATGATTTTTTAGTAAAAGAAGGTTTCGAAAGGCAAACGGTGACCGACAGCTGCGGGCTCAGCCGAACAAACCGACTCAGCACCGACTTCATTACCGAATTTTTAATAACAATGTCAGGTAATGAACAGTTCAATAAGCTACTGGCAACTTCGAAGGATCGCAAATCGCTGAAGTTTCTAAAAAAGGAATTTGAGCATAGAATAAAAGCAAAAACCGGATCAATGTCCGGTATTTATGCACTAAGTGGTTTTATTGATGACAAGTTTACATTTTCAATAATCATAAACAACTCGTCTGAAAGACGACCCAAGCTCCAAAAACAGATTGTTGCGATTTTAAAAGGTCTAGTGTCCCGGCACGTAAGTGACAACACCGTTGGTAATTGATACAACTTCGCCAGCTATTTTATAGTCACTTTTTTGCCGGAAACCTTGATTAAGAAAAGGTGCAATCACCTCCAAGCTATCAATATCTTCCATTGTATGATCTGGATTGTGCGTTAAATAGCAAAGAATCGCGACTTTTAGAGCTTTAACATTTTCTTTTTTACTTTGTTCTGCTGCTACATCTCGATTAGCAGAGATTGAAGTCACCCCAATTCCCGCAACAATTGCAATAATTGCAACAACAATCATAATCTCAACAAGAGTAAATTTCTTAAGCTTCATAACTACCTCACGTTCACAAAAACATAAAAAAAACGACCGTAGTCTCATTTTGTAGACAAAGGCAATATAAAACGATTTTATTGTTTTGCAACAGAGGGATTTAAATGATTCTCAACAGTGACACAAAATTCGTTCTTAAAATGGGACTTTTGAGTTAAAATGTAACTTTTTACTTGTGTGAGGATGTGAAAAAATAAGTTCACAGGCATGAAGCTTTAGCTGCCCGGGACCAGTTCCATTACCATAAAGTGGATCTCCGATAATCGGAATGCCGAGTCCAAGTTTATGGGCTGAATGGACACGAAGTTGGTGTGTTCTCCCAGTTACAGGTCGGAAAGAAACTCTTGTCACATTGTTGAGACATTCCAGTTTTTCCCAATGCGTAACTCCAACCTTTCCATGAACCGGGTCATAAATTTGATAAGGTCGATTTTCTACATCAAGACGGAATGGTAATTCGATAACACCCGAATTCTCTTCAACCTCACCTTCTAGAAGCGCTTCATAGCGTTTCTCGACCTCTCGCTCCTGAAACTGAATTGATAAATTACGATGTGTTTCCTTGGTTAAACCAAGAACTAAAAGTCCCGAAGTATCCATATCAAGTCGATGAACCGACGGTTGTTCGATAGAATGTGGAAAAAGTTCACGAACTATAGAAGTTACACAATGCTGATTCTCCGCCCCTTTTCCCGGGACAGAGAGAAGCCCACTGGGTTTTGTTACCACTACAAAGTCATCTTCTGCATAAACCACTTCTATATTCAGCTTATTCACTTTCAACATCCTCACCTTTATCCAAACCGCAAAGCATAAATCCAAGAATCGGCTGACATTTGCTTTCGCAACAGGAGTAAGTCTCACCATGCTGACGTGTCATCGACCTGTTCTCTTTTCCCCAATAGAATTCGACTAACCCCAAAGGTTTCAAGTTCTTCAAGGCCGCCGCATTTAACAATTTCGGTGCACAACAATCGCCGCAACCGGTCGGAATTCCTTTATCATGTAAAAACGCATCATAAATAGACTTTTTTTCACCGCAAAAATTGTTCAGTTCATACAGATCATGAATATCTTTCATCAACTTTTGTGACATTTCACGTCGTTGATAAACCAACATTTTACGTTTAAACGAATCTACTGGTAAAAGATCAATCTCACGGCCAAGTCGTTTAATACCAAAATCGACAGGCAGAACCAAATCATCATACTTTTTCACATCAAACAGCGGAGAAACCCAGCCTTCAACTTCCCAGACACCATTATACTGGCATGAAAACGCCTTAAGAAACACTTTTTCACCTTCAGAGTTCTCACACTCAAGAACTCCAAACATCTGTCCACGAGCTTTTCCAAACAGATAATCTGTAGAAAAACGTTGATCTGCTTTCCCCGAATCAAAGTCAATACGTTTTTCCGTTTCAAGCTTTTTCATCAGCTCCAACGCAAATTCATGCGCATCACCTTCGCCCAAATAGTGCGAAATGCCGCATTTTTTACAAAATCCAAAAGTGTTACTCATATAAAAATTACGATTAATTAAAGTGTTAAGCCAGCGTGTTATTTGAGCCAGTACGATAATGATTTTAATACTTTTTTCACTTTCATCTTTCTAATTAAACAAAAATGTTTAACTTCTGACAGACCAAAGAGAATTTTATGAATTACGATCATCTATATATACATATCCCATTCTGTGAGAATAAATGCGAATACTGCGCTTTTTATTCCGAAACTTCTTCTACAAAAGAACTAAGGCAGAGGTTTCTTACAAAACTCGAAACTGACTTATCAGCGCATTCCGTAGAATTGCAAAACTTGAAAACCATTTTCATCGGAGGCGGTACACCTTCAGCTCTTACAGTTAAAGAGTTTGAGCACCTTTTCTCAGCACTATCGAAGTATATCAACCTGAAAGAACTGTCAGAATTCACCATCGAAAATAACCCCGAAAGTTTGACCAAAGAAAAGATTCAGCTTTATAAAAAGTACTACGTAAACCGAGTCAGCATCGGGGTTCAATCATTCAATCCACAATTCCGTAAAACCATCGGGAGAAAAGCCTCGCCACAAAATATTGAAAAAACTAGTAATTTGCTCAAAGAAAGTGAAATTGACAATATCAACCTCGACCTAATTTACGGAATTCCAGGTCAAAAGCTCCAAGATTGGCTTGCTGACCTAAATAAAGCAGTAACTTTGCCCATTTCACATATTTCTGCCTACTCTTTAACAATCGAAGAAGGCACACTTCTTGCAAAAAATGAGACCATTGTCAATGATGATGAAGCCGTCGAAATGCAGTTGAAAGGAATCGCTTTTCTCGAAAGCCACGGCTTTAAACGTTACGAAATCTCAAACTATTGCAAAAACAATCAGAAATGCCTGCACAATGACGGAATCTGGCATGGAGAGACCTATCTGGGATTGGGACCAAATGCTGCCTCTTTTGATGGAGAAAAGCGTTTTCAGCAGCCGCAACTTGCAAATTGGCTCGATGGCAATCCACCGGGATTCGACATTATTCCGAGAATTGACCGAGTTAAAGAGATTTTTATGATTGGTTTGAGAACTTGTGCAGGCTGGCAAATTGATCAATTCGAAAAAGCTACCAAAACAAAACTAAAACAGATATATCCTACAGAAATTGAAGAACTTATAAAAGACAACTTCCTCAAAGAAACCAGTAATCATATCTTTCCAACAGAAAAAGGTTTGCTATACGCGGACTACGTTGCAACCGAACTCCTCTAATTCAGATTGAAAACTAACAAAAGACTAACACTTTAAGAGGTCTTAACGCTTTTAAGTAGGTGTGATTCTATAAACAGAAACACCTATTTGAAAGAAGAAATATTTAACTGAAGGGGAAACTTCATGAAAAAAACCATTCTGGCAACTGTGATTGCAGGCGCATCAATGCTTGCAGCGGCAGAAGAAAACAAAACTTTTATTGACGAGTTCAATGAAAAAGGCTACGGAGAGTTCTCCGGTTACCTGCAGTCTCTAACAATGGTAAGAGATTACAACGATTACGCGTCAAGCGATCCAAATGGTGATGCATCTACAGTCGCACTGAGCCTTGAATACGTAACACCTGAATTCGGCGGATTCTCTTTAGGTGGTGAGTGGATTACTTCTGCAACACTTTGGGAAAACAACCCGGACCGCGTTATCAACAATAACTTTAACCTTCTTCACAACGCGTATGTCAACTGGAATTTAAAAGCGTTTAACATGGAAAAAAGTGACCTTACTGCAGGTCGTTTTACAATCGACACGCTACTAATGCCAGATATCGCGCCACGCCAGAAATCACAGGCAATGGAAGGTATTGCTTTCACTACTGAAGATATCAAAGATTCTAAACTGGTTCTTGGTTGGATTCGCAAATTCAGTTCATGGTCAACTCTTGATTATGTAGATGCACCTCCATTCACCTACGAATTTACCGATGTGAGTAAAATCGCCGGAGTCGACTACTCTACAAGCGGGACATACTTCATAGATTACACTTATACTGGAATCGACAGTCTTAAGATTAACGTGGGTGACTACCTCTC
>DDLT01000070.1 GCA_002340265.1 Lentisphaeria bacterium UBA2565 | reverse complement strand
ATAAACAAACAAACCAACCAACAAAAGCGTCCAATACAAATATCATGTTATAAATGAGTAGTATTATATATTGGGTTAAGGCTGGTAATGAACGGTATAACCATAGTATTAAGTATAACCAGCCGTGGACGATGAGGCGGGTAAGGCAAAAAGTTAGACGGAGTTAGTTCAATACAGAACGAGTTGGCGGGCGGCTTCCATAGACCTGTGATTCAATGGGAGCGAAAGGGCGTAAATCTTTAGTATTAGCGTTTATGCGTATATTCTTAAGAGGCCGGCTGTATCTTGACACACCCTATGGGCTTCAATGTCAAAACGAGAACACAACACTCGAAACATGTGCTAGTGACTTTAAGAGCTGATGAGCCTTTTATCGTTATCGATTTTCCAATATTATGATATCTAGTGGAACTTGATATCTACACAAGACACCTTTTTATCATTCCCTGTATTTATAAAACATTACAATTTGTAAAGTAGATCCACGTTGAATGTTCACTTGGACTGTCAAGCTCGCAGAACGAGAACATTATGTAGGTACAGAAAGATAACAGTATCAGCGTTTTTTACTACTGTCGAACCCAGCCCAATTAAGCGGCCACCCTCGGGAAAATGGGAGGTGGCCGCTTAATAGAGGTTTGTTTACCTTGAATATCTTCACCACCGGGTTGATTTAATCGTGAATATGGAGTCATTCGTGTGTTTGAATGTTATCTATCGTCGCCTTCTATTTCGGACTGTTATCGATCTGCCATCGCCTTTTCGGAAACAAACTTAATTTACGTGTACTGATTTTTGGGTGGCCGTTTAATAGGGGTAAAGACAATAGAAAAACCCTCGTCTGGACGACTAAAAGGTGGCCGAGGTCGCCAAACAGAGGTGGCTGGTTAATAGGAGGTTTCAATTACAGTGCTTTACCGACAATAATTTTGGGACATTGATGACTGGCCGCTTATTAAGAGGTGGCCGCCAAATAGGCGGCCGCTTAATAGACGTTCGACTGTATACATAATGTCTAATGACTACGGCTGCTTCCAAGAAAGAAGCGCAAAATAGGATGAGATCGAAAGCGAAGGTGTCGGACTTATGTTTCACAAGAAACCAAGAAGTGTACAGAAAAAGCTGTATAATGCCTCAACGATCTAAATAGTATTTGCCTGAAATAAAGCCTCCCTTGAACGATATATACTACTCGTAGATTTTTGCATTCTTACCCATCCACTTTTGCCGCTGGATCCTTTACCAGTCCTCTGAAAATACTGTCAATTCCTCCTTCACATTTCTCGTACAAGTAGAAAGGATTGCCAAAATCCTTCAGTGGGATTGGTAGAAAGTTGTCTTTCTGTTGGGGGCAGTAGCTGCAGGGTTCGTGCTGAAATCCACATTCAGTTAATCTTCGGAATTCCTCTTGAACGAGACTGTGTCCGAAGCGAAAAGCTGCCACTGCAAAGGCTGCAAAGATTGATGGGTTTGCGTTTTTATCATAGCCTTTGAAAAAGCTTCTTCCTTCCAAGAGCTTCAGATTAAAGTCCTTTATCTAAACGAGGAGACAACAAAGTCAATCAATTTCACCACAATTTGTAGCAATCATGATTCAGTTTTTGAACTGGATCACTACCAAATATCAGAAACTACATTTTTTTCAGCCTTCTGGTACAAAATAAGTTCCTTGTCTTTTTAGTAGTGTCTCGCTTTGTACTCGTTGTCAGTTTGCCCACGTATAGAGAATTACTTTTTGGGTCAATGGAAGTTTGAGCTCTTTATATTAGCTGGCAGGCGTTCTTTCCCTTTCCTCAGCTAATTATTTCGGGCATTCAAACTACTATTAGTCGTGATTTATTTTTTCACACCTCACGTTTTTGCCTTCGTTACCATGCAACTAATTTTTGTTATTTTTTAATGTTCTTGCGTGCGACAAATTTTTGAACAGCAGTACACAATGATAATATGCGAAAAATCCAAATTTTAGACCGTACTGAAAATTGATTTTGCAGAAATTTAGGTTCGTGAATTTGCTACTGCATGCTAAAATGACGTAATTATATTCACTAGTCTCTTACTATGTTCCTTTTTAATATATCATTTCTCTTGAATTTTTACCGTTTTTTTCCCTAGTATCAGCGGAAGAAACTCGTTGTAGGTTATCACTTGGAGTTGCGCGCCAATTATTTTCCTTGTTTCTTGAAAAATTCTTGCCGCATCCCAGTCGGTTATCTGGCTTAGTTGTTCGGAGATGAGATTATGTTGGCGAAGCCAGAGAGTGTGCATCGACATTAGACCTGTTAGAGCAAAAAAATTAAAGTATTTGGTGATAAACATGATTCTTTTTCTACACACCGAACCAAGCGATTGACCGACTGACTAACTAACTGCCCGACCAACCGACCAACCCACTGACTGAAATACCGACTTCTAAGTGACTTAGAAATGGATGCTATGGGTATGCAGGCGCGTTTTGTAGCGCGAATTTTTATACATCTTGGCAGCAAAGATAATTATCACTTAGCTTCCCTTAGGATGCGAGACGAAGAACTCAACGCTGAAGTAGAGTTCTACGGGATAACAAGATCAGTGCCTTTACTACGTGCTGCTTCGTTTAAGTAAGCGCCGCTCGAAAATGAGTTAAGCCGTAAAAAGGACGCTCCCTACGCTATTGGCCATTCTGCCCATCGTAGCCGGCGTTTTACACTATACCACTCAAGGTAGCCTTTTGTGCCCTTATTCATACCTTGGTTTTCGTTGGTACGTTCGTCTCCTGACATAAAGCAGGGCCTGTTTGGGTCCTTGGAGACGCAGAATACATCAGGATCTTGTCTAGGCAGCAGGTTCTTAAACGGGCACCCGTGAGGATGTTGCATGTCCCTAAGCATCCCTCCGTTTCCCTTTAGATTTTCTGCAAGTTCATCTTCCGAGCCGTAGATCTGGGAGCCGTCGACGAAAGCCGTCAGTCGATTGATGTGTTCTCGAGGACGCAATGAGCAGTAGTGTGGCGGTTTGAAAGGGGCATCTCGTTCAACCTCGATAAATGTGACTTCCCTATTCCGAAAGACATCATCGTCTTCTGGGATCTCTATATTTACGCATTCCGGATCTTTAGTGTCCAGTTCACAGTTGATTCCAGTACCAAGTGCAAGCGTGATGTCGTGATCCAGAAACTGTCCCCATATCATGGCCAAATGGCTGAGTGTCTTGGAATCAGGATTGCTGTGATCTGCGTTGCTGCCGTGTACTTTCCGACTGACGTCTCGAGCGTTCGGAAGAGGCTTGTTGGATTGAGATTTTCGGGGTTCCGAAAGGTCATCG
>DDLT01000051.1 GCA_002340265.1 Lentisphaeria bacterium UBA2565 | reverse complement strand
AAGATACTGGATAGTTATAACGTAAATCTCGCTTAAAGCTTTTACGCAATCTCAGTAGAGCGTCAGTCTGTTCTTGTTCAGGAAGATGCATTGAATCAATAAGTATATTTTCGGCATCCTGCCCAATATAATTTTCACTATCTCCCCAATAAACTATTGAAGGAGTTTTCTCATGACCATGTGAATTACGAATTGTCTCCGCAATTTTTTTCTCATCATTCCACCAACACATCGTGGAATACGATGTACCAAAATCTATTCCTAATCTTAACATAAAACAGAACCTATTTAAGTTTATCAATAATAAATTTACTATGCCCCAATTGATAGGATGCAACATACGCAACTAAATGGAAGGGGGAAATTATCACCCATAATAAATTCCCAGGCACAAGATATAGCAACGTAAATCGCCTTAACTGCTTTCGCATACAACATGGACAGGCTGTATACCTCTCTATTTTTTGCCAGTAGCCAATGAATAGACAGACTACAAATGTACATAGTTTATAAGATTTTAAAGACTCTGTCGTCTTACCACAAACTGGACATTGCAACCGAATATTAGAAACTGTATCCATATCAATTCTTCTGCCCTACTTCAACTATAGCTCTGCGTAATATTCTATTTTCAACGGCTAGCCCCGGACTTAAGACACCTTCAATCTTAGTTCCCTGTGATACCTTTGCCGGAGGATAAGCTTTATGCCTAGCAATATCAAACTCGGTTTCATTTTCCTCAATTCTCGTCGCACCACAACGTTCAATAATTTCTAATAACCGATCTACAGAATGCTCCATTAGTGAGATAACATCATTCGACTTTGACTTACTCTTAATTGAATCGAACTCATCAATTAGAGCCACACAATCTTCACTCAACTTAAGCCATGGTTTATTTTCCAAATTAGCTTTTGGTTTAACAGGAACTTCAACTATTTTCTCTATTTCAACCACTTCTTTTGCTGATCCCGACTGCTTTTTTTTGCTCAAAGGCTCTTCAACCACATTGTTGGACATTTTTTGTTTTCCTGTAATTGACTCCTCTTTAGCAAAGCTGTCATCTGGATGCTTAGTAGATGTTGAATTTCTATTCTTTATCGAAACATTCACTTCTATTTTATCAGCCCAATTGATAAAATTCTTTGCTTTGGTTCCAATCGTACCAGCTATTTCTGAGACTTTCATAATTACACCCATTTCTTTTATTTCAGTAGCCTTCCATAACAGCTAACTGCAAGTTGTGCTGTTTTATACCTCACAGCCCCTTTTCGAGCCACACCTAAGCGAGCCGACCAATACATCTGTTGTTGTCTGTACTAATCTTCACATTTTTCATCCGAACTATTGCAAGCACGTAATCCAAACAGCACTTCCAGTTCTGCAATTTCTTTCTCTGTAAATGAATCAGGCTCCTGCTCAAGCCATTGAAGCCCCTGAAATTTATCATTTACCTGATTAAGTTTAACCATCACTTCTTCTATTTTAGAAGATAACATATTAATGCGATCCATAAGAAGATGACCATTATCAACAGGTAGGTACTTTGCTAAAAAACGCCTTAAACTATTAGCTACATCTGTTTCTCTATCAGGATGTTTCCCAATAAAGTTAGAGAAGGCAATCCTATCTTCTCGTGTTTTTGCCAACATTCGTCTATACTCTCCCATACCTTCAAATAAAAGAGAGTCAATCATATTACTCAAGTCATTTACTATTCGATATCCTCTAAGTAACTTCGCCCGTTTGAGAAAATGAGTATCCAATAATGAATTAAGTTCCATAAAACCCGAAAGTTTGTGCAACTCTTTAATTGCCTCATCTATTTGACTAACTTCATATTTTTTCAATTCACGTGCAATAACAACTAATACACGCCATGGCATCGCTTCTAAAAGTTGCTGCCTTTCTTCCACGCTTACATCAACATCTGGGTAGTCACGAATAAAAGAACGCTCCATTCTCAACATTCTAGAAAGCCTATCATCAGGAATCTTGTGTACAAGACTATGCAACTTCGCAATACCTTTTTTACCATACGTATCTAATGTACGCTGTATTCCCGCAGATACAGGAACAACGGTATTAAGTTGACGACTCAGTTTACTACTAATTGACTCAGCCAACCCATATCGGTCATCTAAAATTTCATCCATCGTATCAATCTGAGAAATTATCCCGACAGCATTTAAAGAAGAGGTCTGTCCCGACGACACATCTTGAAACTCTTTTAAAAAACTTGCATTAGTCACATGAGCGACCTGTCCCAACAGATATATAACGGCATCTGCTTCAGAACGTGTTACCTCCTTTGTCACCTCGCTATGCTGTTCCATCAACTGTTTTTCAAGTTTAAAAAACTCTGCGGTTCGACTCTCATGTCCGTCTCCACTTTCACCAACAATAGCATCGGTACCAGGCGTATCCACTAAAGTTATATCCCGTAGAATTTCATGTGGGCAGAGAAACTCCAATTTATCAATCCCAATTGCTTTTTTAAGAGTTTCTTCATCAGCCCCCTGTAGTGAATCTAAAAACTCTTTAGATTCATCAGTGGGACGACCGTTACGCCACACACGAACAGGTTTGTCTGGGTTAGCAGGAGTTCCATATCTAAAGTAGTTAATTGTCGCCGTTGTCGCCGTTGCACCGACAGTTGCTAAATCAGCTCCAAGCAGTGCATTAACAAGGGAACTTTTGCCAGCATTCATTCTGCCAGCCACAGCCAAAACACACGGCTTATCAAGTTGTTCTGGTAACAATTTTACCATTGACACATATTTTTGTCTCCACTCATCAGGAGTTTCAACCTGATTCAAAAACTTCGTAATATCCTCAATAATACAACGAATATCATCCTGCCACGATGCCATTATAGTTAACTAAGCTCCCTGTTCAATACTTTTAACTCTTTCATTTGAGTCGATATTTGCGAGCTGATATTTTTCCAATCCCCAACTCTTTGTTCAATAACAACCTTTAACCTTTTCTTTTCGACCTCACTTTCTCCAAGTAGCTTTAGCTGTTCTCTCAGTTCAGACTCATACTTACTGCAAGCTTCATTTATAGAATTCATTCCGGACTTAACAAATGACTCTACATAACTATCAACATGACTTTTAAACTGAATCTCACTAAAATTAAGTAAATTCTGGGCACACTGATCAGCCAAATTCTGCAAATAATCTATAGCTTTCGCTTTCTCCTTGCTTAACATAGCCTCTCGTTTCTTCTTACCACCGTGAGCGATACTCCATATGGCTGCAACTCCTGCAACTAAAGCAGCTGGAGGGCACAAACCTGCAAGCCCTAATTGAGTTGCAGAACTTACTAAAAAATACCCTGCTCCAGCTCCCATCATGCCATTCCTTAAAGGCTCAACCACTTTTTCAAAAACTGTAATATCCTCAACAACAGAAGTTAAAGCATTATCATCTGTTAAATTAACAGAATTGCAAAATTCAATAGAAAAATTATTTAGTTCACTCTTCAATATCTCTTGAGCATTAAAAGTTATACTCTCCCAACTTTTTGTAATTGCAGCACAGTAATCATTGCCAAGTGTTGAAACCATATTCTCAAGTTTACTTGAATCATCACAATCCTTTAGCTTTTTACGAAACTTTCTACAAACTAAACCATTAGCCGATAAATCCTGATTCGCTTTAACTTTCATCCCTCGTGAAATCTCTCGTATTTTATTCACCAACTCCTGCCGTTTGACACCATTCTGTCCCCAGTTTTGGTTATACTCTTGTTGCATCTGTTGCTTTTGTGCTTGAATCTTTTTTTGTTCTGATCCATCAGAATCTAAAAGGGACTGGCGGTCTATCAAGTTTTTCATACCCTGCCCATGATATTTACTTGCCTCCATCATTGCCCATGAAGAACGAGTCCAGCCTACAATACGATAAATCAACTTGTTTAACGCATTTCTTGCCTCATCAAACAAGCAATCTTCCACCATATATTCACGCTCAATCTCATCTGACTCATTAGCGGCCTCAAACAGCATCTTACTTGATACAGGGTAAACTGTAATGTCACTGTTTTGCCCTTTTCCAAAAGTATCATTCAAAAGTTTCTCACTTTTTTCCTTCACCGTCATCCACTCAGCTTCGCCTCGTGTATCAATTTTAGTTTGAATATAGAACACATCTTTAGTCTGTTCATAAACTTTTTCCAAAAACTCTTTTTCCGGTGCCATTAGTTCTTGGTTTGAGTCGAGCACAAACACCACTGCATCCGCTTCAGGAATATAACGATTAGTAATGATAGAATGTCCAGAATACAGTGCACCGATACCAGGGGTATCCACAATATGAACCCCTTCTGGTAAAAAGGTGGCAGGAACATTAGCTTCAATCCACTTCAATGTACGACCTGCAAATAACGGTTCTCCCTCCAAATCTGCGACAGTCTGAGAACCATATCTAGCCAACTGATCTCGGGTAATACTCTCTTTATGACCATTCTCAAATACCAGAGCAAATGACTCTTCATCCGCATGGGAAATACGAAAAACCTGAGATGTAGTTTCTCTCACTCCTGTAGGGAGCAAATCTTGACCAATCAAAGCATTAATAAAAGTACTTTTTCCACGTTTCACCTCACCACATATAACAATATTCACATCTGTTTTATTAAGAAGCTCACGAGACGTTACAAAATTCATAGGCAACTCCGGTAGTCCCCACTCCTGCTGATGACCTGCAATTTTATCCATAATTTGAGTTAACGACTTTTTTACTTCTACCGCTCTAGGTTCAATCTCTTTCCAGTTCATTTTTATTTTCCTTTCAGTTTTTAACTATAAAGAATTGCATCTACGGGACATGAACTCACACATAAACCACAATCAATACAATTTTTACGACTTATATAAGCTTTCCTTTCCACTACACTAATACAGTCCAAAGGGCAAGACTCTATACATGCACCACAGGCAACACAACGATATTCAATCACTTTGATAACTTTTTTCACTTTTACTTCTACATTTTCAATTTTTACCTTTTTTAATTGTCTAGTCAATTTTCTAATGCGTCGTATGGCTTCAGTCAAAGCCTTAGAGGATTTTTTTACTTCATTCGCTCCTCCAAATATCATAGGGGCACCTGTCTGAAAATTAGCTATAGTCCAACCAGGACCACCTGTGTCTGGGTTTTCTGCCTTTATTGAATACAGCCAATCTGCCCAACAGTTAGAATCCCAGTGGATAAGTACCTTGTGCTCACCTCCCCATCCCCATGAACATCCAATTCCCTTAACACCCAAGGCTAGACCTTGATCAGCAGCCCCAAAAACAGTTGAGTCGTAAACACAGAGTATTTCACCAAGTTTATCACTAAAATGACGCCTCATATTCCTACCTTTCTTATATGAAGGGCTATACTCATCGTTACTTGTTTTTGAGGGGATTATATGAAAGTAATCTAGAGACTTCAATTCTTGTTCCAAAATAAAGCGCAACCACATAGCTAAATAATCCTCTTCTAAACTAATTTGGTTATCAACTTTTAAATAATCTAGAGCCTCTTTCTCATTCACTGAGCACCCACGTCCTGTAAATAAACAAAGGCCTAGAGCTATCAGAGCATTTTGATTCCCATGCTTAGATGCAGAACGATAAAGGTGATATGCTTGCCTCTCATTTTCTTCAACTCCATTGCCATAAAAATACATATTCCCAAGTACAAATAAAGCATCAGAATTATGTTGACTAGCTGATTTGTTTAGCCATTTGGCTGCTTTTTTCTTGTCTAACGAAACACCTTTTCCTGAGTAATATGAAATGCCAAGCTGATACTGAGCATCAGAATTCCCCTGTTCTGCCGACCGTTTGAACCAATAAACAGCTTGTATAGAATCTTCTATAACACCTTGTCCATTATCAAAAAAACATCCAAGCAAGTATTGAGCAGTTGCATCTTCATCTTTAGCAAGGTCCTTAGCGATAGAAAATGCTTTCCCATATTCCTTCCTTTTTACCAGTTCAGTCAAATTCTCCACTCTATCCGTATTGGTCTGATGTTGTTTATTAACAAAGCTGTTGCCTTCATTCAGTATTGTAGCTACTTTGTTAACAACAGCTCCCATTGCCACTGCGACATCGGCATGCATTGTTTTTGTGGGTTCGATTGGCAGGATCTCAGTAAGCTTTTCTCTTATGAGTGGAACTCTGGTGCTTCCGCCAATAAAAAGGGCTGTGTCTACTTCGTAATTAGCTGACTTTATGTTTCTCAACATTTGATTAGTCAAATCCACAGCTGTATTGACATGTGCTTCTATAAGCTTTTCAAAATCTTCTCTTAATAGCTCACATTTTATGTGAAGGTTTTTCTCAGGAATAAATTTAGCAAACCGTGCTTTCTTCATCGAACTAAGTTTCTCTTTTGCCCGCCTACATTCATAAATTACTGATAAATCAGTTTCTCCCAACGGAGCAAAGCTGTGTCCATGCTCACTCTTCACCTGTTGAGCCCAGTGATCGTATATAGCTTGATCAAAAGCGTCTCCACCACAATGCGATTCACCCATTGGTTTTACAGGGATAGAAAACTGCCCATCACTACCACGAGTAATAAATGCAAGATCTAATGTTCCAGCTCCAAGATCGAACACCAAAATATTATCGCCGATAGTACCACCACTAGCTGCGTATCCCATAGCAGCTGAAACAGGTTCTTCGATCAGCTTTACATCTAAAAAACCAGCTTTATGTGCAGCATTTTTCAATGCCATTTTGGATTTCTGTTTTATCTGAACAGGGTGAGTTAATGTCAGTGACGACAGTTCTCTATGAGTTCCATGTTCTTCAGCTACAGATTTAAAGTGTGACAGCATAGAACAAACAACCTCCTCTGGTGTAGTTGTCCTACCTGGTATAGAAATAATTTGACTACTATCCTCAAGCAATTTCATCTTCACACTTTGGATAGTACGCACAAGAACTTCGTCACGCTCTGCATCGTCCATAGCAGAAATATCACCCAACTGTTCCACAGCTGGCTTTCCCACTAGAATATTATCGCCATCAATATAAATCACCGATGGAATTTTCTCTTCTCCATGCTCACACTTTATCACCTGAGGGGCATTAAGCTCATCATTCCAATATGACATCGTAGAGTACGATGTACCAAAATCTATTCCTAGTCGTAACATTCCAATATCACTCTTTTATTTATTGAAACTCAAATTAATTAATTGTTGTAGCTTTTTCTTTACAGAAAAAGCTTGGAAATATCCAAATTTTATTCGATGAGTTTTGAAATCATTCATATTAATTAAAACAGAGTTGCCCATATCACATACATTTATTGATGATATCGAATTATACTGCAAAATAATGGCTCTTTGGTTTTTTTTAAAAAGTATTAATAATTGACTGTCTTCATATCTAACAACAACTTTTTTACCCCAAGAAAACATAGATTCAAAATAATACCCTCTCCATTCAGAGCTTGAATCATAACTTTTTTTTCTTACCGGAGTAATAAATTCACTACCAACGACTCCTGAATTAAGACCAATATTATGCACGCACACGAGACTAGCCCCCATTGCCACAGCGACATCAACATGCATAGTTTCTACTTGGTCAATTGACAAAACTTGCGAAAGCTTTTCTTTAACAACTGGTGTTCTAGTTGCTCCTCCTATGAGCAGGACACTATCTATGTCATAACCTGAGCTTGATATGCGTTTACACATCTCTTGAGCTAAAGAGGTAATATTATCCACCAAAGGCATTACTAAAGCATCAAATTCATCTCGAGCTATCGAAAAAGAAACACGTTCGGGACCGCCACTATCATTAATAAAAAAGTGACTCATACGAGCTGAGTTCATTGTTGAAAGCTTTTCTTTGGCTTTACGGCATTCAAGAAGCACAAGTGGATTTACCTCTCCACTCTTCTCTGAAAATCCTTTACCATGGGATTTTTTTAACTGTTGCTCGAAATGGTCATAAATAACCTGATCGAAATCATCTCCTCCACATTCTGAGTCACCTATGGGGATCACAGGCACTAGATACTCTCCATCTTCTGCTATATGCAAGAAAGCAAGGTCAAGTGTGCCTCCACCTAAGTCAAGAATAAGAATGTTATTACCTATTTTAGCTCCACTGGCAACATACCCTTTTGCCGCCGCAACAGGTTCTGGCAATAACTCTATATCGGAAAAACCTGCCTTCTGTCCAGCACCTTTGAGTAGATCTTTTTCTTTTTGACTCCACGCGACGGGATGAGTGAGAGTCACAGCTTTTACCTCTTCATGAAAACAGATCTGCTCCGCTGTAGATTTCATAAACTTAAGTATCTCAACTACTGAATCTACAGGGGTAACTGTTTTCCCATCAGGCAAAGATACTGGATAGTTATAACG
>DDLT01000222.1 GCA_002340265.1 Lentisphaeria bacterium UBA2565 | reverse complement strand
ATCGCTTTATTCGATGGAAGATGTAAAGCACGAGCAGATGTTGATGGTTACATTTTCTCGAGCGGCAGCGAGTGAGTTCAAAAAACGACTTTTGAATTTGATTGGCAATGCCGCATGTTTTATCGATATTAAGACTTTTCACTCTTATTGTTTTGATATCTTAGGTCGGGTTGGTTCTGTTGAAAAAGCAGAAGATATCATTAATGAAGCCGTACGGAAGATTCAGTCCGGAGATATTGAGCTAAATCGTATTACTAAAACGGTTCTTGTTATTGATGAAGCTCAAGACATGGATTGTTCTGAATTTGAACTAATTAAAGCGCTGATGAATGCTAACGAAGGAATGCGTGTCATTGCAGTGGGCGACGATGACCAAAACATCTATGAGTTTCGTGGCGCGAGTTCTGAATATTTAGAACAATTTATCGTCGGGCAAAATGCGAAAAAGGTCGAACTTGTTGAAAATTATCGTAGTAAAGCGAATCTTGTGGAATTTACGAACCAGTTTGTAAAAACCATTTCACACCGAATAAAGGAAACTCCAATTACCGCTGTTAATAGTAAACTCGGCACTATTAAGCTATTTCACTATTCAACAATAAATCTGACTAGACCCTTCATAAATAGAGTTCAGAACGCTGAACTTAGAGGTACAACTTGTTTGCTGACTCAGACTAATGAAGAGGCTGTGCAGATTGAGGGCATTCTAAATCATCGAGGTTTTTCTACTAAGTTAATCCAATCAAACGACAGTTTTAATTTAGGAGATTTAGTTGAAGTTAGATTTTTTATTGAAAAACTACACTTCACCGAAGACTGCTATACGATTTCCCCTGAAACTTGGGATGCGGCTAAGAAGTCTCTAAAGTCAGTTTATGGTGAAAGTCACCAGATTAAACTGTGTTTGAACCTTATTAGAGAGTTTGAAGAAGTTAACCCTAAGAAAAAGTTTAAAACTGACTTTGAACTATTTGTCCGTGAGTCTAAAATGGAAGACTTCTCAACTCAAATTGGTTCAGTAATTTCTGTCTCTACAATTCATAAGGCAAAAGGAAAAGAGTTTGACAATGTATTTTTATTGTTGAATAATTTTTATCCTGATAGTGATGAAAAGAAACGTCAACTCTATGTCGCAATGACAAGAGCAAAGGAAAGTTTAGAAATTCATTTAAATGGGAATTACTTGAATCAAATCCAGTGTGAAAACCTCGAAGTTAAATACGATCATGGTCAATATGAACCATTGAACCTGATAGTCATGCAGTTGACTTATAAAGATATTTGGCTGGACTTCTTTTATGAGCGTCAGGATGAAATTGTTTATTTAAAAAGTGGAGACCACTTGTCGGTTAGTGATGAGGGATGTTTGGACAGGAATGGACATTATGTGATTCGCTTTTCGGCCTCTTTTAAAAACAAGGTGAAAACGTATCATCAGAAAGGCTTTAGACTCGTTAGAGCTAGAATTAATCACATAGTTTTCTGGAAAAAGAAAGATACGGAAAATGAAATTAAGATTATTTTACCTGAACTTAAGTTCAGCAGACAGTGATCATAATTTGCTTTACTGCTTTTTTAAGAAATAGAGCAATAAAGCAATAAATAGCTAGCCAATCAAGCTAACCAACTAACTAACTAACTAACGAACCACCTAACCACCTAACCAACTAAAACAATATTACTTTAGCTTGTCGATGTGTAGAAACTCCGACACTTCTCGACGTTTTGGCATTGGGGTTTCAGCTACAGGTTTTCCAACCGGCATGATTGCTGCAATCTCGTAATCACCATCGATGTTTAGAATCTCTTTCGCTTTCGTGCTGTCGTATGCGCCGACAACTACACTGCCAAGACCCATTTCGTGCAATTTCAGTGAAAGTGCCTGACAAGCCATTCCTAGATCGAACATTCCCCAAGTCCCCACATCGTTGAACGAGTGACCTTTGTAGAACCCTGATTTTGTTTTATCGTAACATGCCACAAGAATCAATGAGGCAGTTAAAGAACATTTTGTTGCAGGGTTTTTAGGATAAGACTCTTCGGCAAGCTGTTTCATGACTTCATTGTCACGAATGGCAATAATTTCCCAGCATTGGCTGTTTGCCCAAGACGGCGTGTAGCGTAGTGATTCCAGCGCTTCGTTTAACTGTGCATCTGTCACGACATGATCGGTAAATTTGCGAACGCTTCGGCGTCCTTCCACAACTTTATTGAAATCCATAATTTTCTCCTATTTTGGATTCTATATTGATGGGTGCGAGTAATTATCTGAGAGAATAAAGCGTAAAGGAGATTATTCAACAGCATATTCTTTTATCAGATATTATTTATATTCAGGCCAACCTTTCTCAATCTCTCTAATTACTTTCTCTGCGAATTCTTTTCTCTCGTAGTCTTTTGTTCTATCAGCCAGTTTTCTTAATTTTGGGACAGTGGTTTCTTTTAATTGCTTCAAAATTTTATCTTTTTCGTGTTCAGGTAGACCTTTTACGTTGGCGTATTGTCCAATCATGTAAGAGAAAATACGGAGTGATGATTTAGTCAAATCATTATCTTCTTTCTCCAATAATGCCTCTACAGGTTCTATCGCTTCATAACCCATTAAATATAGAGCATTTACTGCACTTGTTTTTGTACTGTATCCGTCTAGCATTTTTACAAGAGTAGGAATTGCTCTTTTATACCGGTGCTCCCCCCAATAATGTGCGGCCGAGCAAATGGTGTCATAACTCATGTTAGGCTCCCATTGCTCCAATTCTGGTCGAATGTTAATAAGTAAGATTGAACAAGTTGTTTCAATATGTGTTTTTGGAATGCAAGTCATATATGATGCTATACATTGTAGCAACTGTTCTTTCTTGTATTGAGTGGATTTGCCAATCAAATCATATAAGTAGCCATGCCATTCTTGCGCAGTTGTAAGGTCTGATAACGCGCGTAGTGCATATTGAAGATTGCTCCCATTGGGTTGTCCCTCAATAAGTTTTTTGAGAGGCTGTTTGAGAAGTTGAGGTGAAAATACTTTGTCCCCTGCTGAATTTGGGGAACATGCACAGCTTGCACCATATGCACTCCCATCCTTAATTTCTTTGGAGATTTTTGCATGATTTATAAGTTTCCATAGCTCACTAGTTAAAGGGTATAGGTTTGGTCTATAGCGAAACTTAAGAGTTCGTATTTTACCATTTAGGTTTATACTTAATGTTTGCTGACCTACACATGTGCGGCTCATAGAAGTTTTTTCTGGAAGGTTGTAAAAATCAACTAGTTCAATTAACGCTTTGATTGAATTTAGTTCATCCTTGCTAAGTTTTAGAGAGTAACTGTATTCGGAATCTTGACGTTTTTTTATTTTGGAATTTACTAAGCCGTTATTGTTAACAGTGACTTGCGAATAGTCATAAGGTGTGAAACCACCTTCATATTTAAAGTTAATAAATGGTTGTTCTTCTCCCATGGAGAGAGTCGTCGTTATAATTACCAATAAAGCTAGAATTCTCATAGTTGCACCTTTTTAAAGGGGTTGAATTTTTCTGTTAAAGATAAACTATGAAGTGAATCTATTTATACAATAGACATAAAGAATTATATACGGGGAAATTGTAAGTGAGTTGTCTCGTGTAGGTCGGAGAGTCCCTCGACGACTTTTACAGAGTCGAAGGCTCAGTTTTACGTTCAGAGACTTTTGTGAATCGCTTGTCACAATTGTTAAACAACTGTTCAACCATTGTTCTACAACTGTTTTACAGGCAAGCGAGCGAAGCGAGACTTCGACAGTTTTCTAAAAGAAGCCTGCTTCTGCTAGCGTGCCCATAGTGATGTTGGAGCCTTTGGTTGCCGGAGATGTTCTATCCAGTTGGCGTTGAATGTATTTGCCGATGACATCGGTTTCGATGTTGATTCTGTCGCCGGTTTTCTTTTCGGAAAGATTGGTGTGATCCCAGGTGACTGGAATTAGGTGAACGGTGAAATAGCTGTCGGTAAGTTTGGCAATGGTTAGAGAAATTCCATCGATTGCAATACTTCCCTTTTCGATTAGCTGTAGTTCGTACTCTTTTGGCACTTGCAACTTCACCACAATGTCTGTGGTTGTTTTTTCTACAGAAATGAGTTCGACTGTAGTGTCGATATGTCCGGAGACGATGTGTCCGTCAAGACGGTCTCCGAAGCGCAAAGCGCGTTCCATATTTACCGAACTTCCCGTTTTGATCGCACCGAGACTGGTACGGTCAAGGGTTTCATAAAGGGTGTGAAATGTTAGAAGCTGACCCGACATCTCTTCAACAGTCAGGCATGCACCGTTGATAGCGATGCTGTCGCCGATTTTGATGTCGGCGACGGGTAGGGCAGTTTCCACAATCAGTTTCCAGTTCTTACCGCTTTGGGTGAGACTGACCACTTTTCCTTTATCTTCAATAAGTCCGGTAAACATGTGCTTTATAAACCTTATTTAGCAGGTTCGATTTTATCGAATCCGGTATAAGGACGCAGAACTTCTGGAATAATTACAGTTCCGTCTTCCTGCTGGAAGTTTTCCATAATCGCGCAGATACAGCGGTCTGTCACAGCTGTCGCTGAGATTGTGTGAACAAATTCGCGTTTACCTTCGGCGTTTTTGTAACGAATGTTCAGACGGCGAGACTGGAAGTCTGTCAGGTTAGAGTCAGGCGTCAACTCGCGGTAGCCGCCGTAACCAGGGAACCAAGCTTCAGTATCGTACTTTTTGTAACCCGGCGCACCCATGTCGCCGATGCAGATATTTACTACGCGGTATGGAAGACCAAGTGCTTTTAGAATCTCTTCTTCACCTTCCAGAGCGTACTCAAGATATTTTGGACTATCTTCTGGCTTACAAACGATAATCTGTTCTACTTTGTTAAACTGGTGAACACGGAAAATTCCGCGAGACTCTTTACCATAGCTACCAGACTCTGTGCGGAAACAAGGCGTGTAAGCCGCGTACATCATTGGAAGTTCGTTAGCGTTCAGCATCTCGTCGGCGTGGTAACCTACAAGAGTCTGCTCGGCAGTACCGATAAGTGCAAGGTCTTCGCCTTCCAGTTTATAAGTCTGATCCGCGAAGAATGGTAGGTAACCAGTTCCGTGAAGTGTTTTCTCTTTTGCTGCATAAGGTGTCATCATTAGAGTAAAACCGCGCTCAACCATCATCTTCTGAACCCAGAAGAACATAGACTGCGCAAGGATTGCCCCTTTACCTTTCCAGTAGTAGAAACCGGACTGCGCTACTTTTGCACCGCGTTTGGTGTCGATAATGTCAAGAATTTCACCAAGCTCCTGGTGGTCGCGAGGTTTGAAATCGAAAGTTGGGTTTTCACCAACAAGTCGTAAGATTTCGTTGTCGTTATCGTGACTTCCTTCCGGTACAGATGGATCTAGGAAGTTTGGCAACCATGAAAGTTTGTTGAAAACTTCTTCTTTCAGCGTATCCACTTTAGTAGAAAGTTCAGCAAGTTCGCCCTTAAGCGCTTTAACCTGTTCACGTGCTTCCGGATTAGTTTTACACTCTTTGCTCAGGCGGTTACGAAGTGCCTGCATCTCTTCAAGTTTCTGAACTGCTTCAAGATACTGCTTGTCCAGTTCAACAATTTCGTCAACATTTACATCAGAACCACGACGCACGCAGTTAGCTTTTACCAACTCAGGATTTGTGCGAAGAATCTTTACATCAATCATTTTATTTCACCATATTTTAGAATCAGAAATTTTGTCCTGAATTTGTGATGCTTTTAATTAGTTTAGATTCAAGGCAACAGCTTATGTACTGTAGTAACTACTGTAATCTGCTGTTAACGAAGAAGATGAACTAATTAAAAAGCACCCGAAGGGCGACAACTGTTCAATTTTAAATCTTTTCATGCTAATGAGCTGAAAGATATAATTAAACCTAATTTTCTAATACAAATTTTTAGAAAAAACTATAAGAAAGTTCGTCACGGATTCAGGTATTTTTATAAACTCTGTGAAGTTAGTGGGTTAGTGGCAAAAATCAACTTGTTTTTGATAAATGCGAGGAGCAAGAAGCGTTCCTCGTTCTACGTGCTACGTTTTACGTAATATGTGGTACATTTTGCGTGAAATTAATAATCCACAGATTGTGCAGATTTACACAGATTATTATGCCATTTCTTTCATGTGTAACTTGAGGGGCAGTTCGTCGGCATTCAGAAATGAGTTGTCGGCAGTCAGAAATGGGTAGATTTATAATAATGAAGGTGTGAATAGAGTTGAGGAGAGTCTGAATGAAGTTGAGGGAAGTGTGACTGGAGGTAAGCGTCAACTTTGGAGGT
>DDLT01000303.1 GCA_002340265.1 Lentisphaeria bacterium UBA2565 | reverse complement strand
TATCTGGAGCAGACATTCGGCGACGCACAGCGCGGTTTTGTGTATTCACGAATTCGTAACAACCTGATTCAGCTTTCGAACATGCCGATGCATCCTAAAAACTGGCGCCCGACTATTGCGGTGATGACAGGAAATCCGACCGCTCGTATTCCTCTTGTGAAATATGCGATGGGATTTGAAGGTGGTCGAGGAATTGTCTCGCTGGTAGAGTTTATCGTGGGAGAGTTCGAACTACTTTCCAAAGAGATTCGAAATAACGAAATCGATCGTCTAAACAAATTTGTCAAAAATAATGAGCTTTCAGTTTTCCCGGAAGTGTTGATTACGGCAGATTTTGACACTGGTTTGACTCACTTTATTCAGGCACATTCAATCGGCCCAATCAAACCCAATATTATTATGCAGGGTTGGCCGAAGGATGAAGAACGTATCACGCCGTTTTTGAATCACCTTAACACAATCTCAAGTCTTGATAAAAACAGTCTTGTGTATATTGATCATCAGAAACGCCGTTTTCCTGTTCGTGACACTAAAGGCACAATTGATATCTGGTGGCGTGGTAAGCGCAATGGGTCGCTGATGCTACTTTTGGCGCATCTTTTACGCACAAATAATAGCTGGAAAAATACGACAATTCGACTATTGCGAACTGTGACCAACAAAGAAGGAATTGAACCGGCTCAAAAGGCTCTCAACGAGATTGCCATAGCGGCTCGAATTGATGCGGAAACAAAAGTGATTCTTTCCAACTCGTTTGATGAAACGTTTAGAAATGAATCTGCTGGAGCGCGTCTTGTGCTTCTTGGCTTTCAGCCGCCTAAACGCGAAATGTACGAAAAGTTCTATCACGATAACAGTAAACGCCTTCAAGGAATGCCTCCGGCATTTCTGGTCGCTTCAGCGGGCGATGCGGACTTTCTTGCATAATTTCGCGTAATAGTGTCACAAAAGATAGTTTAAAACTGTATAAATATTTACAACACGATTTTTTATAAAGGAGCAAAAATGAAACCACTAAGTTCAATTTTGGTAAAGCCTTCAGGTCCAGATTGTAACCTGAACTGCGAGTACTGTTTTTACCTTGATAAAGCGGGTCTTTTTCCAAATGAAAAAGTTCACCGTATGAGTTATGATGTGCTTGAAGAGATGATTCGTCAGGCAATGCAGCAATCTCCACAGCAGGTCTCTATTTCATGGCAGGGCGGAGAGCCGACGCTTATGGGATTGGATTTCTATAAAAAAGCTGTCGAACTTGAACAGAAATACGGTAACGGCAAAATTGTCGGTAACGGTTTTCAGACCAATGGTTATCTTTTAAATGAAGAGTGGGCTGACTTTCTAGCACAGTGGAAGTTCCTTGTCGGACTTTCTATTGATGGCCCTCAACATATTCACGATCACTACCGGGTACTTCGCGACGGACGCCCGACTTGGAAACGTATTCAGAAAAACTTGAAGATGCTTCTGAAACGCGGTGTGGAAGTGAATACCCTTTCATGTATTACCGACTACTCCTGTAAATATGCGAAAGAGATTTATGACTATAACAAGTCGATGGGAATTCACTGGATGCAGTTTATTCCGATTGTGGAAACAGATAAAAACGATCCGACAAAAGCGGCTGATTTTTCTGTGACAGCAGAACAGTTCGGTCAGTTTCTGATTGATATTTTCGAGTGCTGGCGCAAAGACTTTTCGCCATACGGTTTCCCGACTACTTCGGTTCGTCACTTCGAATCCTGGTTCCACCGTTATGTGGGACTTCCTGCTCCAGAATGTACACTGATGGCAAAATGTGCACCTTATGTGGTGGTAGAGCATAATGGAAATATCTATGGCTGCGACTTCTTTGTAGATGAAGCCGGATACCTTGGCAATATCATGCAGGGGCAAACCTTAATCGGGGCGTTGAACTCAAAGCGTCAGACTCAGTTTGGTAACATGAAGGCGCTTCTTCCTGCAAAATGTAAGGCATGTAAATGGTTGAAATTCTGCTATGGCGGTTGCTTGAAAGACCGTGTGAAAGATCCGCGTGATCAGGGTATGAACCGTTTCTGTAAATCATTCGAAATGTTCTTTGAACACGCCGATCCATTCTTTCAGCAGATGGCTGAAGACTGGAAGAAACAGAACCCGAACTACATGCAGGATTTCGCACCTCCGGGAATGTAGAAATTAATGAATAACTAAGAATGAAAAGTTATTTTATTAAGGCTTTATAAATACAAAAGGTCGAGGCTAAACACCTCGACCTTTTTTATGTTCATCCAACAAATTGTTACTTAACTGCTTGCGGGAGAGAAACTCCGAATTGCCCTTGGTTTTCCCAGAGTGGTTGACGGTTTTCTGATGCCAGCCACAGTTGGTATTCTTCCCAAAGCTCTACAACACCTTTTCCTTTTTGACCGTTTTTAGCTGTTAGAGGTATAAGGTAGTTGTCGATCAGTTTTAACTGTTTGGCTCTGGCTTCTGTTCGTTCTTCATGACTCCAACCGCTGGTCGGGACATGAAAAGTACTGTTGCGTACTTCGGTGTTTAGCTTCTTGACAAAATCTTTAATCTGATAAGTTTTCTCTATGTAACGCAGGAAGTCGGCGCCGTAACGATAACCTCTTGTAAAATGCCCACCGGGCGCTTCCTCTATGTCCCCACGATAGCCGTGGTAGTAGCGCATGTAGTCTGCTGTGGCTTCGATTACCCAGACTGGGTCATAATATGGAGACTGTTGGACAACGTGAGTTAATTCATGGATTATGCTACCGTAATCACTGGGATTACTTCTGTAAAATGGTGCGGCGTAGCTGATTCGGTTTCCACCAGTTGCTGCGACTCCGCGTCCTTCACGAATTCTGATCTGAACATTTTCGTAAGGTTTGAACCCTTTTGAATCAAGCTGATTGATTAACGTGTCGTAATAGGCTTCCGTATAAAGTTTGTTTTGAAGCGCAAAGTACTCCATATCTGGCGCTTCCGAATAGGTAATATTTACCGGATACCAGATCTTTTTATCCTGCTTGTTCAGAACAAAACGTTTGAATTCACGGAAAAGTTTCTGATTCTTCTGAGGTAGAAAACGGTTTGGCTGTTTGACGGCTTCTTTAACAAGTTCTCGATTATCACGTTTTTCTACAAATCTCCAAAAGCTGGCGATTGTGAACGGATCGTTCAGTTTGTTAGGTTCGATTTTCTGTTCAGCAAGAGAAAAGGTAAAGCGTTGTGAAATGTAGCTGTTTATTGTGTCAATTGTTAAATTGGTCTCTTTGTAGCGAAGGATTTCGCGGGCGAGGGTGGTTAGCACTTTTGTGACATCTTCAGGAAACTGTTCAGTCCAAAGTGCGCCGAACTGTTCTGGTTTTCCTGATATCTTCTGCTGAATAGTTTCAAAGTAGGCGATGTTGACTTTGATCTGACCTTTTTGAAAGAAAATTGGTTTGGATTTGTCGCTGTTTCCAAAGGAGATTTTGAACTCTTTTTTTCCAACCTTCTCTTCACCTTTAAGAATGTGAATCAGTTCCGGGTAGTAGATTTCTGTAAGGTTGGCAATTGTACGAGCAAGTGTGTTCAGCTCAGCGGTTACACGAACCTGTTCTATTGAAATCTTGATTTCGGCTTCGCGATCATGTGCAAAATTCGATAAAGTAAAAAGCATCGCTGTGATTAAAACTAGTAAACGCATTGGGGGCTCCTTTGAAAATAAAAGGCAGGCTTTGGGGAAGAAGCCTGCCTTGTCGTTTTAGCTGTTAAAGCTTGCCTGATACTCTTCCCAGAGTGTTTTGACATCTTTACCTGTTACCTGTTCGAAAATCTCTTCTGAACAAGTTCCATTTCTAAGCGCAGTATTCAGAGTTTTAATCAGCTCTTTTCCGTGGCTATCTGTTACGAAGTGCAGGAAGTTTGCAGAAGTCGCATAGCCGTCGTCGTATTTACCGCCGGCTTTAGGTTTTGAACGATCAGGCTGGAAACCGTACTCATAACGCATGTAGTCCGCAATACCTTCTACAATCCACCAGAAATCGTAAGTCGGGTAGTGCTGTACGATGTGAGTCATTTCGTGAATGATACAACCCATATCTTCTGGATTCTTAGTAAACCAGTCGCCGTTGAAAACGATTTTGTCATTGTCGGCAGCACCTGGGTAGTCAAGATTTTTCTTTACTGTGATGCTGACATGGTTTGGGAACTCAAAACCGTCTGTGTGCAGATCTTCTGCAAGGCGTGGATAGAATTCGTTAAACATGTTTTGGATGTCGGCTTGAAGCTGAGTCATTTCCGGTGCTTCGGAAATATCGATAGAAACTGTGTATTTGCTCATTGTAGTCTAGTTGGTTAGTAGGTTTGTATTTAGTTGGTTAGTTATTTTGCTTAGCATCGGGCATAAGGCTTTAGACGTGGGAAAGACCATCGACATTAAGGCTTTTGACCTTCGACCTGTTATTTATCAAAACTTTTCTGGTATTCAGACCAAAGTGTATCAAGGTCGGAACCTGTGATCTCTTTGATATATTCTTGTCTGTAAACGCCTTCGCGCGATACCGCGTTTACTTTATTTACAAAATCTTTATCATGGGTTTTTACAATCCATTCGATGAAGTTTGCCGCATCGCCATAGCCGCGGTTGTAGTGTCCGCCTTTACGTGGTTTTGCACCTCGTGGACGATAACCGTATTTGTAACGCATGTAGTCGGCTGTGCCTTCAATAAACCAGTACGGATGATAGTTTGGAATCATCTGAACGATGTGTGTCAGTTCGTGAACAATGCATCCGATGTCATTTTTGTGTCGTCGGAACCATTTCGGACTCAGCATGATTTTATTTCCATCAGCTGCGGCCAGTGGAGAACTTTCATCAAAAATAATGTAAACATCTGAAATCGGGGTGAAGTGGTCACTTTCAAGTTCTTCGATTAAAGCTGAGTAGTATTTTACGGCCTTTTGTTGAATCTTTTCTGCGACTTCTTTTAGATCAGGAGCCTGTGAATAGTCCACATGAATGGTTTGTTTGTTTCTCTTATAACCGTTCGCTTTAAGGTATTTTTTCCAAGCACCATCCGGATTACGTCCGGTTTTGTTTTTTATCACCTCATCCACGGTGCGGTTTGCTCGCATATAGTGAAGCATTTCTGCAATTATTCCGGGATGCTTTTTATCAAGCCACTGTACAAACCTTACACCAGTTGCGCCCGCAGTCAGGTAGTTTCCTCCAAGGAATGGGAATTTGTCTTCGTTCGGCATCAGTTCGTTTCGAATCAGCTCAGGAACCGTATTGGTAAACCAGTTGGATTTTTCAGGCGGTAGTGCTTTTAGAATGTAACCCAATTCGTAAAGTACAACTCCTGTGTCGTTTAGGTTGTCTTTTACCCATTTCGGATCGAAAACCATTGCATTGCCTTCAATTGCACAGATTCCTGTGCCTTCTCGATAAGCCACTACAAATTCGTTTGGAAGTCTGTCAAGCGGTGTGCCCAATCTTACAGCTGTATAGACAAAGTGTTCTTTTATCAACTTTGCAGCATTTTCAGCGTAAGTTTTTAGCTCTTCATCTTGTGGAATATCTTTCAGAACCACTTTGATATCTTTCTGGTAAAAAGATTTCTGGTACATTGACCAAAGTTCTTTCACATCCTTACCTGTCCACTCTTTGAACTTTTCGTCTTTGAAAGTTCCCAAAACGTGCGCTTTGTCGAGTTTGAAGTAAATGTCTTTGTCAATGTTTTCTTCAATCCAGAAAATGAAGTTGGCAGTGCGACCATAGCCGTCTTTGTAGTTTCCGCCCGGTTTCGCTTCCGCCCCTTCAGGACGATAGCCCAGTTTGTAGCGCATGTAATCGGTCATGCCTTCGGTAATCCATGGAATGTACTGTTTGTACTCTTGCGCCGTATGAGTCAACTCATGAATCACTGCTCCAAGGTCATCTGGACGCTCTCTGAACCAGTCGGCACTCAGACCAATTGCACTTGGTCCGTAGCAAACTCCCGGATAGTGCATATCATTGATAAAGTACAGTGTCATGTTGTTAATCGGACGATAACCTTCAGGGTGATACATCATACCTGAAATAATTGGATAGTACTTCTCGCAAAGAGCTGCCGCTTTTTTGGCAATAGGCTCAATGTCGGGGCAATCTGATACGTCATAACTTACTTTGTATGGAATCGAAGTGTCACGATCCTTTTCAAAAACGTCTTTCTGATATTGATCCCAAATTTGGTCAAGAGTTTGGCAGAACGCATCGGTAATTGCTGTTTCCGAGTAGGTTCCAGTTACGAAATCCTTGACAAACTTATTGAATGCTTTCTCGTTTTTCTTTTCAATGTACGTAAAAAAGTCTGAAGTACGAGTCCAGCCTTCCTCATAACTTCCTCCGCTTTTAGGGAACGAAAATCGATCACGGAAGC
>DDLT01000097.1 GCA_002340265.1 Lentisphaeria bacterium UBA2565 | reverse complement strand
ATTCGTCAATGAGGATTTTTTTATTCCACGTCCTTTCCTTATATCCCAAATATGCCCAGAGCACCTTCCTTTTAACTTATTTTATTTAAAGATGAATTGTAATTTATCTGGTATATCGACAATTTCTCATATAATAAAAAGTGGAGACGATAATTATGAAATCACAAATTCTATCTTTGAGTGTACTGCCGGTTCTAGCAATTGCAGAAAACACAAATACCCCAAAGCCCCAAAACCGACCAAATATCATCTTGTGCATGGCGGACGATTTAGGCTGGGGCGACGTCGGGTTCAATGGAAATAAAATTATTAAGACCCCGCATCTGGACAAAATGGCTAAAGATGGAGTAAAGTTTAATCGCTTTTATTCCGCGGCTCCAGTTTGTAGCCCGACTCGTGCAAGCTGCCTGACAGGGCGACACCCATACCGCACCGGAGTATTTCATGCGAGCACAGGAATTCTTCGTCCCGAAGAAATTACAATTGCCGAGGTTCTAAAGAAAGAGGGCTATAGTACGGGGCATTTCGGAAAGTGGCATCTGGGGACATTAACAGATAAAGAAAAAGATGCGAATCAGGGAGGAAAGAAAAATCCTGAACTGTTAAATCCTCCCACTCAGCATGGTTTTGATGAATACTTTTCAACAGAATCAAAGGTTCCAACCTGGGATCCGATGAAAGCCCCCGCAAAGTTTAACAAAAAAATAGGTGAAAACATCAGCTTTGGCTGGGAGTATTTAAAAGAAGGTCAACAATTTCGACCTTACGGCACTCACTATTGGAACAGCAAAGGGGAAAAGGTTACCGAGAATCTCGAAGGGGATGATTCACGTATTATAATGGATCGTGCAATCCCTTTTATAGAAAAAGCAGCTTTTGATGGCAAACCTTTTCTAACTGTCATTTGGTTCCACGCACCTCACTTGCCATGTGTTGCCGGACCAGAATACGCCGCAATGTATAAAGATCAGAGTTTTCATATGCAACAGTACGCAGGTTGTATCACTGCAATTGATGACCAAATGGGACGTTTACGTGCAAAGTTGGCGAAACTTGGAATAGAAGACAACACTTTAATTTGCTTCACTAGTGATAACGGTCCGGAAATCGGCACTCCTGGAGTAACTTCCGGCCATAAAGCCCGCAAAAGAAGTCTTCATGAAGGCGGCGTAAGAGTCCCCGGGCTGATAGTTTGGCCTGATAAAATAAAGAAAGGGTTCGAGACAAACTTTCCTGCTGTAACTTCAGATTACCTTCCGACAGTTGTTGATATCTTGGATCTGAAACAGCCTAAAAACAAATTAGACGGAATCAGTCTGCTTCCACTTTTTGAAGGAAAAATACCAAACCGCCCTAATCCAATCGGATTCACTTCATCCGGTCAACAAGCCTGGAATGGAGGGAAATATAAGTTTTATCGTAAAAAAGGTGACAAAAATGCTCAGCTATACGATATAGCAAACGACCCTTATGAGACCAAAAATATTGCATCCTCACATCCTGAACTTGTTCAAGAGTATATCAAACAGTTTGGTGAGTGGTATGAAGATTGCGGCGACAGTTTCAAAGGAAAGGAATACGGAACTGAGTCGTTGAATCGTGTAAAGCAAACATGGCCGGGATTCAAAAAGTAAATTATCATGCAAACCTAACTCCTCATTGATTCGTCAATGAGGAGTTTTTTTATACCAAGACCGGAATTTTCTCTGCAAGAGTCAAGACACTTGGAGACGTGTCTACATGATATGCTAAAACTTCAACGCCGTTTTTAACAGCAGAAGATAACAGTTCCGAAAATTTAGGATCAATATGTTCAGCCGCTTTAAAGGTTTTAGCATCATTTCGCATAATTAGAAAAAGAATTACAGGTTTGATTCCGTGATTAGGTAACTCCATCAACTCTTTCACATGCTTCTGTCCCCTCACCGTCGGTGCATCGGGGAACATTGCAACACCATCTTCCACCAAGGTGCATGACTTAATTTCAACAAAACAACGTTCGCCGTTATCTTTGGTCAATTCCAGATCGACACGACTCTTTGAAAACGGATATGTCACTTCACGTTTAACAGATGTAAAATCACTCAACTCCGGAATTAGTCCCTTTTCCACAAATTCAGCACCAGCCTTATTGGCATTACCGGTATTTACACATATCCATGATTCTGGCATTTTCACCAGCTCCAAAGTGTGTGAATACTTTCGCTTCGGATTGTCGGAAACCGAAAGTCGCACCCCCGCACCCTCTTCAATACAACCAGTCATTCTACCGGAATTAGGGCAATGCACGGTTATTTCATCTCCATTTTCCAAAATACAATCCGTCAAAAAACGTTTATATCGACGAACCGCAGTCGCCTTTACCAAATTATCAAATTTCATAATTACCTCGTTTTATTTACTTGTTTACAAAAGTGGTCAAACTCCTAAAAACAATTAAGATTTACAGATTCTAACTTCATAATTGCTTGAAGAGCGTTATTTCAAAGTTACTTTTGACAGAACAAAATCATAATCAACGACATGCCAGAGACTTACTACCATGAAAAAAATTATTCTATTATTCCTGATTTCGACACTTTCGTTTGCCGAACTTTCCAAATCCCAAATCAATGAATTTGAAAACAAATACAATGAACTGGAGAAAGAGCAGCTTTCTCTGGCAATCGCCCACTTTCAGAGTTTAACCGAATGGTCTTTAGCACTTCGCGAAGAAAGTCTGACTTTTGCTAAAAAGATTCTGGATAAACGAACTGACCAAAATCCGATAAGCGGAGCCGACCTCGAAACACTTCAAATCGGAATTAAGCAACACCTCAAGCTACGAAAACTGATGCTCGACTTGGTGCATCATTACCAAAATCAGGCAGAACTACAAAGTACAAAGCATAAAATTTCTTCTAATGAACTCATTAAAATCAAGAGTAAACTACTTCCACTTGCCACAGCGGCCATTCTTTATGACAACTTTTACCTCGCAGTCACCACCTATCACGACAAAGGTTTTCTGAGACGAATTATCAACCGTGCAAACAAAGGTTTCGGTATTGACGAGGATTGCTTGGAAGAAGTTGCAGAAAGCTTTTACTCCGTTTCAAATCGTAAGAAAATCAGAAAAGTGCTGAAAAGTGTCAAAAGTATGCGCCCCCAGCTAGAGAAGATTGCCAAACGTGACAAAGAACTAGGATACCTCATGTTGATAATCGACACATCGGTGATGATGGAGAAGATTGAAAACAATAATGATCTAGGTGACTATGCACGTAAACTGTCACTTCTAGGTAATGGAAGTGTTGATTCGTTTTGGGGAGTGACCAACTTTTTATCAGGGAAAACAAGTCAGGTATTTGGAAATACAGTCGGACTTGTTGAAGTTCGTAAAGGAAAGCTTTACAACAAACGTGCACTCACAAAAGAGATTCAAAGTCAGCTCAAGCCGATGGATATTCTTCTTGAAAAAACACCGTTTCGCCTGACTGACAAACTGATTCCGGGATATTTCGGACATGTCGCAATCTGGCTGGGAACAGAACAGGAACTTAAAGAATCAGGACTTTGGAATCATGAACTTATAAAACCGCACCAAAAGGAGATAAAAGAAGGGAAATGCGTACTGGAAGCTCTTCGCTCAGGTGTGGTTTTAAACAGCTTGGAACATTTTATGAATATTGACGATTTAGCCGTTCTTCGCTCATCAAAACCAATAGCCTGCGAAACGCTGACAAAACGCGCCTTCCGTCAAGTAGGTAAAGATTACGATTTTAATTTCGATGTGGAAACTCTCGATTCAATTGTCTGCTCGGAATTAGTCTACCAAGTTTTCACCGACTTTAAATGGCCGACCGAAAGTGTGATGGGGCGTTGTACAATAAGTCCTGACAATGTGGCTCAAAAAGTAACAAAAGAGTTTACAACTCCCCTACTCTACATCGACGGTCAGGAAATCACGTCAAACCGTGATGCCAAAATCATCGAGCTTATCAATACCAAATAATTACCATCTAGCAGTATTTTTGTAGCCGGAATCCGGAATATAAGACTCTTTGTAGTCAATCCTAAAGGTTTCTTCGATTGCAGCCCTGAACGAGACCATTCGAAAAAACTCCTTATAAAGTGGATAAAATGGAATGTACCAAAGCATCCACCATTCTGTAGAGCGTCTTTCACTGAAGCTGATTGCAGTTGCGGTGGTATACAAATTAAAGAACACACTCAGCATATATGTGATCGAGTAAGCAAAGAGCAAAAACTTCCAATCTTTTAGCAAAAGAAAAGAGAAGTAAAATGGGTAAATCAATGTAGCCACATAAGTTAAAACAAAATCCTGACCGATTTCAAAAAAATGGCTAGCTCCAAAGCGCCAGAATTTGAAAATATTACGATGTTTGTGGAAATAAGTTCTGATTGCTCCTTTATCCCAACGAAGCCTTTGACCAATCAATGTGCGAAGATTCTCTGGAACTGCGGTCATTGCAATCGCTTTAGGAGAAAAGGTAATCTTCCAATTATTTTTGATTACTTTGAGAGTCAAGTCAGCATCCTCTGCCAACTCCGGATCCCAGCCGCCGAAATCCAGTAACGCTTTTTTTCTGAATGCTCCGAATGCTCCCGATACCTGCGTTGTCGCACCAGTTAAAGAAGTCCACCGCTTCTTCAAACTGATTGAATTCATATACTCAATGTACTGTAAATCTGCCCAGACACTCACCCCTTCATTTCTCACCTTCAAATTTCCGGCAACCGCACCGATTTCAGGGTCATAAAAAGGGCCGATCATACGTGCAATCGTATCAATATCATAACTCGTATCCGCATCGACACTGATGATAAAATCTCCAGTTGCCATCTTCAAACCGATATTAGAAGCAACAGGTCGTCCAGCTCGTCCGATACTACTCTCATTTCCATAAAGTCTAATAAGTCCCTTCTTTGCATACTGTTCACAGATTTCATACATATTATCATCACTTGCATCGTCAATAACAATAATCTCTTTATTGTCATAAGGCAGTTCAAGAAGAGAATCGATTGTCCCGGCAATAATTTCACTCTCATTTCGTCCGGCAACAATAATACTTACACGTGGATTTGACTGGAGAAAAAGTTCTTGCTGATGCACATCATCTCCGGATAGTTTAAAAAATTTCCGGAATAAAAGCACAGATGAAGGAACCAGATATCTAGGAGCTTCTAGGACTGAGACAAGAGGAAAAAAAAAGAGAAACCATTCCCAGAATCCACGAACCTGGAACTGTTCACAGATATAGGTCCAGCAGTCATAAAGGAAAAAATCGAAACTCTCAATCATTTTCTACTCGCTTCAGAGATATTAATGAATAATTGCCAAACCGCTTTTACCAGGAAAGAATCTCGAAGTAGAGCCCGGCAAAGCCAATTCAGCCGAAAAGTAGTATTTGCCCTCTGAAGAGATGTCACGTCCTTGAAGGTCTTTAGGTGAATAGACAATATTCTTATTTATATAAGTCACCTTGGTTTTAAAGTTTTCTTTCAAAAGTCGAATTGTGACATTACTCCCAACTTGAACACGATCCATAAATCGTTCTTCTATGTAAACCTGCATTGTCATAAACTCAGGACGATAAAATGTGATAATAGGAGAATCTTCTCCGATGGAGTCCCCACTTTGCACATGCACTTCCAAGACTTTACCGTTTGAAGGGCAGAATAGGTCGACATCCTCATAAACCCCCGCTTTGAGTTCTTTCATAAACTTCAGCCGTTCCTGCAAGAGTTTTAAACGATCGTTTTGAGTTTTCATGGCCGAACTAGACTTCTTTTCATGCCGTAGAAGATCTTTTTTCGACAGGTCAATTAATCCTTTGAGGTTAACAATTTCCTTATCATTTTCAACATCTTCTTCTACTAATGAGTCCAAGGTATATTGTGACTCTAACCGCTTTTCTTTAAGTGCATTTAAGTCACTAAGGCTAATAACCTCAAGTTCATATAACTTTTGAGCTCTGTCACTCTGCAAACCTACAAGTTTCGTAATCTCCTTAAGTTTTTTGACACGTTTATCTAAGGATTTATCGGTAATTTTAGCAAGTTCATACTCACGTGTAAGCTGTCTAAGTCTATTTTGTATATCATTTTTTGTTGTATCTTCTTTTAACTGTAGATCAGTAATTTTTTCCTGCTGTTTTATAACCATATCTTCGAGGTCAAATATTCTGCGGTTTAATGTAAATGCATCTAATCCTTTCATACTCAATGTCGCAATTCGTTGTCCCACTTTCACATCAGTCATACCGTCAACGTCGATAATACTCTTAACAACACCAACTCCTTGACTTGCCAACGTAATTTTATTAGCCTTGACAATTACCACACCTGTGACTCGTAGGTAATTATAATAGTAATAAGAAATACTTAAAAAGGTCAAAAACAGTACTACACAAACATTGCGGAAATGTTTCCATATTGCACTTTTTTTATGAACCTTCGGTTTTACCTCAGTCAAAAACGGTGCATCCACTTGTTCTTTCGAATTTCTCAGTTTCATATTTACCTCAACATCCAGTTATAATGCTATAAAAAAATATTCAATTTCTTTAAGGTGCGATACTTTCAAATAACTGTTATCTCCACCAACTACATAAAAGGTCTTAATATTTTTAGGAAAGCTATCGGCTCTAAATGCAATGCCACTTCCATCTTTATAGATTGATACTAACAGTTCATACTCCCCTAACAATTTCTGCACATTAGCCTGTCTATTTTTATACAACTCTAAACTTGAGTATCTAATTAAAACTCGCGCTACATCGAGCTTATACTTTTTTGAAAAAAGTATAAAACGTTTAGCATCATCGGCAAATGTTTTACTATCTCCATTCAGGACAGGAACTATCCTTATCTTTCTAAGTCGAAGATACTTATATATATAAAGTATCTCCGCGGAAAGTCCTCCTTGAAAAAAATCGTTTATTTCAAGTACAACTGTGGAGCGTAAAGGCATAGGCTCCACAATCTTCTTAATATCAGTGACATTATCAATAATATCTTTGGAAATAGTGTAAAAACTACGAGTCTGCGTAAGAATGTCATCCGTACTCACTAACTCTTTGTAAAGCTCAATATCGCTTGCCTCTTTTAAAAGATTTAGACACACATCTGTACGTTCCTGATTTATGCGCAAAACTCTTAATTTTCCTTCCAGATAATTAAACCAGGATCTATCGATATCAGCTCCCGGTAATTTTATCGCTAATCCCATATCTTCAACTGTTTTTGTTTTACGCATCTGTTCATAAAGAAGCAGCTCGGTTTCCCTCTGATTGCTCAAATAAGAAGTTAAACTGGTAACTTTATCGTAGTAATTATTCATTTGAGTCATAACTTCTTGACGTGCTGCTTCTTTCTCATGTCTCAGCGATTCAATTGTATACGTCCATTTTCGATCATAATTCAACTGTAACTCTTTAGTCTGAAGCGGTATAACGACTCCGGTGGTCAAACTTAGAAAATCATCCACAACCTCTTCATACTGATAAACTCCTAATCCGTAATTTAGTTGAAGCGTAAGATAATCTTTACGAAATAGCGGGTGTCCCATATCTCTTTGGGCTGCCGCCTGTTTAATCTGGCAATCGATGATTTTTATTTGCGGCTGGTTTATCAATGCTCTTTTTAAAAGCAATTGGTGATCAAGTATTTCTGAAGCTGGAGCTAACTGCCCGACCCTGACTAAATTAACGGGTGTTGTTAAAGTTGTGTTCAACGAATTTCGAATTTTTCTGGCAAATGATTCAATCGAAAGTTCAACTAGACGTTGCTCATTCACATAGTAGTCTAATGACTTCTTATAGAACTCTTTCTGACTAACCGATCCCGAGTCATAAAGGCTTAATTGTTCAATTTTTATAAGCTTATTCTTACAAAGCTCAATCAGAGACTTAACAATCAAAAGTCTGGCTTGTTCATTCTTAATTGAATAAAGTCCGGAAATAGCCTCGTTTATCTCATCAATCACGACAGCTCTGAAATTATAAACTTCCTCCTGATGTATCCAATAATGATAATCACGAAAAGCCTCACGGTAAGCATTGTTGCAATTACAGGATATGAAATAGCACCCGTCAACCTGATAAAATCCGTCAAAGTTGTCACATCTCCAGCATTAAACTCCCCCTCATCCGTGAAAATATAATTGTCAATCGAATACGCAGCACCAAGTGCCAGATTAAAGCGTTTATTTACCCTATTCATCATATACTCTTCCAGAGATGCCATCAATTTATACTTTGCAGCCTTTATTCTGGGAGAATTATTATAAACAGAAACTAAGAATTCTTCTGTATTCTCAAAGATTTTTGATTCCTGCTTTAACAAATCAGCTAGAGTTAAACCGTAATATGATCTTGACGGCAAATCATTGCTGCTTCTAATTGCCAAACGTAAATCAGAAGCCACAACGTCTCGAATTTCACCATTTAAATCTGAAAATTGGAATAAGCGCCCATTCTGACTCTCTTTGAGGTAAATAAAGCCGTTCAACTCCGGCAACCATTGAGGTGACTGTCCATTTTCGAGGAGACAACTCTCTTCTGCTGTATTTAAATCATATTTACAGATTGAATAACTAGATGATAACACTGAATAAATGATACAATTCTTACTTTCAACAAATTGTGGATAAGTGTGATGCTGAGAACCTTTTGTCAAAGTTTTTAACTCAGCTAATTGAACCTTGCCGTTATTAGAAAGCTCAATATCAACTTTTGCAATCTGATAAAACCCATCAATTTTCAGCGAGATATAGTCAGAAATAGTTTTAGAATTTGGGTAAAGAATTGTCTCCATGCTCCAGATATCGTTTCGGTTACTCCACAGATCCAATAAAATAAAATCGTCTTTTACAGACACTGAAACAAGGTTATCGACCGATAAATCACCATCCCACAGTTTGAATTCGGACGTTCCGTATTGATAAAAACTGATATTATCACTCAGCTCCGGAGCCTTACTGAATTTAGAATTCAGGGATTGCCCTTCCAACTCAGTCGAAACTGTCGATCTGTCATGCTGATTGTAGGTCTGACATGAAACCAGACAGAAACAACACAGAGCTAAAGTCAATATTTTATTCAACAGTTTCATCTGCGTCACTCTCATCACGGCGTTTTTCGTTAGCTGCAATTAATTCATCAAGTTGCCCTGCAACTTCTTGGTCTAGCCTCAACATTGATAAAGTGGCGGTAATATCTTCCGCTCCATAAGCTGACAAATCGGTAACTAATGACTTTAAGTATTCGGTTTGACTTTCTCCACTTCCGCGTGTTCCACAGACAATGCAATAATGGTTAGATGTAGCAAAAATATATCCCGGTGTCCTTTTCTCATTCATAAACTCATGAACAGCTTTAATAGAGTCAGAAGTGATTATCAGTAAATGAATCTCATCACCGAATTCCTGAGCCACAGTCCGCTGGTTTTCCAAGAAAAAGGTTAAATAATCAAGCGTATATCCCTGAGTGTCCGAATCCACTACCAGTTCTTTGAATGAAGTTTCTAAAAGGGAGTTGTTCTCAATTGAAACAATCGCCTTCTGACTCAACTCATATGAATAAATCTCCTTAACAAGCAACTTATCCACAGGCGCGGTTGCACCACAGTTAATACAAATAGAATCAGCTGCGTGTTCGTTAAATATGTGACCGCAACTATTACAGTAAAACGAGTTTACCGGCTTTTCATAATCCAGCCCGACATGTCTCAGCCGTTCTTCACACTTAGGACAGTATAGTTCATTAAATGACCGTTTCCGAAACTCAGACTCCACACCAACATAACCACATGAAAAATGGTGGTAAAGCGTACGCTTTGCCCAGTCCAGCGAATGACAACTCGGACAACTCTCGTGCAAATTAACATGCCATGATTTACAACTGTCACACATAAACACACGGTCATGAATGTGCTTGATTAAGAATCCTCTGTCTGCAAGCCCATTAAGTTTGCGTTCATGTCCTTCATTGCTTTCTCCGAAATATTTATTCAAAGAACTGTAGACGTAAGCTGTCGGGCTATCGACACATCGCTCCGGAGTAATGAAACTATTACTATCATAAAAGTCATTAAACATCTGCAGTATCGTCTTCTCAAGAACTTTATCAATCTTCATAAAAACACCATAATTGTGAACAAATAAAAGACATAAAAAAAAATCACGGCATAGATTACATCGCAACTCTTGGAATGGCAAGTAAAAAGACAATATAGAAAACCCCGTTCTGTCGAAACAAAACGGGGTTTTCGGGGTTCAACGGTAAACTTTACTCTTTTGTCTTACAGCATTCTGTGCATCCGATAAACTTATAAATTAACGCGCCTAGAACCGCACCGACTATAGGAGCTACCCAGAAAAGCCAAAGTTGATTTACAGCCCATCCACCTTGAAAAACCGCCACGCCGGTACTACGTGCAGGGTTTACCGATGTATTGGTAACAGGAATAGATACAAGGTGAATCAAAGTCAGACAAAGACCGATTGCAATCGGAGCAAAACCTTTTGGAGCACGTTCGTCTGTCGCACCCATAATAACAATAATAAACATCATTGTCATGACGATTTCGGTAATCAGAGCCGCCGTCATATTGTATTGACCAGGAGAATTTGCACCAAATCCGTTAGTCGCAAAACCTGCACATACATCAAAACCAGCCTTACCACTGGCAATCAGAAACAAAACACCTCCGGCAAGAATCGCGCCAATCACCTGAGACACGATATACGGAACCAGTTCTTTAGCCTCGAAACGTCCGCCGGCCCACAAACCGATGGAAACAGCCGGATTCAAATGACAGCCAGAAATATGACCAATTGCATAAGCCATAGTCAAAACTGTTAAACCAAATGCCAGTGACACACCCAAAAGTCCGATACCTACATTCGGAAAAGCCGCTGCCAAAACCGCACTACCACAACCACCAAGAACCAGCCAGAATGTTCCGAATAGTTCAGCCGCATACTTCTGCATACCAATCTCCTTAGTAATTAGTTATTGAACGAATCAATTTTGTGAAAGATAAGATTCTGAAAAACGATCATTACCTCAAACAAAATTTTCGTGCGACAAGATACCCGAAAGCATAAAAAAACGCAAATCACTCAGTAAAACTTTTTTATCAACGAACGTCCTCTCAGCCAACTTGCGGTCTTTCAACCTAAAATATCAACCAATTCATATCTCATATCCAGGTCAAAACATATCAAATATAAAACAAATGTCATTTTTGAAGGAAATTGATGTCCATTTTTGTTGAAAAATGTTCTCAAAAAGCCACATTTACAGACGTTTCAAATATGAGCTAAACCGGATGGAACCAAATGGAAAAAACACCTACTCCCGCCTTAGAACGCGGCTTGCAAATTCTTGAACTTATTCATCAAGGCGATGAAAAAAGTTTGTCTGAATTAGCGAAAGAGAGCGGTTTCCCAAAATCTTCCGTTTCAAGATATATCGATACACTTGTTCAGGCGGGTTATGTCGAACGGATTCACGAGACGCAGAAGTTTCGCTCTGGTTGCAGTATCATTCGAACTCATACCAAAAGCGATTTTATTATCGAACAACTTCCGCAAGCTATGAAGTCTATGGTGGAAGAGACCGGTTTTACAGCAGAATGGTACGAGTTGGAAAACGGGCAAGCTGTGGTGAAATTGATTCATGAGCCTGAAAATGTGTCTGTAAAAGTGGTAACTAAGTACAATTTTGCACGACAGCTGAATCGTGAGTTAGATGTAATTGCCCGACTTTTTTTGGCAAATATCGGCAAACCTTCCCCTATGCCGAACTACTATATTCGTCATTGGGAAGAGAAGCAGCCTCTTTCCAATACTGACGCGGCGAAGCTAATTGAAGAAGTGAACAATGAAACAGTGGTTGTGGATAAGTATTTCAATCAAAATGGGGTCAGACGCTGTGCGCTGGCAGTAAAAGATGAGAACGGTGACTTTCTCGGGGTTCTCGCATTGGCTGGACATTATCATCCGGCAAGTAATAAAGTGTTGAAAAAAGGTGTAGACCTTTTAATGAAATATTCAGAAGTATTATCAAAATAGCAGAGGAGTGTAAAATGAATTACACAAAGTTTGTGGCCGGCTCTCTTGTAGCAGCGGCATCTGTCTCTATGGCGGCAGATAAGAAGAAACCGAACATCGTCTTTATTTTCTCAGACGACCACTCGGTTAACGCAATCGGTGCTTACGGTTCTAAAATCAACAAAACACCATATCTTGACAGCATTGCCAACGACGGTGCAGTTTTTAACAGAAACTACGTGGCTAACTCTATTTGTGCGCCGAGTCGTGCATGTGTTCTAACTGGTAAGCACAGCCACAAAAACGGTCACAAAGACAACTCTGCAACTTTCGACGGCTCTCAGCTGACTTTCCCGAAACTACTTCAGAAAAACGGTTATAAAACCGGTATTATCGGTAAATGGCACCTTCGCAGTAAACCGACAGGTTTTGACAAATGGATGGTTCTACCAGATCAGGGGCACTACTACAATCCAGATTACCGCACGCCAAACGGCATGATTACAATCAACGGTTATGTAACTGATATTACAACTGACAAATCTATTGAATGGATGAAAGAGCAGAAAGATGCCGATCAGCCATTCTTGATGATGTGCCAGTATAAAGCTCCTCACCGTAACTGGATGCCTCACCCACGTTATATGGATATGTACAAAGGTGAAACGATTCCTGAACCGGAAACTCTTTTCGATGACTATTCAAACCGTAACAGCAACCTGCTGGACAACGAGATGACAATCGACAAAGAGATGAACCTTGAGTACGACCTAAAAGTTCCGAATCCTAAGGGTAAACGTGCCGGCGGCGAATGGGATCGTATGACAAATCAGCAGAAAGATACTTGGGTGAAGCACTACGCGGCTGAAGACCTTGAGTTCAAAAATGCAAAGCTTTCAGGTAAACAGCTTGTGAAATGGAAATACCAGCGTTACATGAAAGACTACCTTCGTACCATTGCGGCGGTTGATGACAACGTGGGACGTATTCTACAGTTTCTAAAAGATGAAGGTCTTGCTGAAAATACCATCGTTGTTTACAGTTCTGACCAGAGTTTCTACCTTGGTGAACATGGTTGGTTCGATAAACGCTGGATGTACGAGCAGTCATTCCGTCAGCCGCTTCTAATGAAATGGCCGGGCGTAATCAAACCGGGAACAGCTGTTGAAACAATGACTCAGAATATCGACTTCGCACCAACTTTCCTAGAGGCTTGCGGAATTGAAATCCCTGAAGAAATTCAAGGAAAAAGCTTGATGCCACTTATGAAAAAAGGTGACAAAGCGAGCTGGAACCGTACATCACTTTACTATCACTACTATGAACGTGGAATTCACAACGTGGCACGTCACCACGGTGTAGCAACAAATCGCTATAAGCTGATTCAGTTCTACGATTCAGGTGAATGGGAGTTGATGGACCGCTTGAAAGATCCTCTTGAAATGAAAAACTTCTACGACGATCCAGAGTACAAAGATGTGCGTGCAGCAATGCATCTGGAACTGGCAAAAACTATGGCTAACTATGAAGCTGTTGTACCGGCTCCAGTTAAACCAAAACGTCACAAAGCAGAACTTAACAAACTGATCTGGAACAAACCGCAGTTTTTGAACCCTACAAGCAAGTTCCTTGACTCAATGGTTGTGAACATCAAAAAGTGTGCGCCTCAATTCCAGCTTCGTTATACAACTGACGGCACACGTGTGGACAAAGATTCAAATGTTTACGAAGGCCCATTCACAATTACTAAACCTACTACCGTGAAAGTAGCGATGTTCGACGGCGTGACTAAAGTAAGTCAGGAAGTGTTCAAAACTTTCAAACGTGCAAAAATTCACAAACCGGTAAAAGCCAAAGTGAAAGGTAATGGTCTACAGTTTACAGAATACCTTTACGATGGTCCGGAAGACGGTGAATGGAAAGTGATTCCAAACCTTGATAAAATGAAACCGGCGACAAGTAAAATTGTGAAGAAGATCGGTTTCAAAAAAACAAATGACCGTGAAAAATTTGCTCAGCGTTACGAAGGTTACCTAAAGGTTGAAAAAACTGGAATGTATAACTTCTTCCTAAACTCTGATGACGGATCAAGACTTTATATCAATAACAAGCTTATTGTAGACAATGACGGTCGTCATGGAATGGATGACACTGTTGTCGGCGGTATGGGACTTGAAAAAGGTCTTCACAAATTCCGTCTTGACTACATGGAATGGGCTTATGACGAAGCTCTGATTCTAAACTGGTCTGGACCTGGAATCAAAAAGCAGCAAATCCCTGCGAAAGCTCTAAAATACTAGATTGAATCTATAGCTCCCCGTTATTTTAACGGGGAGTTTTTTTTGCCTAAATAGAAAAATATCATATATAACATCTTAAATATGATTTTAGGTGTTAAAACGTCTGTGTTCGTATAGTATAAATAGATGAATTCACGAACTTTGAACTTAATCAGGTGACGAAAATGGATAAATACCCTGCTCCGGCTCTGGAAAAAGGGCTTTACCTTCTGGAAATTCTCAACAATCAAGGTGAGAAAAAACTGGAAGAGATCACTTCAATCAGCGGACTTCCGAAAGCATCAGTCAATCGCTACCTCAAAACATTGATGATGGTAGGCTATATCGGACGAAATCCGGAAAGCAAAAAGTTTTACAGTTTATGCAGAATTGAACGAAACCGCAGTAGTATTGAATCCCTGCGCATACACCTTCCGGCAATTATGAAAGAGCTGGTAGAAGCGACTGGATTCACTGCAGAATGGTACGAATACCAGGACGAAAGTGCGGTAATTACAATTCGTGAAGAACCGCAAAATGTCGCCGTCAAAGTTATGGCTTCTAAAGGCTTTCGCCGCACACTGAATCAGGAGCTTGATGCCGTCGCACAGATTTTTATCAAATTTTACGGAACTCCTCAGCCTCAACCAAACTACTACATCAGAAAATGGGACGAAATCATCAACCTTTCGTCTGAGCAAGTAAATGAAAAACTTGATGCAATTCATGAAAACTATCTGGTAGTTGATAAGAATTTTAACCATAACGGAGTGCGCCGCTGTGCCATCGCAGTTTTCGACTCACAGCACAATCTCATCGGCGTTATGGCACTTGCCGGGCATTACCATCCTTCCAGTAACCGAGTTCAGCAAAAAGGGATCGAACTGCTTAAAGAGTATTCGGATAAGCTGAACCAGTTTTTCAAATAGACTAATTTAACACATAACATAAAAGAGAAAAATTATGAACATGTTTACAAAAAGTGCGGCATTTATTGCAATGGGAACCGCTGCCGCTTATGCACAAAATGCCAAGCTTTCCGGCACGCAACCGAACATTCTGCTGATTACAGCCGATGACCTAAACTTTGATTCTCTGGGAATCTATGGAAGTAAAACACCAGATGTTTCACCAAATCTTGATAAACTTGCAAAAAGCGGTGTGCGTTTTGAAAATGCGCATGTGGCAATCGCAGTTTGTCAGCCATGTCGTTCTACAATTATGACAGGTTGTTATCCGCACAAAAGCGGCGGCGAAGGATTCAATCATATCAACTTCCGTAAAGACATCAGCGTACTTCCAGATCTAATGCGTGAAGCAGGTTATACTACCGGAATCCTAGGCAAAGGCGGACATTCTACTCCGAAAACAAAAGATTGCTGGGACTTCTATCTTGATTGGGTAGAATTGGGGATGGGACGTAACAAAGAGCTTTATTATCAGAATTGTGTAAAATTTATGAAGAGTGCAAAAGAGGCCGACAAACCGTTCTTCTTTATGGTAAACTCGCATGACCCACACCGTCCATTCTACGGAAATGACAACAAAAAATGGTATGAAAAGAAAGATTTCCCTGCACTTAAGCCTTCACGCATCTACACTCCAGATGAAGTAGAAGTACCGAAATTTCTTGAAGATCTACCAAATGTTCGTAAAGAGGTTTCAGAATATTACAGTTCTGTAAAGCGCCTTGATGACACGGTCGGTCGTGTACTTGACAGTTTAAATGAAAGCGATTTAGCTGACAATACTATTATCTTCTTTATGTCGGATCATGGTATGCCGTTGCCTTATGCTAAAACAAACTGTTATTACAACAGTACAAAAACACCTCTAATGATCAGCTGGCCGGGCAAAATCAAACCAAATCAGGTGGATGACAAACACTTTGTCAGCACAATTGACTATATGCCGACATTCCTTGAACTGGCAAAAGGTAAAACGCCTGATTATATCGACGGGAACTCATTTGTATCCGTTCTGGAAGGAAAAGATCAACCGGAGCGTGATCATGTGTATACTTCATTCAACTCCACTTCTGGAAAGAAAAGCTTCACAATGCGTGCAATTCTAAACAAAAAATATGTTTACATCTTCAATCCTTGGTCTGATGGCGAGCGTATTTTCAGAAATGAATCGCAGTTTGGTCGTACATTCAAAGCGATGAAAGAAGCTGGTAAGAGTTGTAAAATAACTCAGGGACGTGTCGATCTTTTCAGCAAGCGCGTTGTCGAAGAGTTTTACGACCTTGCAAAAGATCCTGAATGCCGTAACAACCTGATTGATAACCCGGAGTTTAAAGAAGCAATTAAAACTGCACGCCAACAGTTGAAAGCAGAAATGGAAAAATCAGGTGATCGTGCAGCTGAAGTAATTGATCATTATGACAATCCTGAAAAATTGAAACAGTTTATGGACAAAGAGCTGAAAATCTGTAAAGAAATTGGGAAAAAAGATAAAGAATCACGTCCTAAACGAAAAAAACACTAAGAATGTGTTAGAACCTTATACTTGATAGTGTATACATCCCAAGTTGGCATAGAAACCGACTTGGGATTTTTTATTAAGGGAAAAATAAAATACATATCAATTTAAAACAGGGATTAGAGACATTATGATGAATTTGTGCAAAAGTGCATTTCTTTCGTTAACACTAACTGCGTTTTCTGTAAAGGCTCAGAAAACTAACATCGTTCTGATTATGGCAGACGACATGGGGATTGAATGTCTTGAAAGTTACGGTGGTCAAAGCTACAAAACGCCACACCTAACCAGTCTGGCTGAAAACGGAGTTCAGTTTAATCATTGCTACTCTCAGCCGTACTCCACCGCCTCACGTGTAAAAATTATGACTGGTATGTACAATTTCCGTAACTATAAAGAATATAAATATTTAAATCCCAAAGATTTCAACTTCGGTAAAATGGCACAGAAAGCCGGCTACAAAACAGGTATTTTCGGAAAATGGCACCTTGGCGGTGACTCTGAAGATAACTTTAAAGAAAAATGGGGATGGGATGAACATGCGCTTTGGAATATTAATACATCCGGTTCACGTTACAAAAATCCGGCAATTTTTAAAAACGGTATGAAAATCGATGGTCAAGGAAGATATGGACCGGACGTATTCTGCAAGTCCGCCCAGGCTTTCATCCGAAAGCATAAAAAAGAAGCATTCTTTGTCTACTACCCAATGGTACTGCCGCATTTTCCTTTCATGAAAACTCCTGAAGACCCTACTTTTTTAGAAAAAGGAAAAGCAGGAGCTCTTCAAAAAGACCCTAAACGCTTCAAACCAATGGTCGAATATGTTGACAAAATTATCGGTCGCCTCGTTAAGTCGCTGAAAGCTCAAAAGGTATATAACAATACAGTAATCATTTTCACCGCTGACAACGGCACATTCCACACAGTAACCAGTACAAAAAATGGCAAACCTGTTCGAGGACAGGATGGCCGAATGGTTAATGCCGGCACACACGTACCGCTTATTGTGAACTGGGGGGATGAAATCGAGAAAGGTGTAAAAAGTGACGCCCTTGTCGACTTCTCCGACTTTTTCCCGACAATAGCAGAAATCATGAACTATCCGATTCCTAATGGCTTAAAAATTGACGGAGTAAGCTTTACCCGAAGCCTGACCAACCCCAAATATTCAGAACGTTCATACGTGTATTGCCATTTCGACCCGATAAATGTAAAAGGTACATCCACCGGATCAAAACCTGAAGCAGGTAACTATATTCGCAACCGTACTCACAAACTTTACGGAGACGGCACACTTTACAATACTGTAAAAGATCCTAATGAAGAAAAAGCTCTTGAACCTTCCAGTATCGACGAAAACATCTACAAGATGCTTTCCTCCAACCTGCAGAAACTTGAAGCACAAGGTGGCAAAGTTCCAGTGGTTCGAACTGAGTACACAGACAAAGAACTTCTGGCGATAAAAAAAGCACGTAATGGAGAAACGCCTGAGAAAAAATCTAAAAAGAGCAAGAAGAAGAAAAAATAAAAGATTATTCCTCAAATCTGTTCAAAGCAACCTCTTCATGGAGTACTAATCTGTGAAGAGGTTTTTTATTTTAACAAATAGGTTAACTTAAGCCACTTTGAAAAAAATAATTCAGTTAGGAGGGAATTAATGAATTTTCAAGCTAAATCACTAATCGCGTCGGCAGCTGTCGCATCAACATCATTGATGGCGGCAAACGACAAACCGAACGTCATCCTTATCATGACCGATGATATGGGAATTGAATGTCTTCAGACGTACGGAGGAGAAACTTACAACACACCAAATCTGAATAAACTTGCAGAAGATGGTGTTAAATTCGGAAACTGTTATTCGCAGTCACTTTGTACACCTTCGCGTGTAAAAATCATGACAGGTCGCTACAACTTCCGTAACTACACAAAATTTAAAGTGCTTGATACAAAAGAAGTCACTTTCGGACACACTGCCAAAGCAGCCGGTTATAAAACCTGTGTGGTCGGAAAATGGCAGCTTGACGGTGAAGTTACAGATGACTTTGCAAAAGTTTACGGATTTGATGAATACAGCCTTTGGTATCTGAACCATAAAAACTTCGGTTCCCGTTTCCATAATCCTGTAGTTGTTGAAAATGGAAAAAAGTTAACTGATACGAAAGGTAAATACGGACCGGATATTTTCTCACAGTACGCCATCGACTTTGTTAAAAAGAACAAAGACGAGAAGTTCTTCCTTTACTATCCGATGGTGCTACCGCACTTCCCATTTGTACCAACTCCGGACTGTCCTGAATGGAAAGAGGGAAATCACAAAGCAAACAACCGCTTCTTCAAGCCGATGGTTGAATACATGGACAAAATGGTTGGTAAACTGGTAGAAGAAGTAGATAAACAGGGACTTGCCGACAATACCGTTATTATGTTCACAAGTGATAACGGCACTATGCGCGGCCTGAACAGTGTCCGTAATGGAGAAACTATTCCAGGCGGAAAAGGTTATCTTAAAAACATCGGAAACCACGTGCCGTTTATCGCCCGTTGGAAAGGGAAAATCAAGCCGGGTTCTACAAGCGACGCGTTGATTGACTTCTCAGACTTCTTTGTATCTATCAATGACCTTATTGGTGGGAAAAATCCGACAGATCGTAAAATCGACGGTGAAAGCTTCGTTCCAATTCTACTTGACCCGAGCAAAGAGGTACGCAAGTACACATTCTCTCACTACGATCCTAAGTGGGGAACTCCTGAAATCGGAAACTTTGTACGTAACAAACAGTACAAGTTTTACGGTGATGGCAAATTGTACGATGTAATTAACGACGAGAAAGAGGCATCGGAAGTGAATCCGGAAGCGATCCCTGCACTGGAAATGGATCTTCTAAATTCTACAATGAAACAGATGAAAGCGGAAGGCAGTAACCTTAAAGTTAAACGTAAGGAATATCCTGAGCCGAATAAATCTGAAAAGAAGTCAAAAAAGAAAGACAAGAAGAATAAAAAAAGCAAAAAGTAAGATGACCTCTGAGAACCGAATTCAATTTCGCACCTGCGGTTATATCACATCCGATAAGCCGCACAGAATCGAACATGACACCGTGAAATATCAACGAGTCATTTTCATCGAATCTGGTTCCGGCATCTACACTTTTAACGGCACGGACTATCCGTTTAAAGCCGGCGACATATTTTGCTGCAACAACGGAAGCCGTGCCATATATTTCCCCACCGACGAATCGACCATGATTCGCATCATCATTTTTGAATCAGAACAACCGCTGTTTAAGCCTCCTGCCCTAAAACTCTCTCCTGGCAACAAAGGCTACAGTCTGATTAAAGAACTTTGTCATGAAACCTATTTTGGCACCGAAAGTTTAAAACCGCAACTTTGCACCACGCTTGTTAACTGCTTTCTTGACAAATTTCATAATCAGAAAAAAATCGATCCACGTGTCGAACGTGCTGCAAGACTGATCAACTTACAGGTTTACGAAAAGATTCGCATCGACGACATTGCCAAAACCTGCGGACTCTCCTCATCACACCTTCGCAAACTCTTTAAAGAAGAGTACGGAGAAAGTACAAAGAAATACATCACCCGAATAAAAATGGAACAAGCTCAGTTCCTCCTACGTGAAAAAGTGTATACAATCAAAGAGCTATCATTCAAACTCGGTTTCTCCTGCATTCAGGACTTCTCCAAATCGTTCAAAGATTTCTACGGCGTCTCCCCCTCTAAGATTTAAGCAAACACTTCACTTCGAAAGTTTCAACATGTTAAACCTGTGAGGATGCCCATTCTATAATGCCACTGAGTTAAGACGTCCTTACTTATATACAGTCTCAAAGAGGCTTCATGAGAAAGCCCAGGGTGTAACCCTGGGTTTGTATGCAAAATCAGCAAAACCCTGTAAAGGTGACATTAATCTCGCCCTTTCAGGGCTCAACTTATTGATTAACCGCCCCCCAAGATTTCACCTCGCAGGTCTACACTTCGTTACGATATCTGGGCTGTCGCATCTAACTCCTTTGGAGTTTATAAATTAAAGTGCTTAATCCAATGCCATTAACCCCTTGTGGACACCCTGATTGACGTATTAAGGGCAGCCACAAGGGCGGCCCCTACAATAAATTTAGAAGCAGTGCATTCGTAGAGCTGCACCTTCGACGTATTAAGGGAGACCGCTACAATAATTTAAAAACAGTCCATTTGTAGGGGTGCCCCTTGTGGGTACCCAAATTGATAGGTAGCTGCGAAGGAAATTATTACAAACATCACTTTGACCAAGTTTATAAAGAAAAGAGTTCTTTTTTATATAAACTTGAACAAATTTACATTCGCAGAATTTCTGCAAGCTATACTTTGGACAAATTTGCTTACATAAGAGTTCTTTTTTATATAAACTTGAACAAATTTACATTCGCAGAATTTCTGCAAGCTCTACTTTGGCCAAGTTTGTATTTGCGGGATTTCCGCAAGCCCCACTTTGGTCAAGTTTGTATTTGTGGGATTTCCGCAAGCTCTACTTTGGCCAAGTTTGTATTTGTGGGATTTCCGCAAGCTCTACTTTGGCCAAATATGTTCTCATTGTGAATCATTTCTTGGCTTTAATGAGTCATTTCACCCAGTTAACGGTTTTTTCCTTATCATTTTCAACCAAAACTGTTAAGAGTTACTGTTTAATGGGGTACTAATTGGAAACGTTAATTAATATTATTTGAGGAGAGTTTGCATGAACATTCTAAAAGCTAGTGCTTTTGTCAGTATCGGCGCAGCTACATTGGCCGCGGCGGGAGCAGAAAAACGTCCGAATATTCTTTTCATCTTCAGTGATGATCACGCGGTTAAATCGATTAGTGCCTACGACGGTTCTCTAAACCAGACACCGGGAATTGACCGAATCGCAAAAGAAGGTGCAATCTTCAAAAACAGCTTTTGTGCAAACTCTATCTGCGCACCAAGTCGTGCCTGCATTCTTACAGGAAAACACAGCCATAAAAATGGACAACTGGGCAACTGGGTACGCTTTGACGGCAGTCAGTTCACGTTTCCACAGCTAATGCAGAAAAACGGTTACGCGACGGCTCTTATTGGTAAATGGCACCTTAAAAGTGACCCGACTGGTTTTGACAAATGGATGGTTTATCCTGGTCAAGGACGTTACTACAACCCTGATTACCTAACTCCAGAAGGTAAAAAGCAGGTAATGGGCTATGCGCCGGATGTAACTACAGACCTTTCGATTGAATGGATGAAAGAACAGCAGAAAGTTGGCAAACCTTTTGTAATGATGTGTCAGTATAAAGCGCCGCACCGTACTTGGTCGCCTGCTCCGCGTCATTTGAACAAATATGATGATGTGACGTTCCCGGTTCCAGAAACTTTTTACGATAACTTCGAAGGGCGTAACTCCGATCTTCCAAAACACAAAATGGGTATCGCGAAACACATGCGTATGGGTTATGACCTGAAAGTGCCACAGTCTATGGACAATGACAAAGGTATCTTCGAAATGCCGCGCATGACGCCGGAACAAAAGACGGCGTGGAAAAAAGCCTATGATCCGAAAAACAAAGCGTTTTTTGAAGCAAATCTGAAAGGCAAAGAGTTGGCTGAATGGAAATTTCAGCGTTATATCAAAGATTACCTTCGTTGTGTTGCGGCTGTCGATGAAAATGTCAACCGTCTACAGGATTTTCTAAAAGAGAGCGGACTTGAAGAAAACACTATCGTAATTTATTCATCTGACCAAGGTTTTTACCTTGGAGAGCATGGTTGGTTCGACAAGCGTTGGATGTACGAGGAGTCATTTCGTATGCCACTTGTAATGAAGTGGCCTGGCAAGATTAAGCCTGGAACCGTGGTAAATGAACTTGTTCAGAACATCGACTACGCCCCAACGTTCTTAGAAGCCTGTGGTATTGAAATTCCAGAAGAAATTCAAGGGAAAAGTCTGCTTCCTATCGTCACCAAAACTGATGATAAAGTGGATTGGCGTGACGCGCTTTACTACCACTACTATGATTCGCCAAGTGAGCATGGTGTCGCATTTCAGGAAGGTGTAAGAACAGACCGCTACAAATTGATTCGTTTCTATGAATTGAATCAGTGGGAACTTTACGATCTGAAAACAGACAAGAATGAAACTAAAAATCTTTACGGAAACCCTGAGTATTCCGAGATTCAGAAGATGATGATGAAGAAGCTGAAAGAGGTCAAGAACAATTATGATGCCAAATATGACCTAAAAAATCCTCATCCAAACGTCAAAAAACAGATTGAAAAGAAGAAAAAGAAAAAGAAATAACTATCTTACAGCCTATCGTTTTTTTTTGATAGGCTGATTTTGATTTTATAATATTAACTCAAATAAGGAGAGAACACATGAGTTTTCTAAAACACACAAAACTTCTTTGTGCGGCTTCTTTTGTGGCGGCGTCGACTCTGACAGCTGCGACAGTTGATCCATGCGAAGCGGTAATTCCAAAGCCTTCAAATGTTGAAGCAAAAGACGGTAACTTTAGCCTAAACCGTTTCACCAAAATTCTTGTGGACCGTGGTTCACGCAAAACGGGTCAGCTTTTCTCTGAAAACCTACAAACTCAGACTGGTCTTCTTCTTCAGCTTAGCGAAAACAAAAACGCTAAAGGTATCCGCCTTACGCTTGACAAAGATCTTAAAACATCAAAAGAGGGTTACTCTCTAACAGTTTCTCCTGAAAATGTGGTAATCTCTGCAAATAGCACAACTGGACTTTTCTACGGTGCTCAGACGCTTATTCAGATGACTAAAGGTAAAAACGCAGATTGGACAATTCCATGTGCGGTTATTACTGACTCTCCTCGTTTCGGATGGCGTGGTCTGATGATCGACGAAGCACGTCACTTCCACGGCAAACGCTACGTTAAGCAGATGATCGACACCATGGCTCTACACAAAATGAACGTGCTTCACTGGCACCTTACCGATGATGAAGGATGGCGTATCGAAATCAAACGTTACCCAAAACTAACATCTGTTGGTGCATGGCGTGGTGAAGGTACAGAGATGCCTGAGGTAAAATGGCGCGCTAAAGCAAAAGAAGGCCGTGAAGATCACTACGGCGGATACTACACTCAGGAAGAGATTAAAGAGATTGTAGCTTACGCTAAAGATCGTCACATCGAAATCGTTCCAGAGATCGACGTACCTGGTCACGTGACTGCACTTGTTACTGCATACCCAGAACTTCTTCCTGTAGTTGATGAAAACATTGAGCCTAAATACAAAGGTAAACATCACTCACAGTCTCGCACGCTTGCACAGCTTGCTGAAATTCCTACTGGTTACCGCTCAAACGCACTTTCTATCGTAAACCCAAAAACTTACGAAATGGTTGAAGGTATCTTCGCGGAAGTGTTTGATCTTTTCCCATCAAAATACATTCACATCGGTGCGGATGAGGTTCACACTACATACTGGGAATACTCTCCTGAGCACATCAAATTCATGGATGAGAAAGGCTTCACTGATCCACGCCAGCTGCAGAACTACTTCACAAAACATCTTGAGAAGTACCTAAAAGAACACGGCCGTACTATCATCGGTTGGAACGAAATGATGAAAGGTGGCGAAATGTCTCGCGAATCTAACATCATGGCTTGGATCAGCATTGGTGCAGGTATCAACGCAGCGAAAGCTGGTTACCCAACAATCATGGCTGTAGCTCCACACAACTACTTTGACATGGGTTACCCAGGTAAAGGTGAACTTCGTGCAAACGGATGGGCTGGTCAGATTGACTCTAAAAAAGCGTATGAGTGGAACCCACTTTTCAAAGATAAGCTGACTGAAGATGAGCAGAAACTAATTAAAGGTGTACACGCATGTGTATGGTCTGAGTATGTTTACACGCCAATGAATGCGGATTACAAATTCTGGCCTCGTGCTTGTTCAACTGCCGAAGTGGGATGGACTCCGCAGGATATGCGTTCATGGGATGAGTACCACGGACGTCTTGAGAAACACCTACGTTTCCTTGATAACCTACAAACTACTTACCGTGTAATGCCTCCTAAGTCTGTAGTTTCTAAAGGTGGTATCACAGTAACGCCTGGTTACCCTAACGCGACTACTGTTTACACACTAGATGGTTCTACACCAACTTGTGAGTCTAAAGTATACAAAGGTGAAGTTATCGATGCGAAGAATATCGATAAGCTAAAAGTAATGACACTTCGCCCACGTGGTCTTAAGTCTATTGTTGTAGAAGGCGCAGTTCGCCCTGTTGTAGCAAACTGGAATCTTGCAAGTAAGAAAGGCCAGAAGTCAACAGTGAAAGCTGAGCTTAAATCTATTGATCAGGCAGGTAAGTGGACTATCTACTTCACGCCGGATGAAAAGAAACGCAATGAAGCGACAGTTAAGAAGATTGTAATCAAAGCCGGCGACAAAATGATTGTTGACGAAAAAGTAGACGTAAAAATCAATAAGCAAGAGGCTTCTTACAGCTTCAACCTTAAAGATTTCGACAAGTCTGCAACTTACACAATCGAAACTGTAATTCAGGCTAAGAAAGAGAAAGGTGGTAAATCTATGGGAACGATCTCAGCAGATCGCTAGAAAGTCCCTCACCTTTTAGAATATCAAAGCGAAGCTCGCAAGGGCTTCGCTTTTTTTGTTTTATGGCGTTGGGCATTGGGCGTTAGGCTTCATTCGAGTTAATCGAGTTGTTCGAGTCGATCGAGTTATTCGAGCTATTCGACTTAATCGACTTAATCGAGTTACTCGAGCGATTCGGCTTATTCGAGCTAATCGAGCTAATCGAGTTATTCGAGTTGTTCGAATTAATCGAATTAATCGAATTAATCGAGTTAATCGAGTTGTTCGAGTTAATCGAGTTATTCGAGTTTGATGCAAAAACATATTTACGCAACACGTAGTACGTAAAACGTATCACGTAAAACGAAAAAAGGCTCCCTGCATTGCTGCAGGAAGCCTTTTCAGTATCTATTAAAATCTAGGACTAAAGAATGTTTCCTAGGTTTTGGTAGAATGCCCAACGACGTTTTGCGTCATCCTCAGAAGCTTTTAGCAACTCTTCATATTGGTCTGGGTTAGTTTTCTGTAGAGCAGTATAACGACGCTCACCACGGATAAATGCCTGGAAGTCGCCTTTTGGCTCTTTAGATTCAAATACGAATCGTTTGCCTTCTTCCAACGCTGGGTTGTAGCGGAATAGTGGCCAGTATCCACATTCAGTAGCTGCTTTAGCTTCTTTCTGTGAAGTCATCATATTGATACCGTGTGCAATACATGGAGAGTATGCGAAGACGATTGAAGGACCATCCCACGCTTCTGCTTCCATCATTGCTTTCTGTAGCTGCATGCGGTTCGCACCCATGTTTACGTGTGCAACGTAAACGTGACCGTAACTCATACACATGAACGGCATTAGTTTCTTACCAAGCTGCATACCACCGTTGGCAAATTTCGCAACAGCACCGATTGGAGTCGCTTTAGAAGCCTGACCACCAGTGTTTGAGTAAACCTCTGTATCCATTACAAGAATGTTAACATTCTTAGTCTGAGATACAACGTGGTCAACACCACCATAACCGATATCGTATGCCCAACCGTCACCACCGAAGATCCAAACAGATTTGTCTACGAAGTAATCTTTTAGATCAGAGATAGTTTGTAGAGTCTCTTTACATTCTGCTGGAGCCGCTTCGATTGCAGCTGGTAGAAGGTCAGAGATTTTGCATTGGTTTTCAATAGCTGCGTCTTCTTTAGAAGTCCACATTTCAAGCTGTGCACGAACCGCTGTAGCAAACTCGCTGTCGCAGTCAGATGCAGCCACTTTTTCAGCAGCAGCTTTTAGAATCTTACGGTTAGCATCAACCGCTAGACGCATACCAAATCCGTACTCGGCGTTGTCCTCGAATAGAGAGTTACCGAATGCAGGACCGTGACCGCGGTCATCAGTACAGTATGGAATCGCTGGGAATGTACCACCGTAGATAGAAGAACAACCTGTTGCATTCGCGATAACCATGCGGTTACCGAAAAGCTGTGTAACAAGTTTAACGTATGGAGTCTCACCACAACCTGCACATGCTCCAGAGAACTCGAATAGAGGAGTTTTGAACTGTGCACCTTTTACGGTAGTGATTGCAGCACCGTCAAGGATGTTGTTTGGAAGAGCTTCGAAGAATTCAGCGTTTGTGCGCTCACCAGCTTCACGTTCAGTTTCAAGAGTAGAGAACTCAAGAGCTTTAGTTTTAGCCGGACAAGTTTCGATACAAACACCACAACCAGTACAGTCTTCGATGTAAACCTGAAGTTTGTACTCAAGGTCTTTTTCATTCTTAGTTTTAGACTTAAGCGTAGTGAAACCTTCAGGAGCGTTCTCTAGAGAAGCTGGCTCAATCTGTTTTGCACGTACAACCGCGTGTGGACAAGCCTGAACACACTGGTTACACTGAATACAGTTTTCGCTGATCCATTTTGGAACGCGTGGAGCAACACCACGTTTTTCAACTTTAGTAGTTCCTGTTGGAATTACACCGTCGAATGTCATTTTAGATACTGGAACGTTGTCACCTTTCTGAAGCATCACAGGAAGCATCACGTCTTTCGCGAACTCACTTGCGTCTTCCTGAAGAAGCTGTGGAGCAACGTAAGCGTCAGAAGTAACAGAAGCAGGAACTTCTACTTTCTCAACTGCGTCACGGGCTGCGTCAACACATTTCCAGTTCATTTGAACAATATCGTCACCTTTCTTAGCGAAAGTTTTCTTAATTGCTTTCTTCAACTCATCAATCGCCTGTTCCTCTGGAAGAATACCAGCAAGTTTGAAGAATACAGTCTGCATAACAGTGTTGGTACGGTGACCAAGACCATTTTCAGTAGAGATCTTCAGAGCGTCGATATTGTAGAAGTTGATCTTACGATCGATAATGATTTGCTGCTCTTCTTTAGTTAGGTGAGAGAATACTTCAGAAGTTGGGATTTCTGAGTTAAGTAGGAATGTCGCACCTTCTTTAAGAGCTGATAGCATGTCGTAACGGCCGATGTAGGCTGGGTTAGAACATGATACGAAGTCAGCAGCTGTAATTAGGAATGGGTAGTTACATGAAGAATCACCAAAACGTAGGTGAGAAACTGTAACACCACCAGATTTCTTAGAGTCGTATACGAAGTAAGCCTGTGCGTTTTTGTCAGTGTTACCACCGATGATTTTCACAGAGTTTTTCGCAGCACCAACTGTACCATCCGCACCAAGACCCCAGAACATGCAGCTTTTTACGTCAGCTGGCATGATGTCGAAGTCTTCAGAGTAAGGGATAGATAGGTTAGTTACGTCATCCTCGATACCAACAGTGAAACCGTGGAATGGGTTTTCGCCAGTTGCGTGATCGAAGATACCTTTGATCATACCTGGAGTGAACTCTTTAGAAGATAGTCCGTAACGACCACCGATAACTTTAATGTCAGAACCTTTCTGGCTAAGAACAGTTACGATGTCTTGGAATAGAGGCTCACCTAGTGAACCAGGCTCTTTAGTTCTGTCAAGAGCAACGATAGTTTTACAAGTTGATGGAAGTGCATCAACAAATGCGTCTGCAGAGAACGGACGGAAAAGGCGAACTTTTAGAAGACCGTATTTAGCGCCTTTAGAATTCAAGTAGTCAACAGTAGGCTCGATTGTATCACAACCAGAACCCATAGCGATTACAACAGTTTCAGCATCAGCTGCACCAACGTAATCAAATAGTTTGTATTTACGACCAGTTAGCTCACCAACTTGATCCATGTATTTCTGAACGATTGATGGAATCGCTTCGTAGTGCTTGTTAGTAGTCTCACGACCCTGGAAGTATACATCCGGGTTCTGAGCAGCTACACGACAAACTGGAGCTTCCGGACGCATCGCACGTTTACGGAAACGCTCAACGTATTCAGGTTTAACAAGAGATTTCATATCTTCGTAAGAGATCTCTTCAACTTTCTGAATTTCGTGAGAAGTACGGAAACCGTCAAAGAAGTTTAGGAAAGGAACTTCAGCTTCTAGAGTAGCAAGGTGAGAAACCAATGCAAGATCCTGAGTCTCTTGAATTGAGTTAGCAGCAACCATTGCAAAACCAGTCTGACGAACAGACATTACATCAGAGTGATCTCCGAAGATAGATAGAGCCTGACATGCTAGAGAACGCGCAGATACGTGGAATACTGAAGGTAGCATCTCACCAGCGATCTTGTACATATTAGGAATCATTAGAAGTAGACCCTGAGACGCAGTAAATGTAGTAGTCTGAGCTCCGGCAACAAGTGAACCGTGAACAGAACCAGCTGCACCAGCTTCCGACTGCATTTCGATAACATCTACAGTCTGACCTTCCATGTTTTTCAGACCCTGACTTGCCCAGATCTCTGAGTTCTCACCCATCGGAGATGATGGTGTGATTGGGTAAATTGCAGCAACATCACTGAATGCGTAAGCAACGTGAGCGGCAGCTGTATTACCATCGATTGTGACCATTTTTTTAGCCATTTTTACTCCTTAGTGTTTTCTTATAACTACCATAAACTTTGGTAAAACTAAAAAATTTTCAAACGCCTTAAACAACCCGTTGCGATAAAGACATACCGCAAAACTGTTTTAAGGGCTGAGATAATAGTATAATTATTTGTTGATGACAAGAACAAAAAAGGCTTATTTCTAAAATAGTTTGACCATATAGGAAAATAACTATAACAATAGCGTATCAAACAACTCTGTATTGAATTAATTACATCAATGTTTTTTGCCCCATATCTCTGCAATATGTATCCCTTATCAACAATAAAACCAGGCAACTTTAAGTTACAAACGTAACAATAAAACACATTTATATTGCACAAAACAAAATATATTGTTTACACAAAAAACAACAATACAATATTTTTTCATGCCCTGATAACTAATTTGCGTTTTTCACATGGACGAACAAATATAACTTATTAAATTACTCGGAGTATGTAATCAACATGCACAAAACTGTATGCACCTATTTAATAATTAAACCTTATTTTTAAGAGGTAAGAATATGACAAACTGGAAAGGATTTCAGCCGGGTAAATGGCAGGACGAAGTCAACGTACGCGACTTTGTTCAAACTAACTACACTCCTTATGAGGGTGACCACTCATTCTTGGAAACTGCAACCGAAGCAACCACACAGCTTTGGGAACAGTTAATGGAAATGATGAAAGTTGAATCGGAAAAAGGTATTTACGATGTAGAGACTAAACAACCTTCAACAATCGTGTCGCACGACGCAGGCTATATTAATAAAGATAAAGAGCAGATTGTCGGTGTTCAGACAGATGCGCCGTTGAAACGCGGAATCATGCCTAACGGCGGTCTGAAAATGGTTGAAAACGGACTGGCTGCTTACGGCTATGAAGTTGATCCAATTGTTCACGAAATCTTCACAAAATACCGTAAAACTCACAACGACGCCGTATTCTCTATCTACACTCCAGAAATGCGTGCAGTTCGTCGTTCCGGTATTATTACTGGTCTTCCAGATGCATACGGACGCGGACGTATCATCGGTGACTACCGTCGTGTAGCACTTTACGGTATCGACCGTCTTATCGAAGACAAACTTCAGCAGAAAGCTAATGCAAGTGCTGGTCCAATGGGTGCTGACGAAATTCAGCTAATCGAAGAGTTCTCTGAGCAGCTAAAAGCGCTTAACGAACTTAAAGAGATGGCTGCAACTTACGGCATGGACATCAGCAAGCCTGCAACAACTGCTAAAGAAGCGGTTCAATGGACATACTTTGCATACCTTGGTTCTGTAAAAGAGCAGAATGGTGCAGCAATGTCACTTGGTCGTGTCTCAACTTTTCTTGACATCTATATCAAACGCGACATCGATGCAGGTCTTATCAACGAAAAAGAAGCACAGGAACTAATCGACCACTTCGTAATGAAGCTACGTATCGTACGTTTCCTACGTACACCAGCTTACGATGAGCTATTCTCAGGTGATCCAACATGGGTTACTGAGTCAATCGGTGGTATTGGTGAAGACGGGCGTCCGCTTGTAACTCAGACAAGCATGCGTTTCCTAAACACACTTTACACACTAGGTCCTGCTCCTGAGCCAAACATCACAATCCTTTGGTCTGAACAGCTTCCACTAAACTTCAAAAACTACTGTGCGAAAGTATCTATCGATACAAGTTCAATCCAGTACGAAAATGACGACGTAATGCGTAAGCAGTACAGCGACGACTACGGAATCGCTTGCTGCGTATCTCCAATGGGAATTGGTGAGCAGATGCAGTTCTTCGGCGCACGTTGTAACCTTGGTAAAGCACTTCTTTACGCAATCAACGGTGGTAAAGATGAGAAATCAGGCGATCAGATTGCTCCAGCAACTGAACCATTTACAGCTGAATACCTAGACTACGACAAAGTAAAAGAACTTTACGAAGCAACTACAACTTGGTTGGCAGAGCTTTACATTAAAACACTTAATGTAATTCACTACATGCACGACAAGTATGCATACGAACGTCTTCAGATGGCACTTCACAACCCTGTTGTAATCCGTACAATGGCGGGTGGTATTGCCGGACTTTCTGTTGTTGCCGACGCATTCTCTGCGATGAAGCACACAAAAGTGAAAGTAATCCGTAACGAAGCTGGTCTGGCAGTTGACTTCGAACTTGAAGGCGACTACCCAATGTTCGGAAACAACGATGATCGAGTAGATGATCTTGCATCAGAAATCGTATCATCATTCATGGACAAACTAAAAGTTCAGCCAACTTACCGTAACTCAAAACCAACTATGTCGATTCTTACAATCACTTCAAACGTAGTTTACGGTAAAAAGACTGGTAACACGCCTGACGGACGTAAAGCCGGTGAACCATTCGCACCTGGTGCAAACCCAATGCACGGCCGTGATCAGAAAGGTGCGGTTGCATCTCTTGCATCTGTAGCGAAACTTCCATACGACAGTGCGGAAGACGGTATCTCTTACACATTCTCCATCGTACCAAAAGCACTTGGTAAAAACATGGACATGCGTGTAACAAACCTAGTTGGTATGCTTGATGGTTACTTCCACGACGAGGGACACCACATCAACGTCAACGTATTTGATCGTGAAACTCTTGAAGACGCAATGGAGCACCCTGAGAAATATCCTCAGCTAACCATTCGTGTATCAGGATACGCGGTAAACTTCGTCAAGCTGACTAAAGAACAGCAGCGCGACGTAATCAACCGTACGTTCCACGACTCTCTATAAGACAGAGAATCCACCGCACAAGGTGGATAAGATATAAAAAAGGCGCCTCGCTTTCGCGGGACGCCTTTTTTGTTTGTAAAACAGCACTCTCACCTATAAGTTTTTGGTCGAAATTCGTTGTTTAAAGAAAAATCACATTAATTTCGCTCATTTTACAGGGGAGCATTTGAATGAACTTCTTCCGAAATTTATCTATTCGATCAAAACTACTTCTATCATACTTAAGCCTTGCCGCTTTTGCCACAACACTGGGAAGCGTCATTCTTTATTCTGTAATTCACAATATACTAGAACAAAATATCGAGACAGAGCTTAAAGTATCCACTAAAACCATTCTAAATATGGTGAAAACTGTTACAACTTCCTCCATACGTAATCACCTTCGAGCTGTAGCCGAAAAAAATAGAGAAATTGTCGCCCACTTCCATAATCAATATAAGCAAGGAGTTTTGACTGAAGACCAAGCAAAGCAAAAGGCGAAAGAACTGCTACTCAGTCAGACAATCGGGAAAACTGGCTACATCTATTGCATAAATACATCAGGAGTAATAAAAGTCCATCCCAGAAAAAGTCTTCAAGAAGTTGACCTTTCACAACACAGGTTTATCAAAAGCCAGAAAAACAGAAAAGAAGGTTATGTGGAGTACAAATGGAAAAACCCCGGAGAAGATAAATACCGTAAAAAAGCCCTCTACGGTTGCTATTTTAAACCATGGGATTGGATCATATCCGTATCATCATATCGCTCAGAATTCAAAGATTTGTTCAGCATCGAAGACCTTGAACAAAGTATTCTTTCCATGAAATTCGGCAAAACAGGCTATTCATACATAATGGACAACAAAGGAAATGTCGTCATTCACCCAAAACTTAAAAGAGGCGACAACTATCTATACGCCACAGATCCTACTGGCCGAATGTTCTTTAAAGAAATGATTGAAAAGAAAAGTGGGAAAATTACCTACGCCTGGCAAAACCCGGGAGAAGAAAAACCTCGTGAAAAACTAGCAATTTTTAACTATATACCCGAACTTGGCTGGAGTGTCATATCATCAAGCTACCGTGAAGAGTTTTATGCTCATCTCAAGGAAATCGGCTATGTCGGTGGAAACATTGTCCTAGTCATAGTCATCATCATATTCTTGTTTACATGGTGGATAAGCTCATCCCTTACCAAACCACTGTTAAACTTAACACACAACTTTGAAGAAGGCGCCAAAGGCGACTTTACATCAAGAATGCCGATAAACCGCCATGATGAAATAGGTCGACTATCAAAATATTACAACAACTTCATGACCCAGCTGCAAGAATACAGTGAAAATATGGAAGAACTAGTGCGAGAACGAACCAAAGAACTCCACTACGCTCTAAAACAGCTTAAAATTAAAACACACGAACTATTCAAGAAGAATCAGGAAATCGAAACAGATCTCAATACTGCTGAAGGTTTGCAGCGAGAGCTTTTCACTCACTTCTCCCAGCCGCCCTACCTGAAGATAGCCACAAAATATCTACCCTATTCACATGTATCAGGTGATATCTATAAACTTTATCAGAATGATGAACAGGCATTTAATCTATTTCTAGGAGACAGCACTGGTCATGGAGTCGCGGCTGCGCTAACAACCATTATGGCAGACATTCTTCTCATACAACAAAAAAA
>DDLT01000003.1 GCA_002340265.1 Lentisphaeria bacterium UBA2565 | reverse complement strand
GGCAATTATTTGCCCAAAACCGTTCTCATTGTAACATTTCTTTAGTTCATGAACCAATTCATCCAAAGAAAATCCATTTTCGGCTAGGCAACACCACACGTGAACATTAAAATTGAACTGCATTTGAGACCTCGTTTGAGTTATTATTTTATGCTACAAATAATTTGTCTCAAATGCTTTTTAATTCTACTTCCATCCCAGAACTTGGGACATTACCAAAAATTTAAAAAGTTCTATATCTGGCAATTAAAGAAAAATGTTGTATCTTGAAGGCCTGTTAATTTAATAGGATATTTCGATTTTTCAGTCGCAAAAAATAATTTCAATTCAGCGACTGTTGCCTGAATCTGTGATGCTTTTTAATTGGTTTAGATTCAAGGCAACAGCTTATGAACTGTAGTTAGCTACCGTAATAAGCTGTTAACGAAGAAGATAGACTAATTAAAAAGCACCCAAAGGGCGGTGTTTTTATTAAAAGAATATTTCAATAGTTAATTTTTAAAAGTTGTAACTTATCGTAAAAGTCTAAGTTACAAATTCTATAAACTGATCCGTCACGGATTCAGGAAATGATTAACTCAATTCGAGTCTCTATATGAGTAAAACAATTTGGATTCTTGCCGGCGAAGCTTCGGGCGATATTTACGGAGCGGATTTGGCAAAAGCACTTCTGGCGCAAAACCCTGATTTAACAATTAAGGGAATGGGCGGCGAAAAGATGAAAAACGCAGGTGTCGATATTATTACCGATTCGACCGAGCTTGGCGTCATCGGCTTCGTAGAAGTGATGAAAATGTACCCTACTTTCCACAAAATCTTCCACAACATGCTGAAACAGGCAGCCGATGAAAAACCGGACGTGATTATCACTGTGGATTATCCGGGTTTCAATCTTCGCTTTGCCAAAAAGGCACATGCACTCGGCATCAAAACTGTCCATTACGTCAGTCCGCAAGTTTGGGCATGGGGAAAGAAACGTCTGAAAACCATGCCAAAATTTATCGACAAACTTATGGTGATTTTCCCGTTTGAAGTCGATGTATGGAAACCGACTGGAATCGATGTGGAATTTATCGGTCATCCGCTAGTAGAATCTCTGCAAAAGCAGAAAATTAAAGTCGAACGTGACAAAAACACCGTACTTCTCCTTCCTGGAAGCCGTTTCAGCGAACTGAATAGAATTCTAAAGCCAATGCTAAAAACAGCGGCGGAACTGAAGAAAAAGCGCCCGGAACTGAAGTTTGTGATTTCTACACCGCGCGAAAAAATCAGAAGTTATGTCACTGAACAACTGACGCATTTGAACTTCGACTTTCCGATTAAAGTGACCTGCGACGACACGGTAAAATGGCTTCAGCAGGCTGGAACCGGAATCGCCGCTTCTGGAACTGTCACAGTTCAGGCCGCAATTCTTGGTCTTCCGCTGATTACGGTTTATCGAATGAATCCGATTTCCCTCACCCTTTTCAGAATGCTAATCAAATTGCCATTTTTCACAATGGTAAATATTATCAATAAGAAAAAAACGTACGAAGAATTTTTACAATCTCAGGTAAGACCATCGGTTCTTATTCCGGCTCTTGAACGTATTCTACCAAATGGCGAACGCCGCGAGCAGGTAGTGGCAGAGATGAAAGAGATGGTTCAAAATCTGGGCGGCGAAAAAAGTGTGGCTGAAACGGCCGCAACGTCAATTTTATCAATGATTAATCAAAATAACGAAATTTAACTGATCCGTCACGGACTCAGAAAGGAAGTATATCATGGTACTTAGAGGTGATAGATTCACTAGTGATACAGACGAGTTGGTAGCAAAGTTTACCGAGTCAATTTCCTACGACCAACGTATGTATAAACAGGATATTCAGGGTAGCATCGCTCACGTAAAAATGTTGAGCCGCCAAGGTATTATCCCTGCCGAAGATGCCGTAAAGGTAGAAAACCAGTTGAAAGATATCAAACTGTTAATTGACGCAGGTAATTTTGAATTCTCGGAAAAACTTGAAGATATTCACATGAATATCGAGTCGTATCTGATCAACAAAGTGGGTGAGCCGGGCAAACGCCTGCACACTGCACGTAGCCGAAATGACCAGGTGGCGACAGATGTTCGTCTTTACATACGTGACGAAATTGATGAAATGGACGAGATGATCAAAGAACTGGAAAAAGTTCTTGTGACTGTGGCAAATGATAACAAAGATGCGATTCTTCCAGGTTTTACTCACCTTCAAAACGCTCAGCCGGTACTTTTCGCGCATCATATTCTAGCTTACGTTGAAATGTTTGAGCGTGACCGAACTCGCCTGCTTGACTGCCGCAAACGTCTAAACTGCTGTCCGCTGGGTTCTGCCGCTCTAGCTGGGTCAACTTTCCCAATCGACCGTGAATTTGTGGCAAAAGAGCTGAACTTCGAATCAATCACCCGTAACAGTATGGATGCGGTTTCAGATCGTGACTTTGTAATCGAAGTGTGTTCGGCACTTTCTATCATGGCGATGCACTTCTCCCGTCTTTCTGAAGATATCATTCTATGGATGTCGCAGCAATTCTCATTCATCGATCTAGGTGACGCGTTCTGTACCGGTTCAAGTATCATGCCGCAGAAGAAAAATCCAGATATCGCCGAAATTACCCGTGGTAAAACTGGTCGAATCTATGGCGCTTTAACTAGCATTCTGACAATTACCAAAGGTCTTCCGCTGACCTATAACCGTGATCTTCAGGAAGATAAAGAGGGTGTTTTCGATGCAATCGACACATCAAAAATGGTGCTTGCGGTTTACACGAAAATGCTTGAAACTATAAAAGTGAAGAAAGAAAACATGCTGAAATCAGCATCTGATCCTGCACTAATGGCAACCGACCTTGCAGAATGGCTGGTAAAACAGGGCATTCCATTCCGTGAAGCTTACTACCAGCTGCAGTCGCTAGTTAAATATAGCGAAGACACAGGCGTTCCAATGAACGAACTTACTCTAAAGCAAATGCAGAAAAGCGTTCCCGGGGCAAAAGAAGAATGTCTTGACATGTTCAGACCGGAAAGTGCAGTAAATGCCCGTGAAGTTTACGGCGGAACAGCTCCGAAGGAAGTTGCACGTCAGATTCAGTTTTGGCAGAACCGCCTAGGCATTTAATTTTAGTAGATCCACCGCTATGAGGTGGATGCAAATGGGGTGCGAAATTCGCACCCTTTTTTGTAGTGGACAGTTAACCACAAGCGTTTATAGTAAAACCACTTTGAACCCTAACCCCAATTTATAATATGTTTTTTAGAGACACCTATAAAACCGAATTTCATCGTAAAACGATTATGAGCCGGCTTTTCGGCTGGAGCAGACTTTACTTTCACTGGAACCTTTTTTACGAAACTTTTTACTGGCTTCATAAAAGATGGAAGGCCGGACATGAAGATGAACTTGAACTGGTTTACCGTGGAACTTGGAACTTTCTTGAACTAATCGAAGCCTGCGGTGGAAATATTGATATTTCAGGTATGTCGAAAATTAGAGAAGTTGACGGGCCGGTTATTTTTGTGGGAAATCACATGAGTACCGTAGAGACCACCCTGCTCCCATGTCTGATTATGCCGCATAAAAATATCACTTTTGTACTGAAACAACAGCTTCTGGAAGTGCCGATTTACAGCGGAAGTCTTAAAATCATGAAAAGTATCGGTGTATCTCGAACTGATCCAATCGCCGACTTTAAAAAGATCTTGTCTGAAGGAAAAGAACACATCAAAAATGGAACTTCGATCATTGTCTTCCCGCAGACAACCCGTACAACGGAGTTCAATCCGGAAAAATTTGGAACAGTCGGGGTAAAACTTGCTAAGCGTGAAGGTATTCCAATCATTCCATTTGCCGTAAAAACAGATTTCCTTAAAAATGGAAAACTGATTAAAGACATTGGTCCAATTGATCGCAGTAAAACAGTTTACATCAAGTTTGGCGATGCGATTAATGTCGAAGGAAATGGAAAAGAAGCTCATCAGAAATGTATCGATTTTATTCAAGAAAACCTCGAAAAGTGGCGAGCTGAAGACGACAAATAAATTCTTAAGCTTTAAGTAACTCCATTTCTCCGAAA
>DDLT01000109.1 GCA_002340265.1 Lentisphaeria bacterium UBA2565 | reverse complement strand
TGACCTATTAATCCAAAAAGGAAATGAAATGCATAAAGGTACTGGCTCTGCAATGCTGCTCAAGAAAACAATAGGGGACAAGTTTTGATAAAGCATCAAAACTTGGCATGTCAAAACGTGGTTGCTATGTCAATGTCAAATAAATTGTGCTACAAAACTTTTCGTGACGCATAAATGGACAGCAGCTGAAAGTTTGAACATCAGAAACTATAATTATCCTTAGCTCAATATCACGTGGGAAAGATTTATTGGGGTGGTATCCATCCACACAAAACCTCCACCCACGCCTGCAGGACACCTGATCAATCTTATAATTTATATTCAGAGCAAACAGCTCAAATGATTGGCTGGGCACGACAGGTGGTTTCGATCTAAACAGGAAGTCACTCACCCACTTGGCGTTTAACAGCAAAATACGCAACCGGACCTGGTTGTCTCGGATCGGCCTTGTCATGCACGCCTTGTTTAGCACCAGCTCAGCAAAAGAAATAGCTTTTGCAACAGGTGAAATGACTGGAGATCAGTGTCTGGATGAAATTGAGAAAAATAATCTATTTTACGCTAGGTAGAACATAGTAATTCTCCTCGCATATTGCACAGTAACATTTTTTTGATATTACAAGTCTACCATAAGATAGAATCAATGGCTTAAGATTCCTTTTTATCAGGCAAAAAAGGAAACAGTTTAATAATTGTGAAGGATTGAAATATAAGGGGAAAAAAATTGTTAATAGTTTAATCGTTTAAGAAGGGGGTTAAAACCAAAAGGGTCATGCATTGTATAAAATAGATAAATAACTCGAAGCATTCAAAAGCCATTTTTGCTGCAACGAATAGAATCAGGAAAACTTCAAATATTTACGTAGGCATTAAATAAAATGACAATATCATACGCAAATAAAATTACACAAAACACTCATTAGTTATCTCCCTTTAATAAGTTAAATAATTGAAAACGTATTATATAGGAGCGTGGATGGCATGATTATATTTTCAAAGTTTAGAAACTGCCGGCACGAACAAGCAACACCTCTATTTAGGGAAAGATTGGGAGTAATTTACTCGTTTTTAAATTTTAAGTTTGGACTTTCAAAAGTTAAAGTCAGATCTTCAATACAATTTAATTGTCTCTACTTGTCTTAATTTAAGACAAACTTTATCCAAGATTTTGTTTGTCTTTAATTCTATCAAAGCGGACCGAATCTTGATTATCGCGTTTTCAATTTCAAGATCGCTACTTGCCACGTAAGGAGCAAATTTCTACTTTGATGCCTTGCTCTTGGCTCCAGCGTGTTATTTTAAATCGAAATTTTTAACAAGTTCATTTGACATGAATGTTGCGTTTATTCAGTTTTGTGCTACGTGTTTCTAGATAAACTCAACTAAGAATACAGCTAATAACTGACTGGTTAATTAATTGTTATTTTTTGATAAAGAAGCATTGCGGAAAGTAGTGTGAACTATCGTTTCCCCTTTTATCTCTCATTTTTTTCAGCCTGAATTTGTTTTATTTTAAAATACTTTTAATTATAGACAACGCCGTGGCCGTTAGACAATGGAATTTCTAACGCAAACATCGCAAACTGTATAAAGTAAAACGAGAACAAAGCAGAAGAGCCTGAAAATAGTATATCTAGAATCCGCCAAATCAATCGAGTGGTACCTTTTGTGCTAAAACGGACATAGAATTTAAAATATGCAACGAAATCAAGCATTTCCGGTGTTGTTGCTCAAGAAAAAAACACTCGAAATGTATCATTATTATTCATGCAATGATATTGATGAGTAATAAATCGCATTGTTATGTAGGGAGGTGTTCAATGACATTGCAGTTTTGTCAAGAAGGGCAAATTAAAAATTACAAATTTATCGTTCACACTTGCCTTTCACCTTGGTATATTATTGTTTGGAAAAAAAGGTAGGTGTTTTGCAATGAATGTTAGTCCATAGCAGACTTGAAAGCTTTAAACAAGGTTGCATGGGACTAAGTAAGTAGGAAAAAAACCTCTTGTTCCGTCAAAGCTCAAGGCAAATAGAAATGCAAATAGATTCCCTGAGTATTACCGTTGTTTGTAGACCTGTTGTTAAACTTGACCGTGTCATTTATCTCCGTATAAGCTCCTGGTCCATAGCAACAATTCTAACTAGAACTACAATTCCTTATTTTCTGTCAGGATCGGACAGATATCAGAGAGGGTGAAACATCAACCTCCAACATTACATGTCCTTGGGGCTTTGATACAGGACTTAAGGAACATTAACCACCGTGGAAACTATCGAAAGAACAAGAATTGTAACAGGAAAATGGCAAACCAAACTGGAAGGGAGAATGGCACGACAATTCAAGATTTCGTTTGCAAGATAGTTGACACTAATGCAATACCTTGGGAACGAAAATTCATTCTAGCGTTCAACATGTTAACCTCCATCACCGCATTTTTGGGGAATTTTTTGATCATTATTGCGCTTCGAAAGGTGTCGTGCCTTCATCCGCATTCCAAACTTCTCTTTCGTTGTCTAGCGTGTACCGATCTCTGTGCGGGCCTTATTACACAGCCTCTCTACATCGCTTCTCGTTTGTATTTTCATTCGCCTTGCTATCGTGTTTTGTCCTTCCTCGTGAACACGACATTCACAGTTTTTGGTGGAATATCCATGTTTACTGTGACTGCCATTAGTGTGGACAGACTTCTCGCGTTGATGTTGGAACTAAGATATAGAAGAATAGTAACCTTGAAAAGTGTCCGTGTCTTGGTATTTGTGTTTTGGTTATCCAGCACCGCCGCTGTAATGATGTTCTTTTACGACAGAGCTTTTGCCACAGGTATCGCCAGCTTGGGGCTCATAATGACCACTTGTGCCTCGATCTTCTCTTACACGAAAATCTTCCTCACAATGCGACAACAACGATCTAAGGTACAAAACTATTCACACCAACGTAAACCAGACGGGGGAGGAATTCCACTGAATAGGGCACGGTATAGAAAAACGGTGTCCAGTGCACTATGGG
>DDLT01000220.1 GCA_002340265.1 Lentisphaeria bacterium UBA2565 | reverse complement strand
CTAAAGGCGATCAGGTTCTATTCTACATTGTCTATCGCGGCCGCCAATGGTACGCTCCAGTTACGGTTGAATAAAACTTAAAACAACTTCTCATCCCTGGAAAGGGTTCGTGAACTGAGGTGGTTCACGAGCCCTTTTTTTATTTAAAAGCATCTTGATAATAGTCTGAAGGCTGGCATTTTCTTAGTCCTATCAACTCAAATAAAGGATAAAAGGAGTAATCATGATGAAGTCAATTTTGATGGCATTCGCCGTCACAATCGCATCAGTTTTCGCACAGGATATCAATGTGATTCCAAAGCCGGCGGAAATTGTCAAAGGGAATGGCACGTTCCAACTGAACGCCGACACAGAAATTGTCGTTTCGGACGGAGCAGAAAAAACTGCTAAGCAACTGCAGGATTATCTTAAACCAGCAACTGGTTTTACCGTCTCAACAAAAGGTACAGGTAACTTCTTCATCAACCTTTTCAGCAGTTCGGATAACACGATTTCGTTAGTGCTTGATGATGAATCAAAGCTTGGAGCGGAAGCTTATAAGCTCGAATCGACGTCTGATCAAATTGTGATCACTGCGAAAACCGAAACTGGGCTTTTCTACGGATGTCAAACGCTTCGCCAGCTTCTGCCGGTTGAAATCTTCTCTAATGAAATTCATAAGAATGTGAAATGGACAGTTCCTGCCGTCACAATTAAAGACCAGCCACGGTTCGGCTGGCGTGGAATGATGATTGACTCGTCTCGTCACTTTCAGACCGTCGACTATTTGAAAAAGTTTATCGACCGCCTGGCGATGCAGAAGCTGAATAAGTTTCACTGGCATATTGTCGACGGTCACGGCTGGCGTTTAGAAATCAAGAAATATCCTCGTCTAACTGACATCGGAGCATGGCGTCCCCAACCGCCAATCGGTCGTTACGGCGGATTCTACACTCAAGAAGAGGTGAAAGAGATTGTAAAATATGCAGCAGATCGCCATATCACCGTGATTCCTGAGATCGAAATGCCGGGTCACAGCATGGCCGCGATTGCATCGTATCCAGAGCTTTCGTGTTCGAAAGTGGAAGGAACTGTAGCACCTTTCTACGAATACCCTTGTGCGGCACAACGTTTTCCCCACTGCAAAAACTCCGACGTTTTCTGTGCATCAAACGAAAAAGTGTTCACATTCCTTGAAGATGTTCTTAAAGAAACATTCGAACTTTTCCCTTCAACCTACATTCATGTTGGTGGCGACGAAGTAAACAAAGGCGACTGGAAGCGCTGTCCAAGCTGCCAGAAATTCAAGAAAGAACAAGGTCTGAAAGACGAGCATGAACTTCAGAGTTATTTCATGAAACGTATGGAGAAGTTCATCAACAAAAATGGTCGTCGCATGATCGGCTGGGATGAAATTCTTGAAGGCGGACTAGCTCCAAATGCGACAGTGATGAGCTGGCGTGGTATCAAAGGCGGCATCAAATCTGCAAAAATGGGGCACGATGTAGTGATGTCTCCAGAGAAACCGCTTTATTTCGACCATGGTCAGAGCCGTCACCCATCGCATCCAGCACATTGGCCAGGAATTGAAACTCTGAAAGAGGTGTATCACTACAATCCGATTCCAAAAGAACTTACTGCCGAAGAAGCCAAACACATTCTTGGAGCACAGGCAAACCTTTGGTCAGTTTTTATTCACACGCCAGAACTTCACGATGTGCAGACTTATCCGCGCCAATTTGCGCTGGCAGAGACTGTTTGGACACCGCTTGAAAACAAGAACTGGGATGATTATCTAAAACGCCAAGCGGTAAGTCTGAAGCGTCTGGATCAGATGAACATCTCTTACTGGATTGAACCAGACATGGAGAAGGTCGCAAAATGGCAGCCTTCAATGTGCAAAGAAACCAATCAGGAGTGGACATTTGATTTAACTGGCAAAGTCAAAAAGTCTGGGCGCATCAATTTTGTGTTTCAATACACTCGTGGCGGGCATCGTCTGGATATCGAAAAGGCGGAACTTCTTAAAAACGGTCAACCTGTCAGCAGTGATGAACACGACGGTTTCTCCGGCGGAAGTAATCACAAAAACACATACACTCTGGAGCTGAAATCTTTTGATCCTACGGCGAAATATGAACTAAAAGCACGTGTCCATTCTGACGGTGGCACAGATTCTTATGGTGAAATTTCACTTACCACAGCGGATGGAATCGACTGGTACAAAGCGCCAAAACTTTCGAACTCTTCTGCGACAAAAGCGACGACTCAGAATCGTGACAAAAAGATGTACGACTGGAAAGAACGCCATAATCGTTGCAAGAAGTTTGTGAAGAAAAACAGTCCTGATGTGATTTTCATCGGCGATTCGATTACTCACTACTGGGGCGGCGAACCGTCAAACAGATACAAATGCGCGCCAAAAGTTTGGAACAAATATTTTGGTAATCTTAATACTGCCAACCTAGGATTTGGCTGGGATCGTACAGAAAACGTACTGTGGCGACTCAAAAATGGCGCTTTGGCTGAAACGAAGCCAAAACTTGTGGTGATGATGATTGGTACAAACAACCTAGATATTAACACAGACAAGGAAATTGCCGACGGCATCAAAGCGATTTGTGACGAAATCAACACACAGTCGCCAAACACCAAGATTCTACTTGTCGGTATTCTGCCAAGACTGAAACAGTACAAGACGAATCCAGAAGATGTGAATCTTTTGACATCGTTCCTGCACAACCGTAACAACGTGACCTATTTCAACGCGAATTACGGATTCACCGACAAAGATGGAAAGATCAAAAAAGAACTTTTCCGTGACGAAGTGCATCCGAATGCGAAAGGGTATGAAGTGATTGGTTCAACTTTGAAGCCAGTAATCGAAAAACTTCTAAAATAAGTTAAACGCTGACTGTCGGCGGCTTTGCTCAGTTTAAGCACAGTTGCCGACGCCTTGCGACAGCGTTGCTCAGTTTAAGCACAGTCGCCGACGCCTTGCGAGAGCTTTGCTCAGTTTAAGCACAGTTGCCGACGCCTTGCGACACCTTTGCAACAGCTTCAATTTATTCGCCGACGATCGGCGGCGGCTTTGCTCCACAACTCATGAACCCGCCAACGGCCAACTTTCAAACCTGCAACTTGTCAACCTTATACCAATCTCATCGTTCCATGATGTAACCGCCGCGGAAGGCGCTGATTAGTTCCGACAGATCATCAATCACCTTTTGAATTCGTTTACCGCGATCTGTATCACGCACACGAATCCGTTCAGGTGCCTGAACGATAAACTTGGTGCTGGAGTGAATATCGATTTCCTCTTTCACCGCCGTCTCTTTCGAATCAAATGCCTCGTGCGCACAAAGCATCATGCCGTGCGAGTTGTAAACCAATGTGTATCCGGCAATTCCTGTTTGCGCATGATAAGCTTTTGAGAAACCGCCATCAATTACCAAAAGTTTACCGTTAGCTTTTAGAGGACTTTCACCTTTGCGAACCTTTACCGGCACATGCCCGTTGATAATTATTCCGGTTTCTGGATTAATGCCGAACTCTTCCAGAATTTTGCGGCAAGTCGCCTCATCATCACGAAAACGGTAATAACAGTTTTTCTCTTCATGATGCGCCGCTTTGTCATCAATAAAGTAACGCTCGAATGTCGCCATTTTGGTTTTTCCGAAAATCGGTGAGTTTGCCCCGCTCCAAAGATACCAGATCGTATCCTGACCGTATAGTTTTTCTTCCGGTTTCTTCGAGAAGTAAGCCTGACGCGTAATTACACTGACATGATCCATGAACTCTTTGCCTTTGCAGGTTTTTCCTGCGATGGTGAAGTCTTCGAAATCGCCCTTTTCATTCATCGGAATACAACCATGAAACAGCAGATTGCCGTTGTACGAGCGGTACATTCCACCTCTCATATAAAGAAAACGCACATGCGTCTGCAACTTCTCACTCAGCATAAACGAGACTTTCAGTTGATCGACGACTGCCTTCTCCTTATCACAGAGTTTAAACGGATTATCAGGATCAATTGTCGGGAATTTGGTATCATTCAACGTGTATGTTTTGCCTTCAACTTTCACAGTCCCCTTTTCAAAATCAATTTTATCCAGAAGCAAACGACTTTCCATCTCGAACTCCGGACGACGCTGAATGATTGCGCCTTCGAGTTTTTGCTGAATAATCGTAATCGCTTTGTGCATTCGCGTCAGAAGTTGCTGTTCATATTCGGTATGTTCCTGCTCTGTCGAATATTTTGGAATAAATGGTTCAGAAAGATCGTCTCCATACACATCCATCGCCAAACTTGCCAGCGGAAGCAGACTGATTCCGTAGCCGTTTTCAAGCGTTTGCATATTGCAGTAACGAAGTGACGTACGAATGACATTCGCCATACAAGCCTCACAACCGGCGGCCGCTCCCATCCAGACAATATCATGATTTCCCCACTGCACATCGACTCCATTATAGTTCACCAGAGTATCCATAATGATGTGCGCTCCGGGACCACGGTCGTAAATGTCGCCGATGATATGCAGCTTGTCGATATTCAGATCTTTGATAGTCTGAGCGATGGCGATGATAAACTCTTCTTCCTGATGCGTACTGATAATCGTGTCGATAATAGAGCGATAGTAAAATGTTTTGTTTTCAAGCTCTTCGTTTTCATGCAACAGCTCTTCGATAATATACGCAAAGTCATTGGTTAACGCCTTACGAACTCGGGACCTGGTATATTTCGAGGAGACGACGCGGAGAATCTGAACAAGTCGAAACAGAGTCACGCGATACCATTCGGAATCCAACTCAATCTTTTTAGACAACTCTTTCAACTTCTCCTGCGGATAGTAAATCAATGTCGACAAGGTGCTTTTGTCACGTTCCAGAAGCGTATTTTTAAAGATGAGATCGACTTTCCGGCGAATCGAACCTGATCCGTTCTTCAAAACATGCAGAAATGCTTCATCTTCACCATGAATATCAGAAAGAAAGTGCTCGGTGCCTTTCGGTAGGTCAAGCACAGCACTCAGGTTGATGATTTCGGTAGCGGCGGCTGGAATTGACGGGAAATCTTTCGCCAAAAGTTCGAGGTAATCCAAACGATCCTGTTCTATCATAATTTCTTTCTCCCAAAATAATTACGTTTTTTAATAAACCTATGTAGATTAACTCTTGAAACAGATTAATCAATTTTCATAGATAAAACATTATATCCAGAGACAAAATGAACATATTTATTCTAGATACCGATTTAAAGAAATGCGCGAGATACCACTGCGATCAACATGTCGTGAAAATGATTCTGGAAAGCGCCCAGATTCTTTGCGCAGTCGTTAATGAAAACGGTTTAGAAAGCCCTTATCGCACCACGCACGTGCATCACCCCTGTACGCTCTGGGCGGGCGAGTCGCTGAGTAATTGGCTTTGGCTGAAGAAGTTGACGAAAGCGTTAAATGACGAGTTCAAATATCGCTACAACCATACAAAAAACCACAAATCGTATGACGTGGTAAAAGGTTTGCCGACTCCGCCGATTGAAGACAAAGGATTAACAGAATTTCCTCAGGCGATGCCCGAAGAATACAGAACCGAAAACGATCCGGTCACAGCCTACAGAAAGTATTACGCGGGAGAAAAGCTAAAGTTTGCGACGTGGACAAAACGCCGTAAGCCCAAATGGATCAACGAAATCATGAATTGATAATAGATTAGGAGTTATATTATGCGTTATAAATTATTGGGTATCATTATGAGTATTCTAGCCACATCATGCACCACCGAACGCCTAAAGTATACTGTCCTTGAAGAGGACGGCAGCTTTGAGCTTAGACAATACAATAAATACATCGTTGCAGAAGTTGAAGTAGAAGGAGAACTCAAAGAGGCTGGAAATACGGCTTTTCGTCCTTTATTCAATTACATCTCCGGCGATAACAAAATGGCGGTAAAAATTGACTCTGGAGAAGAAGTTCAACAGACTGAATCCAAAAAGATTGCAATGACAGCTCCTGTTAATCAGGAGAAGATGGGAAATAAGTGGCGAGTTTCTTTTGTGATGCCGGAAGAGTATAAGCTGAAAGATTTACCAAAACCAAACAATAGTCGCGTGGTCTTACGAGAAGTTCCTAAAAAGCAAATGTATGCCATTCGTTATTCTGGAGGATGGAGTGAATCGAATTACAAAGATCATAAAGAAAAGCTTGAAAACTATATCGATTCAAAAAACTACCAGCGCATTGGCGAGGCAATATGGGCGAGGTACAATCCACCAATGACGCCTAGTTTCATGCGGCGTAATGAAGTGCTTTACGAGGTAAAGAAGATAGAAGACTAGACAAGTAATTAGTCTTCTGCGCGGTGATAACTGCCGAGATTTTTGACGAAGCTACAAATTTTGTCCAGTTCCTTCAACATCTCGGCATTTCTGCCGTCATCAATATGTCCGATAAAGTCGATGAAGAAGTAGTATTCCCAGCTTTGACGTTTTGAAGGACGACTTTCAATCATGCTCAAACTGACACCGAACTCTTTGAAAGGCGCCAATGATTCATACAGAGCACCTGCCTGATCTTTTGTGCAAAGTAGCAAAGATGTTTTATCATTTCCCGTACTTTCGGTCATGTGATTGCTGATAATCAAAAAGCGCGTCGAATTTCCTTTCACATCTTCAACATTTTTCTCAATAATGTTCAGGTTGAAAAGTTCAGCCGCCTGAAGAGAAGCGATTGCCGCGGCATTTTCAGTCTCGGATGCCAAACGTGCACCTTCTGTTGTGCTCTCGGTTTCCACCAACTTCGCATTCGGGAAGTTCACCATCAACCAGCCGTGACATTGCGCCAATGCCTGACGGTGACTGTAAACTGTAGTGACTGCATCACGCTTCGCGTTTGAAAGAATGTTATGGTGAACTCGCAGACGGATTTCACCGACAATCTTCGCCTCGGTATTTACCAAAGCATCAAGCGTACGGTTCACTGCTCCTTCCGTAGAGTTCTCAATCGGCACTACCCCAAAATGTGCGTCACCGCTTTCCACTTTGCTGAAAATCGCCGGAATATCGTATTGCGGCAGATAGTCGACACTGTGACCGAAATAGTTCAAAGCCGCCTGATTCGTGAACGATGTCGCAGGACCAAGGAAGGCGACTTTTGTCTCTTTTTGTTCAGAAAGGTTTGCTGAATCGATTTCACGGTAAACCGCAGAAAGCAGATCCATTGATAAACTGTCGGCAGAAAGTTCTTTCAAATACTCTTTCGTCCAAGTCGAAATCAGCTTTTTATCAGTTGCCAATTGCTGACGTTCTTTTAAAAGTCTGATTAGTTCTTTATCAATTTTCTCAAATTCTTTCATCGTGTTTACCGTAATTTATTCAAAAACTAAGCTTCGAATGTTCCTACAAGATCGTTGATGTCGGAAATATTGTGACGTTCAAGATATTCTTCAATACCTTTTACGACGTGAACCGGACACATCGGATCGTAGAACATTGCTGTTCCGACCGCAACCGCATTTGCACCAGCAATGATGAATTCAAGCGCATCTTCAGCTGACTGAATTCCGCCCATTCCGATAATCGGCACGTCAACCGCTTTATACACTTCGTGAACCATACGAACCGCCAATGGTTTGATTGCAGGGCCGCTAAGACCACCGGTCACATTGGTTATTTTAGGTTTACGAGTTTCAATATCAATCGCAATTCCAGGTAGCGTATTAATCAGAGAAACCATGTCGGAACCGGCATCTACGACCGCTTTTGCAAAGTCACCGATTACAGTCACATTCGGGCTCAGCTTTGTAATCAATGGAATCGATGTCTCTTTACGAACCGCTTCAACCACTTTTGCCGCCATGTGACGATCTGTTCCAAAAGCGATTCCGCCCTCTTTTACATTTGGACATGAAATATTAACTTCCAGAGCCGCGATATAATCTTTTTCTGCTTCGAGACGACGCGCCATTTCCGCGTAATCTTCGATATTCTTCCCCCAGATATTTACAAAAACTTCCGTGTCTGCAGTTCTAAGGAAAGGCATGTAGTCGTCATCTGTCAGAAATTTCTCAATTCCCGGTCCCTGAAGTCCGATTGCATTCAGCATTCCGCCGTAAACTTCGGCAGTACGAGGGATCGGGTTTCCGTGAGAAGGAAAAGGCGCCACACCTTTTACAGTGATTGCACCAAGTTCTGAAAGCGGGAAAAAGTCTAGATAATCTTTTCCGTAACCAAATGTTCCGGATGCGGTCAAAACCGGATTACGCATTTCAATTCCGCATAGATTAACATTCATCGAAGGTTTCATAAGTGTTCCTAACGTCTTAAATTTTTACGGGCGTTCTCAAGAGTAGCCTTCTCTTTATCGGTAAGGCTTCCAATTCCCGAATTGCTGATTTTGTCCAAAATACGATCCACATCTTCAAGCGATGAACTTGCAGCTTCACCTGTTGTATAACTGCCGGTTTTTTTGCTATTTTTGACATATGTGAATGCGTCACGTTTTTTCTTCGCTTTCAAATTAGAAAACCATTTGGAAAAATCAATAGTCGGCGTTTTCATTTTCAAAAACTGTTTCACAAAAACCCATCCGCCGAGCATTCCGCCAAGGTGAGCAGAGTGTGCCCAAGCCGGACCAAAATCAAAGTTAAAGATTCGCATCATTAACAATGCAAACGAAATCCCGGCATACCATTTGATAAACTTCCAAATTGGTATTGGAATTGGGATAATGAAGAAAAAGACCTGCATTGTCGGCATGAACAGCGCGGCGGTCATAAACACACCCATCACCGCACCACTGGCACCCAAAGCATAAGTTCCACTTATCCAGTTCACTGCCAAAAAAGTCAAACAAGCAATTATTCCACTAAAAAAGTACAGAAAGAAGAAGCGTATTTTACCGAGTCGCTGTTCCACAGGTTTACCGAAACTGGAAAGTACAAACAGGTTAAAGAAAATGTGAAGGAAGTCGGCATGTGCAAACATATGTGTAAATACTGTCCATAGCTGCCCCTTCATGATAGATTGAGATGAAAGCATTAAGCTATGTTTAAAGTAAGAATAATTTGCATATACAACTTCAACGCCATCTTTAATCTCAGCATAATTCTTCAACGGATCTGCAAGATCAAGGTGTTTTAAGACAATAAAATCCTGCAAGGGTAAGTAGCATTTCTTGGTCAAAAACAGCTGTAGAAAGAAAAAGATAACATTCAGTACCACAATTGTTTTAATTGCAGTCCAATTTTTCACGTTATCCAAGAAAGAGCCCTGACGGGAAACGCCAGGGCTTGAATTCATATAGTCACGGTCTTGAAGCATTCTCTAAACTCCAATACTCCAGTCAGACTCGTACCAAGAAATTTTGTATTCGCTTCGAAGTTCAACACCACTGCTGCCCAGAAGGAAAACTTCAAGCTCTTTAAAAGCCCAAAGAAGACTCAAATAATCTTCTCCATCGGCCTCTTCAATTCCGTGTTTAGTTTCCACGTCGGCAATTTTATCAATCAGTGCAACCTGCTGAAGAACCAGTAGAAACATCATCACTTTTGAAGGCAACTTCTTAAGTTCTGTCAAAAATGCGAAATAACGGTAACGAAGGAAACTACGGCGAACCTGTGGTGTCTGCAGAAGCTGAGCGGCCGCATCACAATCTTCCAAAAACTGGAAAATTCCAACCGGGTTCAACAAGATAGTTTTAGTTTCTTCGTCATATTCGGTAGGGAAAATCGGATAAAAATCCGGTTCATCATCATGAATATAAAAAGCGACATCAACTTCCGAGAAGTTGTCGTACCCACTCAGAAAAAGTTTGGCAATCGCGTTACCAATCTTTGCAGAGTTGGCTTTTTTTGCCAGAGAGTTAAGAGATTCCACTACCGTTTCCAGTGGTTTTTTCTCTTTTAGATAATTTTCAACATGTTTTTCGTACTGCTTCCAAGTTGAAGATAACGTTCTTGGGGCCATTGATTTACCTCAATATTTTAATGCAAGTGTCGTTACACTCTTTTTGTTTATTGCTGATAATATATAATATCTCTCTAAGTTATGCTTTAATTGGCATTTAGCAATCACTTAAATCAAAGAAAATCAATTGAATTGGCTTTTTAATATTGCCTTGTGAGAATCTCACACTAGTTTAACTTCCTTGGTAAAATAGTAGCTTGGGAAAGTCGGGCTATTTTTATAGAATTAATGGGGTAACAGGAGTTAGTAAATGCATTTCATTTGTTCAAAATGTAATGGTATCATAGAAGTAGACGATGCAGAACGCGGTAATCCGGTAGGCTGTGGTCATTGTGGCAAATTTGTTGTTGTCCCTGAAAAACTGATCGCAACCAATGTAGTATTAAACAACGACTTTATTCTTAAAGAGAAACTTGGGCAAGGTGGTGTAGGTACTGTTTACCACGCTTATCAGATTTCTCTGGACAGACCTGTTGCCCTAAAAATCCTGATGGAGCAGTTTGCTCAGGATAAAAACTTTATCGAAGACTTCATTCGCGAGGCACGTGCGGCTGCCAGACTTAACCATCCAAATATTGTACAATCTTTCGCAGTGGGACAAGACCACGGCGTCTTCTTCTGTGCGATGGAACTGGTAGAAGGTGAAACTCTAAAGCACATTATCACTCGTGAAGATAAAATTTCCATTGAATTCAGTTTACAGGTTATGCGTCAAATGGCTGAAGCACTTGACTTTGCATGGAAAAATCAGAAACTGGTTCACCGTGACATCAAACCTGATAATATCATGCTGACTGGCGGCGGAGTTGCCAAACTTGCCGACCTTGGTCTTGCTCGTGTAGCGACAGAGCACGAAGAAGAATCAGAAGAGATTATGGGAACTCCTCAGTATATCTCACCTGAACAGCTTATCGGATCAAAAACTGATGTACGTACAGATATCTACTCTCTTGGTGCAACTTGGTACCATGCAATTACTGGCGTATTCCCGTTTGACGGAGACTCCCCTCAGGAAATTGCTCGTAAACATCTTGAAGACACGCTTGTGCCACCAAACGAAGTTAACCCTTCTGTTCCAAAAACAATCAGTGTAATGATCAGCAAAATGATGGCGAAACATCCTGATGATCGTTATGCCGACGCTGAAGAGTTAATTGAAGACATCAAACTTGCAACCAATTCTCCGGGTGCAAAAACACCTACAAAACGTAAAGGCAAAGCTAAAACGTTTACGACTTCAATCAAAGTTCCTACCAGAACCGGTAAAGTAAAAACACTTACAACTCGTACTGGAAGCCTAAAAGTTTCGACAAATACTACGCGTACTAAGAGTCTTAAAGTCAGCACTGCAAGCCGCAAGCTAACTGCCGACAATTCTAAAACTGCAAGTGTAAAACTTGGCAGCAAAGAGAACTTCACAGATGCTGACAAAACAGTTCAAATGAACTCAGTTGATCTGGAGACACCAGAAACTGCTGAAGAAGCAAACAAAAAGCCGATGGTAATGATTGCCGTAGGGCTTATTGCCATCATCGTTGCAGTGATTGCCTTTATCCCGACAAAGCAGGAAAAACGCGTAAGCGAGATTATGTCAAAAGGTGTTACAGAAACAGTTGCTCAGCAGGCCGCCGACTTTGAAAAAGAGGTAATGGGCAAAAAGTACACTAACAAAAACTACAAAGAAGTTCTTAATAAATATAAACCTTTCCAAGCAGGTATTGATAACTATCACACCGTACTGAAGCCGGAAGTTGCACTACTTCTTGACAAATGTACAGAGCTTGAAGTTAGGGAACTACGCAAAGGTCTTCTAAAATAACTTTACAATATGAAGATTGTACACTTTTCTGATCCGCATGCTGGTGGTTGGCCGCAGAGCGGATCAGCTTTTTTTGACAAAAGAATCATCGGCGCTTTCAACTACAACTTGCGTAGAAAAGCCCACTTCAAAATCGACCGTCTTAAAACCGCCGTCGAGAAATCCCTTCTGCTGAACCCTCAAGTTGTCGCCATCACTGGTGATATCACTTCGGTCAGCGAGCCTTGGGAATTTGAGCTTGCCTGTCAAATTCTAAAACCTCTTGTCGATTCCGATATCAAACTGATCTACATTCCTGGAAATCACGACGCGTACGTCAAAAACAGAAAGTGCAAAGAGGCTCTCGAAAAAGCATTCCATTACCTGAACCAGGGCAGATACGAACTTTCCGACCTCCCCCGTTCAGAGAAATGCAAAAACGTCAATCTTGTACTTCTCAACGAAGCCATTCCGACAAGCCCCGTCTTTTCATGCGGACAACTTTGCGAAGATTCTGCCAAACAACTGAACGCGCCTTTGGAAGAAGGCGAGATCCGCATTGCCGTCGGGCACTTCCCTGCCCTTGACTCAAACAAAGACGAAATCTCATTCCGTCGCAAACTTTACGGAAATGAAGCACTGAAAAAAGCCCTAAATGACGGAAAGGTTCATGCCTCGCTCTGCGGACATATCCACAAACCTTTTATCAATCAATACGGCAAAAACAGCTTCGAAATCTGTGCTGGATCAATAACTGCAAACGGTCACATAAATGTCCTTGAAATTAACCAAGTTGACGGTACTCTTCATCAGCATTGGGAAATCATTGACCAAAATAATACCGTAAAATCCACGAAAATTTTCGCAAACTTCCCAAATCTTAATTACTCTACTGACAACCTTCTCTGTCAGGTTAAATAACACAACTGTATTTTATCATCGCTGGAGACACACATGAGCAAGAGCGCGACGTACAATCCTGCCGAAATTGAACCAAAATGGCAAGATTTCTGGCTAGAAAACAAAACTTTCAAAGCTGTAGACTTTTCTGAAAAACCAAAATACTACGTACTGGACATGTTCCCATATCCGAGTGGTTCAGGACTTCACGTAGGGCACCCGGAAGGCTACACTGCAACCGACATCACCTGTCGCTACAAACGTGCACAGGGTTTCAACGTGCTTCACCCAATGGGTTGGGACGCATTCGGACTTCCTGCCGAGCAGTACGCGATGGAAACTGGAACTCACCCAAGCATTACAACCAATAAAAACATCGACACATTCCGTGGTCAGATTCGTGCGCTTGGTTTCAGTTACGATTGGGATCGTGAAATCAACACCACTGATGAACACTACTACAAATGGACGCAGTGGATCTTCACTCAGCTTTACAAAAAAGGTCTGGCATACATCGACGAAGTTCCAGTGAACTGGTGTCCAGCTCTTGAAACCGTTCTTGCCAACGAAGAGGTGATCGACGGACGTTCTGAACGCGGAAATCATCCTGTAATCCGTAAACCAATGCGTCAGTGGATGTTCAAAATCACTAAATACGCAGAGCAGCTTCTAGACGGACTTGAAGATCTTGATTGGCCGGAAGGTGTAAAAGAGATGCAGCGTAACTGGATCGGTAAATCTACTGGTGCAGAAGTGACATTCAAAGTTGCAGGTCATGATGACGCTGAAATCGAAGTGTATACGACTCGTCCTGACACACTTTTCGGTGCAACCTACATGGTAATGTCTCCAGAACACGCACTTGTTGAAAAATTGACAACTCCAGAGCAACTTGAAGCAGTTAAAGCTTACCAAGACGAGGCGGCTAAAAAGTCTGATCTTGACCGTACTGAACTTAATACCGAGAAAACTGGTGTATTCATCGGTGCTTACGGAATCAACCCGGTTAACGGACTAGAAGTTCCAATCTGGATTTCCGACTACGTTTTAGCGACCTACGGAACTGGTGCCATTATGGCGGTTCCTTCACACGATACACGTGACTTCGAATTTGCTGAAAAGTTCGGTATCGAGATCAAAGCGATTATCAAACCTTCTGAAAAAGACGCCGCAAAAGAAAACGTCACAGTTGAAGACGTTGTAGCCGGCAAAGTCTGCTGGACTGGTGACGGTGAATCTTTCAACTCTTCAAACGGCGAGCTTGATATCAACGGCATGAAAGTTGACGAAGCGAAAGCTACCACAATTGCATGGTTGGAAGAAAAAGGCTTCGGAAAAGGTGCTGTTAACTACAAACTTCGTGACTGGCTATTCTCCCGCCAGCGTTACTGGGGCGAACCATTCCCAGTTATCCACATGGAAGACGGTACTACCAAACTTGTAGAAGAGGCAGAACTTCCGGTTCTTCTTCCGGAAATGGAAGAGTTCAAACCTTCTGGAACCGGTGAATCTCCTCTGGCAAATGCGACAGACTGGTTGAACTACACTTGTCCTGAAACTGGTGCAAAAGGTCGTCGCGAAACTAACACAATGCCGCAGTGGGCCGGTTCATGCTGGTACTACCTGCGTTATATCGATCCGTTGAACGAAGATGCGGCTTGGGACAAAAAGAAAGAAGAGTACTGGATGCCTGTCGACCTTTACGTAGGTGGTGCAGAACACGCCGTACTTCACCTGCTTTACTCTCGCTTCTGGCATCACGTTCTTTACGATCTAGGTCTAGTGTCAACAGCTGAGCCATATCAGAAACTGGTCAACCAAGGTATGATTCTTGGTCTTTCTTACAAAGATCAGCGTGGTGTTTTGGTTCCAAATGACAAAGTAGAAGCTAAAGGCGACAAATTCTTCAGCACTGAAACTGGCGAAGAGTTGATTGAATTCCCTGCAAAAATGTCAAAATCTTTGAAAAACGTCGTGAATCCTGACGATGTGATCGCTGAATACGGTGCCGATGCAATGCGTCTGTACGAAATGTTCATGGGACCTCTTGAACAGACCAAACCTTGGCAGACTTCTGGTGTAGAAGGCGTTTACCGTTTTCTTCACAAAGCATGGAAACTGGTAATTGGTCAAGACGGCGAACTTCACGAAACATTGACTGACAAACCGATTAGCAAAGAGCTAAACCGCGTACTTCACCAATGTATCAAGAAAGTGACTGAAGATTTGGAAAACATGCGTTACAACACCGCAATCTCTGCAATGATGGTTTTCGCCAACGAGTTTACCAAAGCGAAAGAACGCAATATCGACGCCATCAAACAGTTTGTTCAGCTACTTGCGCCGTTCGCGCCTCACCTTGGTGAAGAACTTTGGCAGCGCCTAGGTCAAACTGACAGCCTTTCTTACGCGAAATGGCCACAGTTCGACGAAGAAGCACTGACACTTGATGAAGTAGAAATCATCTTCCAGATTAACGGTAAAGTTCGCGGAAAGGTAAAAGTTCCTGCGAAGATCAGCCGTGAAGAGATGGAAAAGGTGGCTCTGGACAACGAAAGTGTTCAAAAGCACATCAAAGGCAAACAGATCATCAAAGTGATTGCCGTACCAGGTCGCCTGGTAAACATCGTAGTGAAATAATTATTAGCCTGTAGAGACGCACGGCGTGCGTCTAAAGCTGGGCACCCACAAGGGGAGCCCCTACCAACAGCTTACCGTGTACCGCTTACCATAAAATAAAAAAAGCCTGACCGGAGAACCGATCAGGCTTTTAAATATCTGATAATCGATGACTAACTGATTAGCTGCTGCGTCGACCTTTTAGGTGTCCTTTTGAAAGGAAACCGTCATAGTGACGAGCTACTAGGTTAGCTTCGATCTGACGTAATACGTCTAGTACTACACCTACCTGAATCAACATCGTACTACCACCAAAAAATGATGCAGCAACATATGGAATTCCGAAACTACCTGATAGGAAGTTTGGGATTAGGGCAAGAATAACAAGCCCTAGTGTTCCAATGACTGTGATGTATGTCATCGTGTGGTCGATATAGTCTGCGGTAGGCTGACCCGGACGAATACCAGGCACATACGCTCCACCACGTTTTAGATCATCAGCAATTCGAACTGGATTGAATTGGTTTGCTACCCAGAAGAAACTGAAGACAATAATACATAAAGACATAAATATCATGTGAGAAACAGTTTCAAAATTCAAAATCGCCATACAAGAAGCAGCGAGAGATGAAATAGCAGTAGTGAAACTACCTGCATCTGGGGAGTGACCTAGGCCAGCTAGCCAACCCAAGAAAAATCCAGAAAATGTAACAACCGCTCCGGCGAAGATCAGAGGCATAACACCTGAGAAGTTCACTTTTAGCGGCATATATGTGGTCTGTCCTACCGGTGAACTAGCACCAGCACGACGTTCCGCATAACGAATTGGAATCTGACGAACCCCTTGGTTTAGAAGCACGGCTCCAGCTGTCACAGCTAGGAAGAATATAATCATCAGAACTAGGTGAATAGAAGTAAATTCCATTTCTCCAGGTGCCTTAGGTGCAGTCAAAAGACTAAACATCTGACCGAATGCCTCAGGCATACGACTGACAATATTCACAGTAATGATAATTGAGATACCATTACCGATACCACGCTCGGTGATTTGTTCTCCAAGCCACATAAGTGCCATTGTACCGGCCGTCATAATCACAACGGCCGTTAGGCAAAACATGAAGCCCGGATTAGAAACTACTTGAATGCTGTTGTTCAAACCGAACAGACTAGGGGCATTTTGCATACCAATAGCAACTGCCGAACCCTGTACAGCACATATTAGCAACGTTAGATAGCGAGTCCACTGAGTCAACTTCTGTCGACCGCTGTCACCTTCACGTTGTAGTTTCTCCAATGCCGGGAAAACTGGAGTCATAAGCTGAATAATGATCGATGCGGAAATATACGGCATGATACCCAGAGCAGCGACTGCAAATTTCTGCAATGCACCACCACTGAAGATGTTAACCATATTCATTACACCGTCACCGGCATTAGTTTTTTCCAGAGCTGCGAAAAGTGCTTTCAATCCTTCCGGATCGATTCCTGGAACAGGAATGTTAGCAGCAAGACGACAAACGGCAAGAATACCGAATGTGAATAGAATTCTTTTGCGTAACTCAGGTACTTTGATACTATTAAAGTATGCTCTCAGCATTATTGACTCCTTAGTAATTAAACAGTTTTGCAGGCACCGCCAGCTTCTTCAACCTTACGGATAGCTGCTTTTGAAAAACGGTCAGCAACGATAGTTAGTGATTTAGAGATCTCACCATCAGCAAGAATCTTTAGACCAGCAGACTTTTCGTCGTTGATCAAACTCTTCGCTAGAAGAGCCGCGCGATCAACAGTATCACCATTTTCAAAATTTGCGTCAAGAGTTGAAACATTTACCAAAGTAAATTCTTTGTGGTTTGGATTTTTGAAACCACGTTTTGGCAAACGACGGAACAGAGGAATCTGTCCACCCTCGAAGTATGCTCTACGTTTAGATCCTGAACGAGAACCATAACCGTTTTCACCGCGTCCACATGTTTTACCAGAAAGAGACGCAGCACCACGACCTACGCGCTTACGGCTAGGACGTTTAACTGAATTTGTTAAAGAATGTAGCTTCATTTCAGCCTCTCTTTGGTTATTTGATTGTAATTCCACGACGAGCGAAGATATCCTCTTTACTGCGTAGCTGTGCTAGAGCAGCGAAAGTAGCTTTAACCACGTTAAATGGGTTTGTAGACCCAAGAGATTTAGCTAGGATATCACGAACACCTGCAAGTTCAAGAACCGCACGAACACCACCACCGGCAATAAGACCAGTACCATCAGAAGCTGGCTTAAGTAGAACTTTACCACCTTTGAATTTTGATAGAGACTCGTGAGGAATTGTACGACCGTTAAGAGGAACAGTTACGATGTTCTTCTTAGCAGACTCACTTGCTTTGCGAATAGCGTCAGCCACTTCGTTTGCTTTACCGAAACCATAACCGACTTTGCCGTTACGGTCTCCAACAACAACTAGTGCACTGAAGCTCATATTACGTCCACCTTTGGTAGCCTTAGAGTTTCTGTTGATGTGAATCACAGACTCTTCGTAATCAGAGGCGACTTTTTCTTTATAATTAGGTTTTGCCACGGGTAAATCTCCTTGTTTAGAGCTTCAAGCCAGCTTCTCTGGCAGCGTCAGCAACCGCTTTCACTTTACCATGATACTTATAACCACCACGGTCGAATACAACAGCAGTAATACCGGCAGACTGAGCACGCTCTGCAGC
>DDLT01000241.1 GCA_002340265.1 Lentisphaeria bacterium UBA2565 | reverse complement strand
TAATTTGACCGATGATTAAGGAGGCCAACGATCATCCTCCGCATGCCACTTCTACGAACACATACCCAGTCGAAACCAGTTTCACCCCCAGTTTTGAATGGAAATTCGTTGAAAAGGCTTTACCTTAGCGAGGTATTTCAGTTCTTCAATTCATTTCTGCGAAGAGAAAAGTTAAAAATCATTTTTACGCTCCCTTGAACTATCTATGAAAAAATCCATTTTAGCATTGCATAATTACAATCAACTTGTTGAAAATGTCGTCAATTCTCTCAATTCTAACGGCGTGGTTTTATTGCCGACTGAGACAGTTTACGGCTTGATGACCTGTTATGAAAACGAGGCAGGCAAAGAACGCATTATCCAAATAAAGAATCGTCCTGAAAGCAAACTTTTCCAGATGCTTATTTCTTCGCTGAAACAGGCTGAGGAGGCCGGAGCAGTTTTTGATGAACGCTCCAGAAAGCTTGCTGAAAAGTTCTGGCCGGGCGCTATGACGCTTATCGTTCCAGGCAAGAATGGAGGTACAATAGGACTTCGTCTGCCGGATCATAAGTTTGTCTGCGATGTGATTGACCAATTGAACAAACCGCTTGCTGCAACCAGTGCCAACCTTTCTGGTCTGCCTCCCGTAAAAGAGTTGTCAGGAATCGATAACTACTTTGTGAATGGTCAGCCGGATCTGGTGATTGACGAGGGAGAACGTGTGGACAACACCGCTTCTACGGTTGTATTACTGTGTGATAATGGGGTAAAAATTCTTCGTGAAGGGATTATTACCGAGGCTGAAATTAATAACTGTTTAGACGCTTAAGGAAATAAATGTTCTCCAAACGCTATGTATCTGCCGGCATTGAGATCGGAACCAATTCTATAAAAGTCCTTCTGGCAGAACTGAGAGATGACGATGTACTCTCATTTATCGGCGGAAGTGAAATTCCCTACCCTGACGGTGCAGTTGACAAGGTGATGTATGGTGAAATTGAGAACAGTCAGGTAGTCGGAGAGCTTTTACGAGAAGCGTTAATCAAGGCGGAAAATTCAGCAAATGCGGAGATTTCAAACTATCATATTGCGATAACAGGTTCACACATCAGCAACAAATTTCATAATGAAACACGACCGACCGAGAAGAAAACTCCACCTACCGAAGATGATATTATCAATCTGGAAGAGTCGCTTCAGCAATATTCGCTGAGTGAATCTAACTACATTATTCACAACGTCCGTCGAAAAATGTTTATTAATAATACGCATGAGGTTCGCGAACTTATCGGTCAAATCTGCAACAACTATCGTCAAGAGAACCTGATAATCTTCGGAAATAACGAGATTATCGAAAAGACGACAAAGTCGCTCAGCAGTATTACCGGGCATAATCCAGATTCGATAACATTCAGCGGAATCGCACCTGCTTATGCGACTTTGAGTGAAACCGAACGAGAAAACAACAACGGTATTTTGTTAATCGATATCGGTGAAGGAATTACCGAGTTTTCACTGATTCACAACGGCAACTTCATCTATGCGGGACAAAAACCAATCGGTTGTCGTCAAATCGCCAATGATCTTTCAATTGCCTTCGGTGTACCGTTTGCAGAAGGAAGACGACTTCTTATTAAAAATGGTGAAGCTATCATCAATTACGACAATTTCGAAACATTCGTCGAATCGGATTCTGGAAATAGCGACTCGACTCAGAAAATCAATCAGCAGCACATCGAAAAAGTGGTACACTATCGTCTCAAAGAGCTTTTTGAACTGATTCGTGAAGAGCTAAAGTCGGCCGGTGTTTTGAATCGTTTGGGAGATAAAACAGTTCTAAGTGGAGGCGGTGCTCAGATAAAGCAGATCAACAAGCTGGCACGCGAAGTGTTTAAAAATGTACCGGTTAAAACTGCCTGCATCAACAACGTGGCCATTGACAGCGAGTTCGAAAACCCGCGTTTTATTACAGCCGCCGGCGTCATTATGCACGCTTTGGAAGAGGAAGAAAACTGGGGACCACGCGGTCTTTGGCAGCAAATTGGATTTGACCTTAGAGATCTATTCAAAGGTGTGAGCGAAGTATTCAGCAGCATTAAAAGTGCGCTTAAATTTTAGAGGTCAGCATGAAGATTATTAATAATAAAATTTCACTAATCGGCCTTGGTAAATGCGGCGGCCGTCTTGTAGAGAATTTAGCAAAGACTCATATTACTCCCGTAATAAAGATTGCTGCAGTCGATTCCGACACGGCTTTTTTAAACTCTCTGGAAGGTGTAAAAAAACTGAATACAGGTTCACAGCGAACTGAGAATTTGGGTTGCGGAGGAAATCCCGAACGTGGGAAAAAAGCGATTCGTGATGATATCAACCTGATTCGTAACTTTGTTCAGGACACAGGATTTGTGGTTGTCGTTGGCGGTTTAGGTAAAGGTTTTACAACCGGAGCGGTCGGTGAAATCGCCCAGATGCTGAAAACTCTACCAGTTATGCCGATATTTGTTTTGTCCACACCATTTGATATTGAAGGTGGACTGTTTCGTGAAAAAGCTGAAAAGGCTTTAGAAAACCTGAATGCAAAAGTAAAGAATGTGGTTAACATCAGCAATAACCTGATGTATTCTCAAACTTCAGCCGACACTCCTATTACGGAACTGTTCAAACTGGCCGATAAAGCTTTGATTGACGGCACACGTGCGCTGATTGACATTATCAAACATGAACCGAATGATACTATCAGCCTCGACTTTTCCGTAATTGCGGCAAATTTGAGTAGACGTCAACGTGAATGCGCGCTGAGTTACGGAATTTGTGAAGGTAAAGATTTTGATCAACTCGCAGAAAGTTTCATCAACTGCCCGCTCAGTGGCGGTGAAACTTATATCAAATCAGCCACATCAATTGTGCTTAAACTTACGACTCCGATTCTCACATCATCCGAAACAAAAAAATGTATTGATGCGCTTAACCAGCATTTTGATTGCGAAAACAAGCTCAATATCGGCTTCCATTTCGAAAGTAATGCCAATAAATGTTCACTAAGTGGTTTAATCATCAAAGAACATGAAAGCAGAAACGGTTCACGAAACAGTTCAGGCCAATTGGAACTTGATTTAATCGAACGATCACGAGGAATCTTTACAGGTTTACCGGCAAAAATGCACGATAAGGAAGGCTACGACATAAACATCCCGACTTTTCAACGATTAGAGATCAGCTTAGAAGAAGTTTAAATTTCAGCCCTTTATTACATCTACATTACTATTCTTGACTTAATAACCTTTTCCAATACGTTCTCTTATTGTTACTAATTTTAGCACTAGGGGGGCCAATGCTAAACTCAAAAATGACACTGGTAACAGCAGTAACTGCAACAGGGGTAATGTTACTGCTTCTTCTACCTGAAACTGATGACCATTCAGCTGTTTCAACTAATCACCGACAGCAAGACGATTCGACGCGTATTTACAAATCTGTAACATATCATACCGACGTTGAAGTCAAAGAAGAGTTCATAGAAATCGACACAACTGGAGATTTTCACTCAAGTTCACAGCTTCTTTCATCCTCGAGTTCTAATAAATCAAAAAACTCACCTATTAATGCAACCGACCTGCCAGCTCAACCAGTTTCACTGATTAATGAACCAGTGAAACTCCAACTCCAACCTGCAGGTTCGCTTAATATGAATGCGCAAGGTCATGGACAAGCTTTACAAGTATCGCTTTCTATCACTAACGGGAAATTTAAGATCGACCAATGTACCTCAATTCCTAAGTCGGTACTAAGCAGAAGAGAAGTTAAAGCTGCAAATCATCTAGTAGTATTCAAAGATAGTAATGAAGAAGAGTTGCTGGCTCAGGCTGTTCAATTTCATAAGCTACGCGCCCCTCTTCCTGAGCATCGCACCAGAGGCTCAATCATACAGGATCCAAATTATGAAGAATACAATGCGGTAATGAGCTTTGTTAAGTTCCCACAAAAAGCAAAATTTGTGGAAATCTATAGTTTTGAGCATGCCTATATCCCCGAAAGAAGCAGAACATCCATAAGGCAATTCATTAGAAATTCAGGACAGAAACTAAACCTTACGCACAAGGGGGAACTAAAATGAAAAAATTAATTGCTCAAATTACGTTGCTGTGCGGTTTTTGGATTCAGGCGCAAGAGCCAACCTTTAAAGTTTCCAAGATCGTGGATAATGGTACTGCTGAAAACCGTGTAAACTTTGTAATCCTGGGAGATGGTTATACAAAATCAGAGATTCCTACATTCATCAAAAATGCCAAAAGTATCGCCAACTTCATGCATCAATACCCACCATATTCGAATTATGCGTCATACATCAACATCTACGCTGTTGAAGTGATTTCCAACGAATCCGGTACGGACGAAATCAACAAAGGAGTTCAAAAAGACACTTATTTAAATAGCGGCTTTTTCCATGAAATGGATAGACTATTAACTACAGATTCAGGAAAATGTACTGCAACCGCTGCTCGCCATGTCCCTGAATTTGATCAAATTATCGTTTTAGTGAACACGCCTCGATACGGCGGAAGCGGTGGTGCCATTTCGGTATCCTACAACGGTGGAGCCTCTGCCAATATGAATATCCACGAAGTCGGGCACAGTTTCGCCAACCTTGCCGATGAATACACTTATGGTCAAGAAAATGTCCCTATCAAATATGAACCTCACCAACGCAACGTAACAATTGAAACTAATAGAAATAAGATAAAATGGAACAAATGGATTGATGATTCGACACCTATCCCAACTCTTTCTGGTCAAGGGTACGACAACTTTGTCGGACTTTTTGAAGGAGGGCTTTACCGCCCAAAAGTCGTTTACAGACCACAGCATGACTGCATGATGAATTCAATGTCCTCCAACTTTTGCAAAATCTGCAAAGAAGCTCATATCAACAAATTCCATCAGATTGTTAACATTATTGATACCCACACGCCACAGTTTGGGCAGTTGCCAATTACCGATTCTATCAACTTCTATGTAAAACCAGTAGCACCTTCTA
>DDLT01000271.1 GCA_002340265.1 Lentisphaeria bacterium UBA2565 | reverse complement strand
TTTCATCGCCTCTTTCCCCAAATTAATAACATCCCGAACTGTCTTCTCTTCGTTTTCCCCAAGAATAATCATCGAATCGAAAACAAACTTCGGTTGATTCTTTTCTACACAAAAAGAACATTTACCGCAATCTGTCGGCTTTTGTTCGCCGAAATAGTCCAAAACATAATTCACCTTGCATCCCGGGTGATTCACCAAAGAAACCAATTTACCGATTTGCAGAACTTCACGTTCTTCACGTTGAATAAACTTCTCAAAAAGCGAACTCTTCAGCTTTACGGGATCAATATTACGATTAACAAAGTGATAACGCTGACGAAGCCCGGTCACCTGAGTTTTAATCATATTATGATCGACAAAATAGTTAATTGCCTTATTGACACGATCTACACTCTGACCAAGCTTTTCTGCCACTTCCGAAGTCGTTAGTGTCAGCCACTTTTTCCCCATCTTTCCTGAACTAAACAGTTTTGTCAGAAACTCTGCACGTTCTCCATCAAACTTTGAGATAATAGAATCTTTCGGTTCAACAAACTCAATCTTAGTCTGACTATAAAACGGCGTATCTGCCGCAATCACACCTTCCAATTCCAAATAAGTAAAAAGTGTCGAAAGTACTAAACTTCGAATATCAAACATTCCGGAAAGTTCATAAAATGAAAGGTCAAAATGATCCGATTGTGAAAGGACATAATCAACAACCTGATTGATAGTCTGCGGCTCCGGCGTGTCGCCATACACAAAGTTATGAAGCGTCGTCAAATCGTCCGGCACGGCAAAAAGTTCACATATCGCAGCTTCTCCGTCACGTGCTGCTCTTCCGGTTTCCTGCACATAGTTTTCAATTGATTTCGGTAAATTATAGTGATAGACATAACGAATGTTGCTTTTATCCACCCCCATTCCGAATGCGATAGTCGCCACAATTACCATATTGTCCGACTGCATAAACTGATGCTGCTCCTGTTCACGAATATCGCTTCGCATTCCGGCATGATAAAACACCGCATTGACACCATTTTCCTGTAAAAAATGAGCGACCTGTTCGGCAGTTTTCTGAAGTGTCACGTAGACAATTGTTGCGCCCTGAGGTCGGCTCTGTAGTTGTTGTAACAAAAACTGTTGCTTCTGCGAATCATATTCGAAAACACGGAAATTGAATGTCAGTTCCGGTCTGAAAAAGGAGTTAACAAAACAGTGTTCTTTATCAATCAGAAATGCATTTGCCACATCTTCCACAACTTTAGGTGTCGCGGTCGCAGTCAAACCAAGAACTGCCTTTGTATTCAGAGTTTTAGCAAAAACGGCAAGCTTAAGATAATCAGGACGGAAGTTGTGTCCCCATTCAGACACGCAGTGAATCTCATCAATTACCAGAAGTGAAATATCACAACTTCGCAGAATATTCTGCCAACGCTGCGAAGCGACACGTTCCGGAGATAAATAGAGGATTTTTACCTGATTATTACGGACACTAGAAATACTTTGAGAAACCTCATCGGCAGAAAGTGTCGAATCGATTCTTGCCGCGGCAATACCTTTAGACTGAAGAAAATCGACCTGATCTTTCATCAGCGCCAGAAGCGGTGAAATGACAACAGTGAGTCCGGGTAACAAAAGTGCGGGAAGCTGAAAACAGAGACTTTTACCGCCTCCGGTTGGAAAAACAGCCAATGCCGATTTTCTACTTAGAAGTGTTTCAACTACCTTTTGCTGACCGACTTTAAACCCACTGAAACCAAAATATTTATTTAGTTCAGCAGTTAAATCGTTCATTTCAGCACCTTCTCCACCTCTTCACGAACAGCTACTGCCACTTCGTCGATTGTACCTAATGCTGAAACAATTTTAACACGTTCAGGATTCTTTGCTGCAATATCCAAAAATCCATTACGGACATCCAAGTGGAACTGATCGGGTTCTTCCTCTAAACGATCCTGTTCCGATTCATTTTTAGCTTCACGAGAAAGTCGACGCCTTACGCTATCTGCAAACTCCAAGTCCAAAAGAATGGTGATATCCGGCCAATTTTTACCGACAGCAATTTCGTGCATGTCGTTAATCAGCTCCAAACTCCAGCCACGGGCGTAACCCTGATATGCAGTTGTTGAATCAGCAAAGCGATCACAAATCACCACACCGCCCTTTTCCAAATGCGGCACAATAACTTTCTGCATCAACTGAGCACGACTTGCAGTAAAAAGCAGAAGTTCAGCTTCATCACAAACCGCCTCATCACCTTTCACCTCTTTCACCAGACGGCGAATCTCTTCACCGACATAAGTTCCGCCAGGTTCACGTGTGACAAGCACATCTTTACCAAGCTCACGAAAATAGTCCGCAAGCAGATTAATCTGAGTCGATTTACCTGCCCCTTCCGGACCTTCAAATGTGATAAAATACCCTTTCTGTTTCAATGTTTACTCCTAAATCTATTCTTCATATTTTCTTAAATTCGCTGTAATCTATACACATTTACAGATAAATACAGATTGAATCAGCAACAAAAGCCTTTACTTTCTGATTTTTCGCAACTTAGACACGAACTAACCGTTTTTTTATAAAAATTTTAGGTGATATCATGAGTGACAATCTACTTTATCAAAGAACACGCATTGCCATCGGTGATGATTCAATTCAAAAATTACAATCCAGCACAGTCGCCATTTTCGGAGTCGGCGGAGTCGGTGGTGCTGTTGTCGAAATGCTTGCCAGAACCGGAGTCGGCACACTGATTCTAATTGACTTTGACAAGTTCGATGAAACCAACCTAAACCGACAGATTCTTTCATCGCGTGATAAAATTGGCAAAGTCAAAATTAACGTGGCAAAAGAACGTGTGGAAGCCATTAACCCTGAAGCCAATGTGATTACTCACGAAATGTTCTTTGATGACAGCAAGTGGGATCAGGTTTTTGATCGTGACGTCGATTTTGTAGTTGATGCAATTGACTCTGTTCCTTCAAAATGTTTCCTTCTACAGGAATGTCTTCGACGAAAAATCAAGGTAATTTCCAGTATGGGAGCCGGCAATAAACTCGATCCGTCGAAGGTAAAACTGGCGGACATTTCCAAAACTCACGCCTGCGGCCTTGCAAAAGCTGTGAGACTGCGACTGCGAAAAGCCGGATTCAAGAAAGGTTTACCTGTCGTTTTCTCTACTGAAACACCTTATTTTGATAAAGATTTAGCGATTATTCCTGAACAAAAAAAACCGTTAGTCGGCTCAATTTCATACATGCCCAACCTTTTTGGAATTCACATCGCATCCCATGTGATAAAAGAACTTACAAAACAGTCGAAATAATTTTTTAACTTTTTCGAATTGCATAATCAGATTTATCGCTTATGTTCAACACGATTTTTGAAGGGAAAAATTAAAAACAGGTTTTCTACAGAAAATATAAATTTAATGAGGTAAGATATGACTAACACAGAAGTTCCAGAAAAGTACAAAGAACGTTTCGATCAACTAATTGCTCTACGTCGCCAAATGATGACGCAGATCGGCAAACTTGAGGGTTCTCTACAGTTCGATAAAAATGCCGGTGAAGAGCTAGCTGATATCGGAACAGAAAACTTCTCACGTGTTACCAACATCAACCTTCTTAACACTGAAGAAGTCGAACTTGATCAGATTGATGAAGCAATCGAAAAAATGTACAAAAACAAATACGGTATCTGCGAAGACTGCGGAAAAGACATTGAAAAAGGTCGTCTTGATGCAAAACCTTTCGCAAAATACTGCGTAAAACATAAAGAAATCAGAGAAATGCGTGAAATGGGATACGATGTATCAGGCGTTATGTAATCTGACTTTTTCTATTTTATAATGCCTCCAAGATTTGGAGGCATTTTTTTTAAGGATCTATTATGAAAAAAGATAATTGGCTGAACTTCTTCCGTTTCCCAGTCTTCATCGTCGCATTTTTTGTCATCTTCGATCAGGTTACAAAAATTGTCATTTCCGATAAATTGGAAGTGAATCGCGACTCCATTCCGGTAATTGACGGCTTCTTTTCAATTGTACACACCAAAAACCCGGGAGCCGCCTGGGGAATTTTTGGAGATCATACCAACATTCTTGCATTTATTTCACTGATTGCAGCTGTTGGAATGATTGTATTTTTCCGTAAACTAGCAGAAGAGAAAGCGATACAGGCCGCCGGTTTAAGCCTGATTATTGGCGGAACAATCGGAAACATGATTGACCGTTTTTACCTAAGTCATGTCACCGACTTTCTCTCATTTACCTTCGGGACTTATCAGTTTCCAGCCTTCAATGTGGCGGATTCTGCAATTACAGTCGGCGTCGTAATTTACGCATTCGGCTCGCTAAATCTGCTCAAAAGAAAGGAACTTTGTGAAGAGAATTCTTCAGACTATTCTTCCGAATCATAACTTTTATATTGAAAAGCTAAATCTCCTCAATTAGTTTAAAAGGTCTTTTTAAAAGTACTCTAAACAAATGCGGGGGATTCTATGAGTAGCTATCAGGAACCGGAGAAAATTCGCAACATCAGCATAATTGCTCACGTAGATGCGGGTAAAACCACATTAAGTGAGCAAATTCTTTATCATTCAGGTAAAACCCATAAAGTTGGAAGCATCGATGAGGGAACGACAACTTTAGATTACCTCGAAGAAGAGCGTAAACGCGGCATCACCATCGTTTCCGCCGCCGCCACAGTTCCCTGGAAAGACCATTTTATTCACCTCATCGACACGCCTGGACATATTGATTTCACCGCCGAGGTAGAACGCGCACTCCGCGTAATTGACGGCACAATTGTTATTTTCAGCGCGGTAGAAGGTGTTGAAGCACAAAGCGAAAAAGTCTGGTATCAAGCCGACAAATACTCCATTCCCCGCATCATTTTCATCAACAAACTCGATCGCCTTGGTGCAAACTTCAGCCGTGTACTAAGCGACATCAACGAGAAACTCGGCACCGCAATACCAATTCAGCTTCCAATCGGCATCGAAGACAATTTTCAAGGCATTATCGATTTAATTGAAATGAAGTTTCTTCAAGACGGGGAAGCTACAGCCGAACCAATTCCACAAGAACTACAGGAAACAGCAGAGACAGCAAGAGAAGAGATGTTGATGACACTTGCTGACCATTCTGAAGCAATTGCTGAACTTTACCTTTCAGAGCAAAACATTCCGAACAGCCTAATAAAAGAGGAACTACGAGTTCTAACTTTAAGCAACTCCATCATTCCGGTACTCTGTGGCTCCGCTAAGAAAGACATGGGAACCGAATCGGTTTTGAATGCAGTTCTGGACTATCTGCCTTCTCCGCTTGATCGCTCCCACTCAGCAATCACAAAGAACGGAAAAACGATTCCAATCAACTGCAACAAAGACGAACACTTCACCGGTTTTGTCTTCAAACTTACAGTTAAAAACAGTCACGAGCTACTATATCTTCGCACCTATTCTGGTCATTTAAGAGCCGGAAGCACAATTCTTAATCCAAGAACCAACGAAAAAATCAAGATAAAACACCTAACGCGTCTTTTTGCAAACAACCAGGAAAACATCGAGGAATGCGGTCCGGGTGACATAATCGCATTGAACGGGCTGAAAAACACCAATACCGGGGACACGCTCTGTAGTGTAAACCAACCTGTTTCACTTGATCGTATAACCTTTCCTGAACCTGTAATTTCTATGGCTCTGGAACCGAAGAAGTCTGGAGAAAAAAGTAAATTACTTCACACACTTGACATTATCACACGGGAAGATCCGACGCTTTTCTTCAAAGAAAATGAAGAAACCGGACAATACCTAATCTCTGGAATGGGTGAACTTCATCTAGAAATCACAGCACATCGCATCCAATCTGAGTTTAATTTGGAGATTCGACAAGGTGAACCAAAAGTGGCCTACAAAGAAATGCCGAATAGGACAACTGCAAACACTTTTGAGTTCAACAGGTTAACCGCAGATAAAAACCTTTTCGGAAAAGTTACCATAAACCTGATGCCAACTGACAGACAGGATTCTGAAGTTGTAAAAATAAGGCCCGACATTCTAAGTCATAAAGGCTTGGTCACAGAAGCGAACTGTAGTTTAAGTAATACAGTGTTAACCGGTGGAGTTCATGGCTTTCCGTTAATAAATTGCAAAGTTGAAATCACCAGAATTGAACTTAATGACCAACATGCAGAAGAGTCAATAACACCGGCTATTTTCCACGCATTTTACGAAGCATTAAAAGAGGCCGGCACATTGATTATGGAACCGGTTATGAATGTTGAAACTCTTTCGCCTGCGGAGAGTGCAGGAGAAGTTATTAATTACCTGAATTCACGCAAAGCAGAGATAAAACAAATTGATCACATAAACAGTCTGGAAAAAGTAACTGCCGAAGTTCCTCTATCGAAAATGTTCGGATTCAGTAAAGCAATTCCGAAACTTACAGGTGGGCGCGGCAGTTTCACGATGGTTCAAGCAGGTTATCAGCCATCATCCGACTAATTCAGACTTAGTTATGTATAACATGGTCTTTTTTTTGTTTTATCTGACAAACTCAGTATTTTTTTCTTAAAAGAATATTATTAATAAAACGTTGAATGTAAGTACATATTTTTCACATATAAAAAACAGAACTAATTGGAGAAAGATTTTGAAGCAAACAAAAATCGTCTGCACAGTAGGTCCCGCAAGTAGAACAGTTGAAACACTGAGCGGTCTTGTTGATGCCGGACTAAACGTAATGCGTATGAATTTCTCACACGGAAATCATGAGACTCATGCTGATATGATTTCTAAAATGCGCAAAATTGCCGCTGAAAAAGGTAAAAACATTGCCATTCTACTTGATACCAAAGGGCCTGAAATCCGCACAATCAAACTCGAAAGCGGAAAAGATGTAGAACTTAAGGCAGGTCAAACATTTACACTGACAACAGATGCAACAGTTGTAGGAAACAGCGAAATTGCTGCAGTGACATACAAAGGTCTTGCCGATGACCTGAAAGAAGGCAACACAGTACTGATTGATGACGGACTTCTTGAACTGACCGTAAAAGAAATTTCAGGTGATAAAATCATCTGTGATGTAATCAACAGCGGAATGCTAGGTGAAAACAAAGGTGTAAACCTTCCAAATGTCTCTGTAAAACTTCCTGCACTTTCTGAAAAAGATATCAGCGACCTGATTTTCGGTTGCCATCAGGGTGTCGATTTCATCGCCGCATCATTTATTCGCAAAGCTGATGATGTCAAAGCAGTTCGTGATGTGCTTGATGCCAACGGTGGAGAAGATATTCAGATTATCTCAAAAATTGAAAATCAGGAAGGACTTGATAACTTCGACGAAATTCTTGAACTTTCTGACGGAATCATGGTAGCTCGTGGTGACCTTGGTGTAGAAATTCCGGTGGAAGACGTACCATTTGCTCAGAAAGAGATGATCAAAAAATGTAACATTCAGGGTAAAATTGTCATTACGGCAACTCAGATGCTGGATTCAATGATTCACAATCCTCGCCCTACTCGTGCGGAAGCCGGCGATGTGGCAAACGCGATTCTTGACGGAACCGACGCGGTGATGCTTTCCGGTGAAACTGCCAAAGGAGCATATCCGATTGAAGCAGTCGAAGTAATGGCACGAATTGCCGACAAAAGTGATTCACGTTTCAAACACTACCCAATCACAATTCCAGGTGACATTCAGATCACCGAAGCGGTGGCAAAAGGTACAGTTGAATCTGCCGAAACACTGAAAGCAAAACTTATCATTGTAGCGACAGAAACCGGACGTGCCGCACGAGCAATTCGCAAATACCGTCCAAGTACAAAGATTCTTGCAATCACCAACAATGAGCAGACAGCTCGCCAATTGATGATCACGCGCGGAATCTACACATCAGTAATTCCAAACATCCCATCTATTGAAGAGTTCCACAAACTAGCTGATAAAACAGCCAAAGATATGGGATTTGTTACGCAAGGTGACATTGCAGTTGTGTCATGTGGTCAGGACATTTTCAAACCTGGCACAACCAACAACTTCAAAGTCCACGTTATCGACTAAACCACACGTGGTTTTAAACTTTCGAAGGGTGCTTTGCAAAACAGCAAAGCACCTTTTTTATTTATATTGAAAGTAACTATTTGAAATAGTCCATTCACCGCTTATTTCTAAACTATTACTAATCAAAACAGGGGTGTTTTTATGGAAGAGTTGATACGTCAATTTATAGACATTTGTTCAGGAATCGGCTGGGTTTTCAGTAAGATGGAATGGCCTGTTATTATTACATTAATCATAATCTTATGTCTGATTATCGGAACTCTCAACTTCATAAGTCAATGGCAAATTTATTCAAAAGCAGGGCGATCAGGATGGCTTATCATGGTTCCTATATATAATGCTTTAATTTTTGCGGACATTTGCAAAGTTCCCCGTACAATTTTCGTGTTATCATTCTTAATTGGTTTTGTATGCGGTTTAATAGGTGGAAATATAGCCATTCTCGTAAATTACACTTGTTCAATTGCCATATCGGCATACTGGTCTTATAACTTGGCCAAAGTGTATGGTCGAGATTTATGGTTTACAATGGGTCTAATCTTCATGCCGCTCATATTTTACCCGATACTTGGTTTAGGTAACTACGAATACGAAGGTTAAGACCAAATTCGATTTTACGAAAAAGGCGTGAAGTTCAAAAACTTCACGCCTTTTCTATATCTGGGAGCACCGAGCTCCTGCTCGGCAAAAATCATGACACAATTTACTGCTCGATAATAGACTTTGTCACTTCTATAAACTCGTCCATCTCTTCTTTGGTTCCGATTGTAATACGGACGTATTTCTTTGTGGTTTCCGCCGGGAAGTATCGAGTGATGATGTTGTGCTCACGAAGTTTGTCAAAATAGTCCTTTGCTCCAATTACAATAGGTTCTACAAATAGGAAGTTTGACTGTGAATCCAGTACATTCATTCCCAACGCTTTTAAAGAATCGGCAGTTTTTGTACGCGTTTCAATAATCTTATCACGACATTCGTACATGTAATCCAAATCAAGAAGTGACGCTTCGCCAACCACCTGTGTCAACATATTGATATTGTAGGAATCTTTCACTTTCATCAAGCCGTCAATCAAGTTTTTGTTTGATGCGGCAAAACCTAAACGCGCGCCTGCAAGTGAGAAGCTTTTAGAAAGTGTACGAGAGACAATCACGTTATCAAATTCACCAATCAGATCGACACAGTTTTCGACAGCGAAGTCCGCATAGGCTTCGTCAATCAGGACAATCCCATCAAACTCTGAACAAATCTTACGAAGCATTGCTTTGTCAAATAGATTACCAGTTGGCGCATTTGGATTCGGGACAAAGAACACTTTGCAACCTTTCAACAGTTCAAGCGTATTTTCAGGAAGTTGAAACTGTTCGGTCAACGGAATAAAAACCTGTGAACCACCCTGAATATCGGCAAGAACTGGATAAAGCGAATAACTAGGTTCTGGGAACGCGACTTTATCGCCCTCGCCTACAAATGCGCGCATCACGATAGTCAGAATATCGTCAGAACCGTTTCCGGCAATAATATTTTCTTCTTCCAAACCAACAAACGCAGCGGCAGCTTTGCGAACACCACTCGCCACCGGATCAGGATAACGGCGTAAATCTCCGGCAAACTCCTGAAGCGCTTTAAGGGCTTTGGGTGAAACCGGAAACGGGTTCTCATTCGTATTAAGTTTTACAAGACGCTTTACTTTCGGCTGATCACCGGGCGTATAGCCTTTCATCGCATTGATATTTGATCGGAAATAGGTCATTTTTCACTTCCTTTAAGTTGTTAAATTGATGTCTGCAAATTAGTTATTTTTTGACGCTTTGCAATCAAAGTTGTTTAAAAGGTTTTAGAATTGGTTTCGGGTTGATTTCAGTGTGCTTCAAACTAAGTTACAGCTCTGCAAAATTAGATGAGGAAATTTGATGAATATTGTCTTTATTGGAATGAAGCACTGCGGTAAAAGCACTTGCGCGCGTAATGTTTCTGAAAAATTTAATATACCTTTTCTTGATACGGACGACCTAATGGGCGAACTGTACTTTGATAAATTTCAGGAAAAGAAAACGGCTAAACAGATTTTTGCCAAACACGGTAAAGAGTTCTTTATGGAACTTGAAGCAGAAACTGTGCTTCGTCTTGCAAAACGCCTAGATTCGGCAAAGAATCAAGTTGTTTTAGGTCTTGGCGGTGCAACTCCAACCAACGGCGATATTGTCGGGGAGTTGAAAAAGCACAACTGTTTTGTGGTTTATTTGAAAACTAATCCAGAGACGATTTTCTCCCGAGTGGTACGAAACGGTCCCAGCCGTTTTCTTAATTCAGAGAATCCTCTAGCAGATTTTATAAAAGTAAGTGAAGAACGTGAACCGTTCTATTTAAAATACGCCGATGTAATTGTTGACACGAGCGAACTGAAGACCGTCAACAATATGATTAAGGCTGTAGTTGAAGTTGTAAAAGATAAAATTAATCAGGAGAAATAGTTATGCCTGGAAGTATTTTTGGACAAAGTTTTAAGATTTCTACATTCGGAGAATCTCATGGTGGAGCAGTTGGAGTTGTGATCGATGGTGTAACTCCTGGGTTGCCAATTACAGTTGAAGAGGTTCAAGCGGAACTTGACCGTCGTAAACCGGGTCAGTCCGACATCACGACACCACGTCAGGAAACGGACGAAGTACACTTCATGTCTGGAGTTTTCGAAGGAAAAGCGACTGGTACGCCAATTCTTATGATTATCTACAATAAAGACGCACGTCCAAGCGCTTATAACGATATTAAAGACCTTTTCCGTCCTGGACATGCCGACTTCACTTTCGACGCAAAATTCGGTATTCGCGACTATCGCGGAAGCGGTCGTGCATCTGGTCGTGAAACTGCCGGACGTGTTGCTGCCGGAGCTGTGGCAAAGAAGATGCTTCAAAAGCATGATATCAACATCACTGCTTACGTGAAAGCAGCTGGTGGGATTGAATGCAAAACAATCAATTTCGATGAGATCGAGAACAACATTGTACGCGCAGCTGATCCGGAAGCGGCGAAAAAAATCGTTGAACGTATTCTTGAAGTAAAAGAGCAGAAAAATAGTATCGGTGGCGTTGTAGAATGCCGCGTAACTGGAGTTCCTGCCGGCTGGGGTGATCCGGTTTTTGATAAACTTGATGCTGATCTTGCAAAAGGCATGATGTCGCTTGGAGCTGTAAAAGGTTTTGAAGTAGGTTCTGGTTTTAAATGTGCAGAGATGACCGGTATCGAACATAATGACTGGATGAACGAAGATGGTTTTGAAACCAACAATGCTGGCGGTATTCTAGGCGGTATTTCCAACGGGAACGAAATTGTCTTCCGTTTAGCGGTAAAACCAACCTCTTCAATTGAAGCACCTCAGGATACGGTTAACAAAGATGGTAAAGCTGTTAAATGTATCACCGAAGGACGTCATGATCCGATTATCTGTCCTCGAATTGTGCCTGTTGTAGAAGCAATGACTGCAATTGTGCTTGCTGATCACATGAAACGTCAGGCGGCACTTCACGCGTAATTGATATTTCTTTATTTCTTTGTTGCACTATTGCTTTAAACAATGAATAGAGCAACAAAGAAATAGAGCATTAATGCAATCCCGCATATTTTTCACTTTCCACTATTCACTTTTCACTAAAAAATGTCCTACAAAGATATCGTCGACAATTACGAAAAGATCTTTCCCTTTTCAGAGCAGAAGCTGAACTTTCTTCTTGAACGTTTTGAGAGCGTTAAAAGCTGTCTGGATATTGGTTGCGGAATTGGTAACTATACACACAGACTCTCAGAATCAGGAATAAAATGTACTGGATTAGATGTTGACGAAGCGATGCTTCAACGAGCGAAGGAAAACTATCCAGACGACAGTTTTATTGAAGCGTCAATGTTGGACTTCTATAAACACATCAAGACATTCGATGCGGCCTTCTGCTTCGGCAATACCCTCGCCTACCTGAACGAATCGGACTTAACTGATTTTTTACACAAGTTGCACAAAGCGCTGCCTGAAAATGGGACGTGGATTTTTCAGGTTTTAAATTGGGACTATGTACTGACTTGGGAAAAGTATGGTTTCACAGATGTTTACCTCACCAGTTTCTTAGAGCCTAATCCTATAAAATTTCGTCGCTGGTATGAAAACATCACACCAGAAAGTTTGGAATTTCATCGTCAAATGCTGGAAGGACGATGCCCGCTGACTCACAGCACCGATATTTTGTATCCGCAGACTAAAGAAAAATTGGTCGAGATTCATAAAAACTGTGGTTTTGAGCTGGAAGAACAGTATGCGGATTTTGCCAAAACCGAGTATTCAACCAAGAAAGACACCGCTTTGGTAATGGTTTTCAGCAAAAAGTAAAAATTATATTCAGTCGTAGTTTCTACGTTTTTAAAGAGTTACAAAACTGAATATCATTTAAGTTCAAAATTTGCTTTTTTTGAGGTTGCAAAGCCCATTCATTTCGCTACTTTAAAGCCGTTCAACAACGAACATGATTACACTTTACACAGGGTAGTAGTTCAATGGTAGAGCACGGGTCTCCAAAACCTGTAATCGGGGTTCGAATCCCTGCTACCCTGCCACTTTTAACTCAGTCTTCGGACTGAGTTTTTTTGTATATACACCGTGAATATCGGCTCTTCATCTATTATCTTCACAGACAACGTTTTTGTTGGAACTAAAATTCTAAAACTTAAAAACAGAAATGTGGAGGGTTGACGATGAATAGTGAGAATGTACAACTGGTTGCCTGGGTTCTTGCCGCTGTTTTCAGTGTGATGCTGATAAACATATTTCTAAAGTCCGGATGGATTGGAAAACTGTTTATCATTGCAGTTTCAGTTACCGCCGGAATTTTAACCAAGAATATACCATTAACTGTGATGTACAGTTTTGTAGCAAGTCTGTTTTGTTTAGTAAAACCTGGAAAAGAAGAATAAATGAGTTTTAAAACATCTAATCCTTTGCACGTCACCGTAATTATGGGCGGCGTTTCGCTTGAGCGTGATATTTCTCTGGAGTCAGGCACAGCCGTCGCCAATGCACTTCGCGAAGCAGGCCACGATGTCACAGAAGTTGATTTAAAAGCAAATGAACTTCCTGCAATTCCGTCAGAGTCGGATTGTGTATTTCCGGTGTTACACGGTGAATTTGGAGAAGATGGACAAATTCAAAAGCTTCTGGAAGAGGCAAATATCTTCTATGTCGGATGTGACAGTCTGGCTAGTGATGTATTAATGGACAAAAACCAAACGGCCCAAATTGCTGAAACAAACAATATCAGAATGCCGAAAGGTATTACCATTACCGATGTGAATGCTGACTTCCCAAAAGAGCTCACACTTCCTGTCGTCGTAAAACCGGCTCGACAAGGTTCATCTTTCGGACTTTCGATGGTAAAAGAGCTAAGTGACTGGAACAATGCTTTAGCAAAAGTGTTCAAAACAGATAGTGCGGCAATTATTCAGGAGTTTATCGAAGGCACCGAAATTGCGGTTGGTGTGGTTCTAAATGAAGCAATGCCGGTTGTGGAGATTATTCCGCCGGGTGACCTTTTCGACCTGGATGCAAAGTACGCTCACGAAAATGGTCATACAGAATATAACTGTCCACCGAAAAGGTTATCAGAAGAGATTCAAAAAGCAGCTCAAAAAGAGGCTGTTAAATGTTATAACGTGTTTAAATGTCGTGATATGACCAGAATGGATTTTATCATACGCGACGAAGAAATTTTCTTTATCGAAGGGAACACCATTCCCGGTTTTACAGCCAGCAGCCTTCTGCCGAAATCTGCCGCTGTCGCCGGACTTTCATTCCCGGAACTTTGCGATAAACTGGTTCAGTCAGCCAATCTAAGAAAAGGAAAGTGATATGTACGGATTTTATCGAGTAGCCTGTGCGGTTCCACAAGTCAAAGTCGGCGACGTGGAATTCAACACAAACGAAATTGTTAAACTGGCTGTAAAAGCTGAAAACAAAAACACCTCTGTGGTGGTATTTCCTGAGCTAAGTATCACGGGTTACAGCTGTGCCGACCTATTCTGCCAATCTCCGTTACTCGATGCGGTGAATCAGTCTATCCGTCACATCTGTAAAGTTTCCGAAGATTTGGGTGTGGTAATCATTGTCGGTGCTCCGCTTTTCCACATTAACCGTCTTTACAACTGTGCGGTAGCAATTCACGGTGGCGAAGTGATTGGTGTAGTTCCAAAATCTTATCTTCCAAACTATAAAGAGTATTATGAAAAACGCTGGTTTACGCCAGGTCATAATACCTGTGATGAACTTGAACTCAACGGTGATTTGGTTCCTTTTGGCGATCAAATTGTCTTCCAAGCAGATCGTTACCTAACTTTCGGAATCGAAGTCTGTGAAGATTTCTGGAATGTCGTTCCACCAAGTTCGTATCACACAATGGCTGGCGCAAACGTCATCTTCAATCTATCAGCAAGTAACGATTTGGTAGCAAAAGCCGACTACCGTCGAAATCTTGTGGTAAATCAGTCGGCACGCTGTATTGGTGCTTATGTTTACACTTCTGCCGGTGTTCACGAATCGACAACTGATGTCGTTTACGGCGGGCACGCGATGATTGCAGAAAACGGAACAATCATTGCTGAAAACAAGCGTTTTAATCGTAAGTCGGAATTGATGTATGCAGACCTTGACTGTCAACGCCTAACTTACACACGCCTAGCAGAAAGTTCGTACAACGACAACATTGCCAGCAACTATCAGATTGTCCACCTGCGCGGAATAAATCAGCCTAGTATTCTAAATCGTTACATTGATCCGCATCCATTTGTTCCTTCAAACCCTGAAAAACGTTCTGAAAACTGCGAAGAGATTTTCAACATTCAAACCGCCGGACTAGCTAAGCGACTGGAACATATCGGTCCAAATGTAAAAAGTGTTATCGGTATTTCTGGTGGATTAGATTCGACTCTTGCTCTTCTTGTGGCACACAGAACTTACAAGATGCTGAACAAACCGATGAAAGACTTGATTGCGGTGACGATGCCGGGATTCGGCACAACCGACCGCACTTACAACAATGCGGTTGAACTTTGCAAAAAACTTGGTGCTGACTTCCGCGAAATCTCTATCAAAGATGCCTGCATCGGACATTTCAAAGATATTGGCCAAGATCCAACAGTTCACGACATCACTTACGAAAACGTGCAGGCACGTGAACGTACACAGGTGTTGATGGATGTGGCGAACAAAGAAGGCGGAATTGTGATTGGTACAGGCGACCTTTCAGAAATCGCACTTGGTTGGTCAACTTACAATGGCGATCACATGTCAATGTATGCCGTCAACTGTTCTGTTCCAAAAACATTGATTAAGTATCTTGTACAATGGGTGGCAGATCACAGCAATGATCAGAAGGTTGAAGCAGAGCGTTCTCTAAAAGAACTTCTATACGATGTGATTGATACACCAATTTCGCCGGAACTTCTTCCACCGGATGAAGCTGGTGAAATTAAACAGAAAACCGAAGAGAAGATTGGACCTTACGAACTTCACGACTTTTTCCTATATCACACTGTCAAGTACGGACCTTCTGCTGAAAAGATCTGTTTCTTAGCTGCCGAAGCGTTCAAAGACAAATATGAGTTCGAAAAGATCATCGAATGGCATCAGCTGTTTGTGAAACGCTTCTTCTCGCAACAGTTCAAGCGCAGTTGCATTCCAGACGGTCCGAAAGTAGGAACCATTGCCCTTTCACCGCGCGGTGACTGGAGAATGCCATCCGACGCCTGTCCAGACACATGGCTGAACAGTTAGCAGTTAACAGTAAGTAGTTATCAGTAAACAAACTCGTAGTTGTTTAGGGCTGAGTCAGCGAAGTATAACTCAGGAGCGATACGACATAATTCAGGGGCGGAGTCCCGTAACTCAACGAGTGAAACGAGCATAGCTCAGCGAAGCGTAATTCAGGAGCGACAGCGACATATGAAGACAATTATTACTGGGGCATCAGGTTTATTGGGACGAGAGGTTTTTCGTCTGTTTACAGAACAGTTTCCCGAAACAGTCGGAACTTGTTTTTCACGTACTGATGGTGTGCTTCACAAAATCGATCTGACAAATTCACAGGCAGTTTATGACTTTGTGAAATCGACAAAACCTGATGTGATAGTTCACTGTGCGGCGGAACGCAAGCCGGATGTCTGTTCTGACAAACCTGAACAGGCTGAAGAGTTAAATGTGTCTGCCACTCGTAAACTTGCAGAACTGTCTGATGAGTTCGGCTTCAAGTTGATTTATATTTCCACCGATTACGTCTTTGACGGTTCTGATGCGCCCTACTCTGTTGATGACCAACCAAACCCGATCAACTTCTACGGAAAAACCAAACTTGCAGGAGAAAAGGAAGTACTAAAGGCTCGACAAGGCGTTGTACTTCGCGTGCCAATTCTTTATGGTCCGACCAACAACCTAAACGAAAGTGCGGTTACGACTCTAGTTAACATGATTGAATCTAAAGGTGAAGTCGATAACTGGGCGATTCGCTACCCGACACTTACCACCGATATCGCAAAAGCTTTGATACTGCTTAGCCAAAAAGCCGAATCCGGCATTTATCACTTTTCTAGCAACGAAGCACTCACAAAGTACAAAATGGTGCAGTTAATGGCAAAGGTTTTAAACAAAACAGTAACTGCACATCCAGCGAACGAGCCACCCAAAGATGGAGTCATTCGTCCATACGATTGCCACCTTAATACATCGAAACTTCAGGAAATAAAAATTTATCCTGAGCTAACTAGTTTTGAAAATGCTCTTCGCTCAATTGTGTAGCTTACTTTTTAATAACTCTATATAAAAAAAGCTTTCTCCGGGAAAGTCCGGAGAAGGCTTTTTTGTAAACTATTCAGGCGGGCTCTTCTCATGTGAGAAGAAGCACGCATGATTAAAACTCGGTAAGTCCGAGGACTTACCGAAATCGTATTAGTACTGGAATAGTAGCTCAGAGTACTTAGCTAGTGGCCATTTGTCATCTGCAACTTCGATTTCAATCGCGTCAGCAGCATCACGAACAGCGTTCATTTTAGCAATCACAACTGGAGTGTCGTGAGAACCTACTAGTGGCTCAAGATCAGCAATTGCAGAACCTAGAGCGTCAACAAGTCCGCCTACTTTCTCTAGAGAAGCAGTTAGAGTTGCAGTACCAGCTGTAATACCCAGACCTTTTAGTGAAGTCAGGTTAGAAGCTAGAGTCTCAACCTGTGATAGAGCCGCAGGAAGAATCATAGTCTTAGCCATTTCGTAAGTCATCTGAGCTTCGATCTCGATGATCTGAGCGTAAACTTCAGTGTGAACTTCGTAGCGACACTCAAGCTCAGCAGGAGATAGTACAGAGTATTTGTTGAACACGTCGATGTATTCAGGCTTCTTAAGCACTTCGTAAGCTTCCGGAGAAGTTACAAGGTTTAGAAGACCACGCTGTTCAACAGCTTCTTTTTTCCACTCATCAGTATAACCATCACCGTTGAAAAGAATCTGTTTGTTCTCTTTAACGATTTTCTGTAGAAGATCTTGAAGAACCTGATTGAAGTTTTCTTCAGTTGCACCTTCAAGAACTGTTGCGATCTCATCAAGAGCAGATGCAACGATTGTGTTTAGAACAGTGTTTGGACCAGCAGCAGACTGGTTGGAACCAACTGCACGGAACTCAAACTTGTTACCTGTGAAGGCGAATGGTGAAGTACGGTTACGGTCAGTAGTATCTTTAGGGAATGTTGGAAGCGCGTCAACACCAACGTGCATAGATGCCGCAGACTTAGAAGAAGTCGCACCACCCTGCTCTAGCTGCTCGATAATATCGTGAAGCTGGTCACCTAGGAAGATAGAGATAATCGCTGGAGGAGCTTCGTTAGCACCTAGACGGTGATCGTTACCCGCAGAAGCTACACACATACGTAGTAGACCTTGGTACTCATTAACAGCTTTAATGATAGCACATAGAACTGTTAGGAAGCGTGCGTTGTCATGTGGGTTTGTACCCGGATCAAGAAGGTTTTTGCCAGATGGAGATACGATAGACCAGTTGTTGTGTTTACCAGAACCATTGATACCTGCGAATGGTTTTTCGTGTGTTAGACAAACTAGATCGTGGCGGTCAGCAACTGTACGCAGCACTTCCATTGTCATCATGTTCTGGTCAACAGCCCAGTTACAAGATTCGAAAACAGGAGCGATTTCGAACTGCGCAGGAGCAACCTCATTGTGGCGAGTTTTTGAAGGAATACCAAGTTTCCATAGCTCTTTGTCAACTTCTTCCATGAATCCAATGATACGTGGACGAATTGCTCCGAAGTAGTGGTCATCCATCTGCTGGTGCTTAGCAGAAGCCGCACCGAAAAGTGTACGTCCGCACTGAGCTAGGTCAGGACGAGACATGAAAAGCGCTTTATCAACTAGGAAGTACTCCTGCTCAAGACCAACACTTACGCTAATTGAACCTTCGCTATCTTCACCAAAACATGAAAGAACACGTTTAGCCTGTGTAGATAGAGCCTGTAGAGAGCGCATCAGCGGCGTTTTCTTATCTAGTGACTCACCAGTATAAGAACAGAAAACAGTAGGAATACATAGAGTAGAACCAGTTTTAGATTCTTTGATGAACGCCGGAGATGTTGGATCCCATGCAGTATAACCACGTGCTTCAAATGTTGCACGAAGACCACCGTTAGGGAAAGAAGATGCATCAGGCTCACCCTGAACAAGGTTACCACCTTTAAATTCTAGAATTACGCCGCCCTGGTGATCAGGTTCGATGAAAGAGTCATGTTTCTCAGCAGTTGCGCCAGTAAGTGGCTGGAACCAGTGAGTGAAGTGTGTAGCGCCTTTAGAGATCGCCCAGCGTTTCATTGCGTTTGCAACTTCACATGCGATATCAGATGCAATCGGTTCACCTTTCTGGATAGTTGCTACCAATTTCTTGTAAACAGATTTGGGTAGATCTTCACGCATAGTCTTGAGAGAGTATACGTTCTGGCCGTAGATAGATGATACATCAAGACCTTCGTTAACTGGTGCTTCTGATGGACGTGCCGCGATAGTCGCTAGAGCACTCTTTCTTTGTGACATAGTCATAGTGTTTCTCCAATAGGATTTCTTTAATGTTATATCAATTTAATTAATTCTAAAATTCACACGCCCACAGTAAAGCAACCAGCGTGCCAACTTTGAAAAAACTCTAAAAATAATTAAAACAGCCTCAAAATTAATTAATCAGCCAAAAAAAAGTTTTTTACCAAACAGCAAAATAATACAAAAATGTACTAACAAGCAAAAACTAAGATACATTTTTGTATAAAACTACCAATTCAGTTTTGCAATGAGCCAACTCATAATCTTCGCATCAACTCTGTCACCGCGGTCAATTGCCGAATTGATAAAAGTTTCCAACTCATTTTCTGGAACGATAATCGTCTCAATATCTTCGCCTGGTTCCAGAGCAGGAATCACATTCTGATTTTCAGAAGCATTTTCATCAATCTCCATCAAAACCAGTGCAATGGTTTCATCCGTAAAACCGGGGGAACTGCAAACCGGCGGAAGAATTCTTGTGATCTTTCCAGAATATCCAGTTTCTTCATAAAGCTCTCTAACTGCAGTACTTTCAACTGTTTCACCATGATCAACAAGACCCGCTGGACATTCGATTACGTATGCATTCATCGGCACTCTATACTGTCGGATGAAAACCATCGAGTTCGACGGTTTCAATGTAGCAATAATTCCAACAGCTCCAGCCGCGTTAACGCGTCGTGCCACTTCCCAGTCTCGATCTGCACCGAATCTATCAGTATATTTAACTAGATCAAGGACAATCCATTTGCCCTCGCCTATTCGTTTTTCATCATAAATCTTAGGCATTGTTTTCTCCATACAAAAAATGCTTCATCACATGACATGACGAAGCATTTATAAAATTATACATTTTTGTATTTTGTGCTAATACTCAACATAATTATTCAGATTCAAATCTTACCGCGGCCGCATAACCGTGGGCATCGAGCCCTTCATTTTTAGCAATCTCTTCAACCGCCCAAAGCTCTTCTTTCAATGCCGACTTGGTATAACTGACGACGCTCATTCGGCGATAGAAGTGTTCTACAGTCAAACCTGAGAAATATTTCGCAGCTCCACCTGTAGGAAGTACGTGACTCGGACCAGCTACAAAGTCACCAACCGATTCCGGCGTATAGTGACCG